>CAMXOH010000092.1 GCA_947245485.1 uncultured Clostridia bacterium | reverse complement strand
ACGTTCCGCTTTGCGGATGCTCAATATAACCGATTTTTTGTTTCTCTGCGTTTTAAGATACGCGATATGTTCGCGCGAGTAGTTTAAGTTTTTCATAAGTGTTCCCTTTAATTACTTATAAGAGCTTGAATTTATATTCCGAGTTCTTTTCTCAGTACCTCGAACATCGAAGAAAATTCACTGCATTCCCTGCGTTTTTTGGGACTTCCTTCGCCGAATTCGATTATATGCTCGGCGACTACGCGGGCGGGTCTTGCCGACAGTACCACGACTTTATCCGAAAGCGCGATTGCCTCCGAAATATCGTGCGTGACAAGTAAAGCCGTTTTCTTTTCGCCCTTTATAATGTTCTGCACGTCGTCGCAAACTTCGAGTCGCGTTTGGTAGTCCAACGCGGAAAACGGTTCGTCGAGCATAAGTATTTCGGGTTCCGCGGCAAGCGTGCGTATCAGCGCGACTCTCTGCCGCATACCTCCCGAAAGCTCTTTCGGCGTCTTTTTGAGAAAGTCTTTCAGTCCGTACTTTACGGCAAGCGCCAAGGCTTTTTCACGCATTTCGGGCGTATTGCGCTTTTTTACTTCCAGCGGAAGAAATATATTTCCCTCAACCGTACGCCACGGAAAAAGCGCGTCGCGTTGAAGCATATACCCGAATTCTCCGTTACTGCGTCTTACTACGCCGGAGGAGGGGGAAAGAAGTCCCGCCGCGAGCGACAGTATCGTGGTTTTACCGCACCCCGAAGGTCCGATAACGGATACGAACTGTCCGTCGGCTATTGTGAACGACAAATCTTTAACGGCTGTCGTTTCGCCCTCATTGGTGTGATACGTGTAAGAAATATTGTCGAAAGTAACCATTTTATTTATAAATTTCGCTGTAAATTTTCTGTGCGGTATCGGTTATTACAACGTCGCCGAATGCAACTCTTTTTTGAAGTTCGCCCGCAAGTTCGATTACGTCCTGCAATTTATTGAAAGAGCTTTCTTTCATTGCCATATTCGTAACCCATGCGTCAATCGACTTGTAACTTTCAACCGAGGTTTTAATGCTCGCTTTACTCGTTCCGTCGAAGTATGCCGTCAGGTAGTCGGCGACGGTATTGCTGTCGGTTTCGTTGATATATTTAACGGCTCTCGTAACCGCTCTCAAAAGCGCGTCTACCTTGTCGCCGTTTTTGTCTATATAACTCTGTTTAGCCATAAAGCAGGTGTAGGGGATTTCGCCCGATTCCTGACCTACGGAAGCAACTATATAACCCTTGCCCGCGGCTTGGTATTCGGATGCGGCAGGCTCGAACATAGTACAGTAATCTGCAATTCCGCCCTCGAAAGCCGCCGTCATCATATTGAACGCCACGTCATAGTTGAGCGTGCAGTCTATGTCGTTGTTTTTGATTACGTATTCGAAAGTCATTGCGGGAACGCCGCCCTTTCTTCCTGCGAGTATCTCTTTGCCGTTCAAATCGCTCCATTTGAAATCGGGTTGTTCGGTTCTGCCTACAAGGAAACTTCCGTCGCGCTTTGTAAGCTGTCCGAAAACTCTCGGCGCGTCGTCGCTACCGCCTATGTGCACGTATATTACTGCTTCGGGACCGCAGAAGCCTACGTCAGCCGCGCCCGAAAGCACCGCCGCCATAGTCGCGTCCGCTCCGCCGCCATTGGTAAGTTCGATTTTATAACCTTCTTCCTCGAAATAACCGAGTGCGTCAGCAAGGTATAAGGGAGCGTAAAATATCGAATGAGTAACCTCGTTAATTCTTATTAAGTTATCGTTCTTCTTACAGCCTGCAAGCGTTACGGGCAGACCGAGCGCGAGCATAGCGGCAACAAGAACGGAAATAATTGCTTTTTTCAAGTCGTTTCTCCTTTTAAAAATTTAATAATACATTTTATGCGCGCGGCGATTGCGTTTGACAACTATGACGATTTGATTTATAATGTTCAAGAGATGAAAAAATCCGTATTTTTAAAGTTAAGCGCCGTGGCGACTGTTTGCGCGGCAACGTTGATTTTAATGTTTTCTTCGGGATGTTTTCTGTTTAAAGACAGCAAGCTCGATGCTCCTGCCGTTGAAAGAACGGGCAGTATATTTTCGTGGGGCGAAGTAGAGGGCGCGAACAAATATCTCGTCAGAACGGGCAGTAAGAGTCAATACATAGAAGAACGCGAAATACGCGTAGCGAACATAGATAAAGGCGGACAACTCGGTATAACGGCTGTCAATATGGCAGGTGAAGAAATCAAAGCTAAGTCGGAAGAAGTTGTTCTTGAATTCACCGAAATACGCGGCACAAATTATGCGGAGTACGATATATCGGAAGGAAAAGATATAAAAATTCCGAATACCGTCGATAAAGCGGTTATAGTCGGCGACGGCGAGCGTCACGACAGTGGAGTAACGGTAGCGATGCGCACTACGCCTCTGATAATCGAACTTCACGACGCGCAATTTTACGGTTTGCATCTGGAAGAGGGCACGGTTGTGCGCAAAGAAGCGTGCATCACTCTCCGCTCTCTCGGTGATAAGGGCAATGCCGTTTACGGTTCGCGCGGTGCGGAAGGCTCGGAGGGCGTATTCGCCGGCGGCATTTTACAGGCGGACGGCAAATCTGCGGCAAAACTCGGATATGTGATATTCGAAGGCGACGCCGATATCGAATTTTACGGCGGAAGCGGAGGAGACGGCGGAAGGGGCGGTAAACCCGGTGCGCTGAACTCTAAGGGCGGCGACGGCGGTACGGGCGGTAACGGCGGCACGGGACTTATAGTTGAACAAGCTATTGTTTGTTTGAGCGGCGAACTTAACTGTTCTGGCGGAAGCGGCGGTTCGGGCGGCGCAGGCGGCGCGGGCAAGTGGTTTATAGGTATCGGTTACGATGACGGAGACGAGGGAAGACCCGGTTCTTCCGGCACGGATTTAGTCGGCGGAAAAACCATTAAAGACCTATTGACTTTTAATCTCAACGGCGAAATAAAGGACGGTGTGTCTTACGGACTTGACGCGCCCGTTGTAGAAAGAATCGGAAATATATTTTCGTGGGGCGAAGTCGAGGGTGCGAACAAATATCTCATCAGAACGGGCAGTAAGAGTCAATACATAGAAGAACGTGAAATTCGCGTAGCGAACATAGATGAAGGCGGACAGCTTAGCATAACGGCAGTCAACGTGGAAAACGGCGAAATCAAAGCGAAGTCGGAAGAGGTTTTGCTTGAATTTACCGAAATAAGCGGCGTGAAATATGCAGAGTATGATTTAACGGACGGAAATGATATAAAAATTCCCAACACCGTCGATAAAGCGGTTATAGTCGGCGACGGCGAGCTTTACGAAAGCGTAATTACGGTTGCGGTGCGTAATAAGCCGCTGATAATCGAACTTCATGACGCTCAATTCCGCGGTTTGTATTTGGAAGAAAATTCTACTGTAAATAAAGAGGCGTGTATAACTATTCGTTCTCTCGGCGAAAATGGCAATGCAGTGTACGGCTTAAACGGCGCAGACGGGGAGAACGGCGTTCACGGCGATGTTTACGGCGATAATTACACGCCCCAAGGCGGCAAAGGCGGTACGGGAAACGACGGCAAACCCGCGGCAAAGCTCGGTTACGTTGTGTTCGAAGGCGATACGGATATTGCCTTTAACGGCGGTAACGGAGGAAAAGGCGGCAACGGAGGAAACAGCGTTAGCACCAGCATTGTAAATAAAGTCAAAGGCGGTAACGGCGGAGACGGCGGCAACGGCGGCGCGGGACTTATAGCCGAACGGGCTTTTATTTGCTTGCACGGCGAACTTAACTATTCGGGCGGAGACGGCGGCGCGGGCGGCAACGGCGGCAAGAGCGATTCGTTTATGTATGAAGGAGCGAAAGGCGTTTCCGGTTCTTCCGGCGAGGGTTTTGTCGGTGAAAAAAGAGACGGCTATATTTTGACTTTTACTCTTAACGGCAAAATAGAAGGCGACGCGTCTGCTCCCGACGGCGGCGCGGTAATTTCGGGTACATACGGCTTTTACAGTATGTCGGACGGCAAAGAAACGTATTATGTCGGCGATTATACGCCGAGCGGCGAATTGCTCACTGCCGACGTAGCTAAGCTCACTTTTTATGCGGACGGCTCTTGCGCTCTTTCCTTTAACGGTGAAATTCATTACGGAACTTGGGAAGCGGGCGGTAATCTGCTTGCATTGGATATTGACGGCTCAACAATGGCAGCGCGGTTCAACGGGAATGATTTAGAGTTAAAAACGGACGAATACACGTTGGTTTTAAGGAAATAGTATACGCGTCCGCAATGGCGGCAAAGGGAAATTTATATGGAAAAAACATACAATCCGAAACAATTTGAAGACAGACTTTACAGGGAGTGGGATGAGAGCGGCTGTTTCAAAGCCGTGCGCGACGACGACAAAGTTCCGTTCACGGTAATGATGCCCCCTCCCAATATCACGGGACAACTCCATATGGGACACGCTATGGACGAAACAATGCAGGACGCAGTGGTTCGCTTTAAGCGTATGCAGGGTTATTGCGCCCTTTGGCTTCCCGGTACGGACCATGCTTCTATTGCGACGGAAGTTAAAATAGTAGAGCAGATGAAGAAAGAAGGACTCTCGAAAGAAACTCTCGGCAGAGAGGGATTTTTGAAGCGCGCGTGGGAGTGGAAAGACAAGTACGCGGGCAGGATTGTCGAACAGCTTAAAAAGCTCGGTTCATCCTGCGACTGGACTCGTCTCACTTTCACAATGGACGAAAAGTGTTCACGCACAGTGAGGGAAGTTTTCGTAAATCTCTACAATAAAAAGCTCATATACCGCGGAAGCAGAATTATAAACTGGTGTCCCGACTGTAAGACTACTCTTTCCGACGTAGAAGTGGAATACTCGGAAGAGGACGGCAATTTCTGGCATATAAAATATTTTGCGGAGGGGGATGAGAATACTTATCTCGAAGTTGCGACTACGCGCCCCGAAACGATGTTCGGCGATACCGCCGTAGCGGTAAACCCCGCCGATGAGAGATATAAACACCTTATAGGCAAAAACGTAATTCTGCCCGTAGTCAATAAGGCGATACCCGTTGTGGGCGACGAACACGCCGATATGGAATTCGGTACTGGCGTGGTTAAAATTACGCCCGCGCATGACCCCAACGATTTTGAAGTCGGACTTCGCCATAACCTGCCCGTAGTGCGCGTTATGAACGACGACGGCACAATGAACGCGCAGGCTGGCAAGTTCGAAGGACTTGACAGATACGAGTGCCGCAAACGCCTCGTCGAAGAATTGAAGGCGGGCGGATACCTCGTAAAAATTCAACCTCACGCGCACAACGTGGGGCACTGTTACCGTTGCCGCAGTACGGTTGAACCGCTTGTTTCGAAACAGTGGTTCGTTAAAATGGAAAAACTCGCGCGTCCGGCAATCGACGCGGTAATTTATAAAAAAATCACTTTCGTTCCCGAAAGATTTGCAAAAACGTATTACAACTGGATGGAAAACGTCAAGGACTGGTGCATATCCCGTCAGCTTTGGTGGGGACACCGCATACCCGTATGGTATTGTTCGGACTGCGGAAAAGAGATTGTTTCAAAAACCGACGCAGAGGTTTGTCCGCACTGCGGAAGCGGCAACTTGACGCAGGATGAGGACGTTCTCGATACATGGTTCTCGTCCGCTCTTTGGCCTTTCTCCACGCTCGGCTATCCCGAAGACACTTCGGACCTTGAATACTTCTATCCCGGCGACGTTTTGGTTACGGGTTACGATATAATTTTCTTCTGGGTTGCGAGAATGATTTTCTCTGGCATAGAACATATGCGCAAAGTGCCTTTCCGCGACGTTCTCATTCACGGACTCGTGCGCGACGAAAAGGGCAGAAAGATGTCCAAGAGTTTGGGCAACGGCGTAGACCCGCTCGAAGTTATAGACAAGTACGGCGCAGACTCGCTTCGCTTCTCGCTTTTGCAGGGCGTTGCGCCCGGCAACGATACCCGCTATTCAGACGCGAAAGTGGAAGCCTGCCGCAACTTTATGAATAAAATTTGGAACGCAAGCCGTTTCGTAATTATGAACGCGGAGGGGGTAAACGTAAAACCCGTTTCGGAGATTAAACTTTCGCCCGCGGATAAGTGGATTATATCGAGATTGCAATCGGCTATACGCGACGTTACGCTGTCTTTGAACAAGTTCGAACTCGGAATAGCCTGCCAGATAATGTACGATTTTATGTGGTCTGACTTCTGCGACTGGTATATAGAACTCGTCAAACCAGTTCTTAAATCGGAAGACGCTAAAAAGCGCGAGGGCGCGCTGTCCGTTCTCGTTTTCGTTCTTGAAAACGCGCTAAAACTTCTTCATCCGTTCATTCCTTTCATAACCGACGAAATTTACAGAAATCTGCCCAATACAGAAGGCACGATTATGACTTCGGAGTTCCCCCGTTACAATTCCAAGCTCGCGTACAAAAAAGACGCGCAGGCGTTTGCGGGTATAACCGATATTATAAAGGCGGTGCGCGCGGTAAAAACCGAAGTAAACTGCCCGCCGTCGAAGAAAGTTCATCTCTATATCTCTACGGAAAGCAAAAGGCTCATTACCGCCAATGAAGATAGCATTTTAAAACTTTCGGGCGCAAAGGAAATAAAATTTGTTAATTCCGCTGCGGAAGCGGGCGAAAACGCCGTAACCAAAGTCCTTGCGATAGGTACGCTCTATATCCCTATGGGCGAGCTTGTGGATATAGAAAAGGAAAAGGAAAGACTGTCTGCCGAGCTTGAAAAAGTAACTTCCGAAATTGCCCGCGCCGACAGCAAACTCAATAATCAGGGTTTCATTTCCAAAGCGCCTAAAAAGCTCGTCGATACGGAACGCGCTAAACTCAATAAGTTTATTGAGATGAGGGAGAAGATTTTAAAACAGCTTAAATCTTTATAAAAAAACGCATATATACTTCGCAATACTGCGTTGCGCTGTGTGTTTGCTCGGTTGCGTACTTCCGTGT
>CAMXOH010000091.1 GCA_947245485.1 uncultured Clostridia bacterium | reverse complement strand
GCTCGCTTTTAATTTTATACAAAAATAATTTTACGCCAAAGCGTTAAGTTTTTTTGCAAGTCCTGACTTCTTGTTAGCGGCGGTATTCTTTTTAAGAACGCCTTTGGAAACCGCACCGTCGATTACGGAACAAGTATAAGGGAAGAGCGCCGTTGCCGCAGCCTTATCGCCTGCATTAACAAGCGTAAGAAATTTTTTGACTTCGGTTTTTACTTCGGATTTAACAGCCTTATTTCTCTCCGTCTTTTTCTCGGTAACAAGAACACGCTTTTTCGCTGACTTTATATTAGGCATGAACTATCTCCTTTGGAAACATTTAACTTAAATTCTTTGATAATTCTATCATAAAAAAAAATAGTTGTAAACTGTTTTTGAACTGCTTTTGCTAAAAATTTTTAATATATTTCTTGAACTGATAATATTATTAATTATAGTATGGGAATAACAAACAATCCTTTGGTTTGCTTTTTTGACAGCGGTATCGGCGGGTTAAATCTTTTGTGCGAAAGCGTCCGCATTTTACCGCAAGTAGATTTTACTTATTTTGCCGACAATTACCGAGTTCCTTACGGCGCTCTCGGTAAAGAGCAGTTAAAAGAAATTTCCCGCAAGGTATTTCTTGAAATCGAAAAATTGAAGCCTGCCGCCGCAGTTATAGCGTGTAATACGCTTACGGCGCAGTGTATAGATTATCTGCGCGGCGAATTTTCATTTGAAATTATAGGCATTCAGCCTGCGATTAAACCTGCGGCGGAAGTCGGAGGTAGAATACTTGTTTTGGTAACCCCCGCCACGGCGAAAAGCCAATCTTTAATGCGTCTTTCGGAACAATACGGTGAAGGGAGAACCACGGTTGCCGCCTGTCCTGACTTGGCGTCTTACATAGAAAATAATATTGCAAATTTAGAGAAGAGTAAATTAATCGAACTTTTACCGAACGTAAAGGCAGATGCGGTAGTATTGGGATGCACGCATTATATATTCGCGTCGGAGATAATAAAAAATATATATAACTGTCCTGTTTTCGACGGACTAAGCGGAACTGCGGCTCATTTGCGTGAAAAATTAGGGATTTATGACCACCGGCAAACTCGGGCGCAAAAAATTACTTTCATTGGCGGAAATACCGATAAAAACAGGGATATTTTCCGTACGATAATCAAGCGAACGGTATTATAATTTGTTTTATGAGATATTTTCCCTAAAAATAGTAAAATTTTCAAAAAATTTAAAGTCAAGTGGTTGACAGTGGTTAAAATTGGTGTTATTATTATGTCATAAGACTTTAAAGGTATTGAAATGTTTTTTCTTACAGGTGAGTACGACCACCAAATCGACGCGAAAAACAGAATAAGAATCCCCGCAAAACTTAAAGGGAACGAGGAAAAATTGTATTTTTCCAAGGGAACCAACGGGTGTATTTTTGTTTTTTACGAAGAAGCGATAAAAGAAAAACTGGCAAAACTTGAAGAAATTAAAATTTCCGAAGCTGAAAAGCAGAAAGGTTTAAGAACATTTACAAAATCTTTAAAACTTGTTGAAATGGATACGCAGGGCAGACTTGTCATTCCTCCCGAACTTGTAAAATTCGGTAAAATAACAAAGGACATAAAAATCTGCGGCGCAAGCTCTCGAATCGAAATCTGGGCGAAAGAAGTATACGACGAATATTATAAAGACGACGACGAGAGTTACGACCTTAATTTAAGTTTTCTCGATATCTGATTATGAAAAATTTCGCGCATATTCCCGTAATGTTTGAAGAATGTATGGCGGGACTTAACATAAAGGACGGCGGAATTTATTTCGACGGAACGGTAGGCGGAGGAAATCACTCTTACGGAATATTGCAACGTTCGTCGCCAAACGGCAAACTTATAGCAACGGACCTTGACGACGACGCGATTTCAGCCGCGACAGAAAAATTGTCCGAGTTTAGCGGAAGATTTCAAATTTATAAGAGCGATTACAAAAACTTTGAAGAAGTTTTAGATAAAGCGGCTATTGCTCGCCTTGACGGCGCGCTTCTCGATTTCGGAGTTTCGAGTTACCAACTCGATTGCGAAGAGAGGGGATTTTCTTATATGAAACCCGACGCTCCGTTGGATATGAGAATGAACCGAACGGAAGGAATAACTGCGGAAGACGTTCTTAACGGATATTCGCAGAAAGAACTTGCAAGAATACTTCGTGATTACGGCGAAGAAAAGTTTGCGGGAGCAATAGCGGCAAATATAGTAAAAGAGAGAGAAAATAAGCGTTTTACCACTTGCGGACAGTTTGTCGAAGTAATCGAAAAAAGCATTCCTGCAAAGTTCAGACAAAACGGACCTTGCGCCAGAAAGAGTTTTCAGGCGGTTAGAATAGAAGTTAACGGCGAGCTTGACGGGTTATATGATTGCGTTCTCGGATTGACGAGAAGACTGAAAAAAGGCGGACGCATAGCAATACTAACGTTTCACTCGCTTGAAGACAGGATTGTCAAGCAGGCGTTTAAATTGCTTGAATGCGATTGCGTTTGCAACAAAAACTTACCCGTATGCGTATGCGGTAAGCAAAAAGAAATAGAAATTATAACAAGTAAGCCAATTACCGCAACTTTAAAAGAAATGGCGGTGAATTCGCGTTCGAAATGCGCGAAACTTCGCATAGCGGAAAAAATTATTTAGAAAACGATAAGGAGAAATGAAATGGCATTCGCACCCGTACTTGAAAGAAAAGTAGAATCCGAAGAAAAAGGTTACACAAAAGAGTTATTCCGCAATGCGTCTATGACGGCAGAAGAAAAGCATAATTCCAAAATAAGCTATAATTATGCAAAATTAATAAATCCCGAATTTTCTCTCAACGATATTATAGAGAGAAAAGCGGTTTCAAATTACGAAGAGGAAGCGGTAGAACCCGCGCAGGAAAATGAAGTTGCGGCGGAAAGGGTTTATCTTGTCGAGAACGCCCGCGCCGATTCGGAGCTTTTCCGTGCGGACAGCATAATTAACAGAACAGCGCAAGCGGATAAAGAAGTCTTAAAATCCCTGTTGGAAGACGAAGAAAACGAGGACCTTCGTCCCACGGCAACGACTATTCAGTATCAGACCGCGGGAGTTAAGAAGTCTGCCGACGAGGGCAAAATTACTTTAAAGTCCGAGACGAAAAAAATCGGATTTACTAAAAAAGATAAAATCATAATCGCAGTAGCAATTACCGTAATAGTTGCTTTGTTCGTACTGATTATAGTCAATTCTGCTATAATCACGGGTTTGAACGGCGAAGTCAGTGCGCTTCAAAATAACTTAGCGCAAGCAGAACGCGTTTATACCGAAGCGTTGTTGGAAAAAGAGGCTTATCTCGAAGAATCTAATATTTGGCAAGTCGTTTCCGATTTTGCGGCGAAACACGGTATGTCTTTAAAATAAGGAGTCTTAATTATCAAAAAGTTTAAAAAAATCAATAAAACGGGTTTTTCGATAACGGTTTTACAAAAGAGGTTATTGTCAATGGGATTGGCAATAGCCTTTATTTTTTGTTTAATTTTCGCGCGTTTACTTTACGTTCAGGTAGTATGGGGTTCTGAGCTGAAATACCGAGCGGCAGACCAATGGAACAGAGAAATTCCTATAATAGCGGCAAGAGGCGTAATTTCCGACAGAAACGGCGAAATTCTTGCAGGCAATAAAACGACGTACAGTGTATTCCTGCGTCCCAACGCGGTAAAAGACGCCGAATACACGGCAACCGTACTCGGAGGATTGTTTTCTCTCGATACTGAAACGATACTCAAAAAAATCAGCGGCGGAAAAGTTTCCGAAATTACGGTTGCGCGGCAGGTTTCGCGCGAGAGTGTGGAAAAACTTGTTTCGTATGATTTGCCGGGAGTGTATTATTCAAGGGATAATACGCGTCAGTATACATATAACGACGCTCTTTGTCAGGTGCTCGGCTTTACCTCAAACGACGGCTTGGGACTTTCAGGCATAGAAAAATATTACGATAATATTTTAAGCGGTACGGACGGCGAAATCAGCTATACAACCGATATAGTCGGTATTGAAACGGAAAATTCAGTGGTTGTATACCACGAAGCTACTGCGGGAAACGAAATAAGACTTACTATTGATATAGATATTCAGCTTGCCGCGGAAGAGGCAATGAAGAGCGCTTATGCGGCAAATAATGCAAAATCAGTTTCGTGCGTGGTTTTAAATCCGCAGAATTTCGACATTCTCGCTATGGTGAATTATCCTTCTTACGATTTAAACGAAGTGCCGCGCGACGATAAAGAAACGCTCAACGCGCAATCGAGAAACAGTGTCGTATGCGATATCTACGAACCCGGTTCTACGTTTAAAATCGTTACCGCCGCGGCAAACATCGAAGAGTATTTGCGCGGAAATAAGAATGCGTATTCCGATTCTTATATTTTTAACGGAAGCAGAACGCGCACCGTAGACGGTACTAAAATCAAGTGCTGGTCAGACCATTCAAACGGTAAGCACTCTAACCAGACTCTTGCGGAAGCGTTAAATAACAGTTGCAACCCTTGTTTTACAGATATTGCGCTTTCTTTGGGTACCGATACTTTTTATAATTATCTCAATGCTTTCGGTTTCGGAAACGTTACGGGACTAGATTTCGGCGGCGAGGCTTTGGGAATGCTTGTGCCGCAGTCTTTGGTTCGCGGTTGCGACCTCGCGCGTATCGGCTTCGGACAGACGGTTGCGGTTACGGGCATTCAGCTTGCGTGCGCCGCGGCGGCGGCAGTCAACGGCGGAAATTACTACACGCCGCGCTTGCTCGACTCCGTAATACTTAAAGACGGCAAGAGAGAAAGCAATGCTCCCGTGCTTAAATATAAGCCGCTCAGCGAAAAAGCGTCTTCTATGCTTGCTTCTATGCTTGAAGGCGTTGTTACGGAAGGTAGCGGCAAGAAGGCGTATATAGAGGGATACAAAGTGGGCGGAAAAACGGGAACCGCGCAGAAATACGAGGATGGGCACGTTGCTTCGGGTAAATACGTGTCTTCGTTCGTAGGCTTTTTTCCCGCCGATAAACCGCAATATCTTGCGCTTATTATAGTAGACGAGCCGCAGGGAACTTATTACGGCAGTACCGTTGCCGCGCCCGTAGCAAAAGAAATATTCGAAGACATCATAAGAATTAAAAATATACAGCCGTACGTTTAGGAGATTGTATGAAACTTGGCGAATTGTTGGATTTAATCGGTTATAAAAATTTTAGCGGCGACAGAGAGACGGAGATACTTGGTTTAAGCACGGATAGCCGAAAAGTTTTAAAAGGCGATTTATTTATTTGCTTTAAAGGCGGAAAATGCGATTCGCACGAGTTTGTTTCCGATGCCGTTAAATCGGGAGCGACGGCGGTAGTCTGCGAAAAAAAACTCGAATGCGGACTCCCGCAGATTATAGTAGAAGACGGCAGAGCGGCGGTAGCGAGAATAGCACGAGCATTCTACGGATTTGCGGATAAAAAACTGAAACTTATCGGCATCACCGGTACTAACGGAAAAACTACTACGACTTATATGCTTGAAAGCATATTTAAGACTGCGGGCAAAAAGGTTGGCGTTATTGGTACGCTCGGTATCGGTTACGGCGAAAAGTTCGTGTCTCCCGAGCTTACGACTCCCGACCCTATTTTTCTGCACTCTGTGTTGTCGGATATGGCTGAGAACGGCGTAGAGTACGTTTTTATGGAAGTATCGGCGCATGCGCTTTATTACGGTAAAGCGGACGGACTGAAATTCGATGCGGCTGTTTTTACTAATTTTACGCAGGACCATCTCGATTTCTTCGGCAATATGGAAAATTATGCAAAAGCTAAGAAAATTCTCTTTGAACAGGGGAAATATAATTACGCCGTCATCAACTCGGACGACGCGCTCGGACTCGAACTTTTAAAAAGCGTAAAAAATTCCGTCAGTTACGGATTGAAAAATCCAGCCGACGTGTTTGCGATTAATCTTGTCGAAAAAATTAACGGCACTTCGTTTGTGTTAAATCTCTTTGACGAGCTATACGATATTAATCTCGGAGTTCCCGCGCTCCATAACGTTTATAACGCTATGGCGGCTTCCGCATGCGCAAAAATTCTCGGTATTGAAACCGAACATATTGCGGAAGGATTGAAAAATCTTAAAAAAGTCAACGGCAGATTGGAGCACGTTGCAAATTATAACGGCGCCGATATTTTCGTCGATTTCGCTCATACTCCCGACGGACTTGAAAAGTCCTTACAGGCGTTAAAAAAACTTTGCCGCGGTAAGTTGTACTGTCTGTTCGGTTGCGGAGGAAACCGCGATAAAACAAAGCGTCCGATTATGGGCGCAATAGCGGCGAAGTATTCCGATTTTTGTATAATCACTTCGGATAATCCGAGATTCGAGGACCCGTTTGAAATTATTTCTGAAATAGAAGCGGGAGTGAAACCGTCGGGAAAGAATTACGTTACTGTAACAGACAGGGAGACGGCTACCGAATACGCCGTTAACCTTCTCGAAAAGGACGATATATTGCTTGTTGCGGGAAAAGGCGGAGAATATTATCAGGAAATAATGGGAATAAAACATAGCTATAACGACAATCTGGTTATTAAAAAAATAATAGGCTGACAGTAAATGAAAAATATTCTTATAGCAATGCTTGCCGCATTTATTGCGTCGCTTGCGCTGATAATGTTGATTTTGCCTCTTTTAAGGCGTTTAAAAGCGGGGCAATATATACTCGGATACGTTAAAGAGCATAAAAATAAAAACGGCACGCCTACTATGGGCGGACTTGCTTTTATAGCCGCAATAATCACCGTTGGGTTATGTATGCTCGGCGTGCGCGACGGTAAATCGAATCTTACGCTCGCCGTAACGGGCGGTTTTGCCGTCGTCGGGTTTCTCGACGATTTTTTAAAGATTTACCGCAAAGAAAACGAGGGACTCAAACCGTACCAAAAAATTATATTTCAAGTGGCTATTGCGGGAATAGCCGCGGCATATTGTTACGTC
>CAMXOH010000090.1 GCA_947245485.1 uncultured Clostridia bacterium | reverse complement strand
GTAAAACAGCTCGGACAGACGGGTAACTATAAGTTCGAGGACGATTATTACAATTTCACCATTACGGCGCCTTCCGCACCGTTCGATACGCAGAATAAGCTCAACGATTTAGTATGGCAGTACTACGCGAGCGACGAACCCGATACGATAGTTACCATTCCTTATTCGGTATGGTCCACTTATAATTCGGCTAACGGCCCCACGTTGCCGCTTACGTTCAAGGACGGCGTTTCGTACACGTTCAATCTGTATATGACGCCCAACGCGAACGGTAAAATCGACGGCGCGGACGGAGTGGAATACGAGAAACTCGAAGCGGCGTTGCTCACCTGGAAGGTTGCGTTCGATACTACGTACGGCACTTTCGGCTACTACGGTTCAAAGAGCGCGTCCTATTCGGGTACGTATTCGATTTCCGCAAAGATTATCGCAAACGACCCCGAACTGTACTCATTTAACGATACGGTAGTGACTATGTACTATACAATCGGCAAGATTACTTACGACTTGTCCGAACTGTACTGGTCTTACGACTCTACCGACGCGCTTTCGGCATTCACTTACGAATACGACGGCTCGCCCAAGTCGATTTATTTGAAGAGCAATACGGGTTCGTTCCCTACGGGACTTTCTGTAAAGACTTATCAGGTAACGGATACTTCTACTACCCCCGCAACCGTTTATAACCTCAATACGCAGGTAAACGCGGGCACTTACGTTACGGCGATTGAATTCGCAAGTTCAAACATAAACTACGTCGTTCCCAAAATGGGAGACCCCACAACTTATATCAACAACGGTACGACGTTCTCCTGGACGCAGAGCTGGACTATTAAACAGGCAGAGCTCGAAGTCGAATGGGATTTCGTTCAGGATAGCTCGGCGGGCGGTTCTGCGCTCATCTACGTTCCTACGTTAAGGGCGCCCCATACGGCGAAAGTAGATTACGTTTATGAAAAGTTAAACGCAGCAACGGGCGTTTGGGAAGCAATTTCCAACTTCGACCATAACGGCGTGGAAACTTTCCGCGTTACCGCGGTATTGAAGGGTACCACCAATACGGCTGACCCCGCATACGACAGCGCATCCAACTATCTCCGCAACTATACGCTTAAATTCATAGGCGCAGTTACGGATAACCCTTACGAGTTCGAACTCGGTAACGGCGCGGTTATCAACGCGACGGTATCGGTTGACGGAAACAACACCACGCTCAATCCTTCGAATACGCCCACGTCCATTGACAGCGCGAACGTATACGTTTATAACGCAGAACAATTCACGGCGTCGATAACGCTTGCGGGCGAACCTTCCGGATTTACGGCGGCGGACAATATCATAGTAACTTACTATTCGTCCGTTAACTACAACAAGCCTCTTTCGGGCGCGCCTTCGGCTCCCGGTACGTACAAAGTCAAACTGACTATGAACTACTCGGATTCTACGGGCAGTCAGATGGAATATTCGTTCCATACCTCGGAATTCTATTTCACAATCGAGAAAGGCACGTTCGACGCGTCCGACTTCCAGTGGCAGTACGAACACGTCGACGGCAACAACAATACGACGACGGCGCACTTCGACTTCACTCAGGGCACGGACGGACTTTGGATTTGGGATTCGGCTCCCGACGGAATAACTTCCGGTTCGCCCGTACTCGAATTCACTTTCGACGGCGGTTATCACAACATTAAACTCGCTTGCCTCGATTCCGACTTGCCCATTACCGTTACTATGAAGAGCGGTAACTCTTACATCGACGCGGGCAGTTACACTGCGGTTGCGGCTTACAGCTATGACGCGACTAAGTGGAACGCACCCGACTTCACTTCAACTTATCCCAACTTCACCAACACGATGAATTGGAAAGTCGAAAAAGCTAAAATCAGTCTCGACAGTATAAACTGGGCGTCGGACAGCGGTTTCATCTATACGAGAACCACAGTCAACGGCACGACTACCGAAACGGCTTATAAGATGGAAATGACGGGCATCGACGTAATGCTTGCCGATTACGTAAGCTATAAGACTGTGAACGCAGCAACGGGAGACGAGGTGAACGACGCAAGCAAGATTAATCAGGCAGGCACGTATATCACTACGGTTACGATTGCCGACTTGCCTAACGAATCGAACTATGTAATCGACTGGACTACGTGGCCTGTAAATCCCATTACGGGCGACCCTATCCCCGAATCGTTTACCTGGCAGATTCACAAGAGATTAATTAACCTGCCTTCGCCCACTCCTGCGGGCACAAGCGGACACTGGTCTGCGTTCGACGGAAATCAGCACGACTTAAAGGCGGCGATTGCCCTCGGCGACGATTGGGAAGAATACTTCACTATTAGTCTTAAATATTCCAAAGACGGAACAAATCCTACCGATTACAGCGGTAAAGACGAATACGGTTACGAATACTCCGCGTTCAATTCCGGTAATTACTACTACGTACTTAAACTTTTAAGCGATATCAACGCGGATAACGCCAACGTTGCGTTTGCTGACGGAACGGCGGCGGGAACGACTACCGACCGGACGGTAACGCTTACGGTTGCAAAAGCGGCAATGGTTGTCACTGCATGGAACCAGTCGGCAGACCCTAAGGGTTACTTATCGACGGTTATCCTTTCGGGCGAGTATTATTCCTATAAGTTCATCGGTTACGCTTTCTATGAAGGCACGGGACTTACGGGCAACAAAGTAGAACTCGACGCAGTACTTAACTCGCCGATTTCGCAGACTTTCTCAATGACGCCTTACGTCAAGGACGAATACGGCGACAACGTTGAAATTACGTTCGTTGCGGGTATTGACGAATACTATGCGTTCAATACAATCGATTATACTTCCGTTCCCGATTCAGACCAGTTCGAAGTAGGCAAAAAACCCGAAATTCTCAGCTATATGATAAACGGCGTAATGTTCCCGTTTGAAGCAGAAGTTCTTGCTTCGGGCATACCTTACGTAATTTACAGCGGCAGTGAAATTACTTTCGTTATCGACGAATGGGAAACGAAATATTCGAACTATCTCGACGTATGCTTCGGCGGAAGTCTTGACGAACTTACCCAGAACGAAGCGGGTACGTATTCGATTACGTTTACCTTAAAACAGAATGTTACTAACCCCCTCTATTGGAGCAAGCAAGACGACGGAACAGGTACGGGTAACTTTATTTACGACCGTTCGTCCGTAACGCTTACTTTCCAAATCAAGTATAAAATGCTCGACGTGCCGAGCTACGAAGAGGATGCGGAATATCAGCTCAAAGACGTCACTTACGACGGAAATCCCGTTGATATTCTTGCCGAATCTCTCGGCGACAAGTACGACGCGCTTATGGAGCAGTACGGCGACTACGTTACTATCGAAGGCGTAGAAGGAACCAATGCAGGCGACTACAAACTTGTTCTCTCCATTAAGGACGAATATCTCAACACCGTAAGATGGAACAACGGCACCGAATTCGGGCAGCCCGGCAAGATGACCATCGGCTGGAAAATCAGTCCGATATACCTTATTAAGCCTACGCTCGATAAATCGCGCGTTCTCATCTACGACGGTTTGGGACACAGCGTGTTCGAAACGCTCAACGGTTACAGCGAGAACGGAATGGAAGATTATCTTGCAGAACTTCTCCGTAACGCAAGCGTTTCAACCGTAGGCAGCAGCGGTATTAACGCGGGCGACTACACTGCTGTATTTACTCTTCCCAGCAGTAACTACGCTTGGAAGGATGCGGCGGGCAACATTGACACAACCTCAGGCAGCGTTTCCATTACCTGGACGATTAACAAAAAATCGCTCAGTATGAGAGGCGTTTATTGGGGATACAGCGATTACGATTATTCCGAAAATCCCGCGGGAGAAATCAAGAATTATGCTTACGACACCGTTAAGCACTATTCGTATAAAATCGATGACGGCGCGCCTTATAATTACAAAATGCAGCTTTTGGGTATTCCCGAAGAGCTTGAAAACTTTATCACTTACACGACTAACGGTTTTGACGGAAACAGCGGTTCGGCGATAGGCTCGTATACGACTATACTGTTTATGTCCGACGCGGCTGTCGGCGCAAGCGGCAACTACGGACTTACTGGACTCGACCCTACGTTTGCAACGCAGTACAGTTCAAACACGCCCGGCGGTTATCTTGAAATTACCTGGTATATCGAACAGAGACAATTCGAAGTTCCCCAGAACAAAGAAGTCGAATTCGATAACACGGTTCAGGATTTGCTGTCCATGCTCGATTATGAAGAAGGATGGGAAAACTACTTCGACGTTACGGTTGAATTCTCAGAATCAGGCAACGACGGAACGTGGGAGGCATACCGCGGCGACTTGGACGAAACCGTAGGCTATTCCATCTACAATGCGTACGAACTCGGTTTCTACCGTCTGAATCTCTCGATAAAGGACGAACTCAATCCCGACGGCGCGCAAAACGTAGTTTGGAAGTACAACAACAATTTAATTACCACCGACCAACAGGTTGTAATAGAATACAAACAGCTCGAAATCGAAATTTCGGGTTGGACGGACGACTTGCAGGAATCCGTAGTCATTTCGGCTAAACTCGACGAACTTAAAAACGCGCAGTCCAAAGCATTGGATATGTTTGAATACGTAATACACGACGTGGATTCGGGCGAAGTGGTAACGCGCGACGAAGTCGCCGAGAGAGGCAGCGGTTACAGCTATGAAATTCTGTTCCGTATCAAACCCGAGTTCGAATATGCGATTTCGACGGGCGTGAGCCTCATCTGGAAACAGGGCGGCGCAGTCGTTCCCGAAGAAGTTCTCAACCCTTACGAATTCGGTAACTACGACTTCGGTACGCAGAAAACAATCTGGATGGCGATGCCCGAATTCGAAGTAGACGAATACGACTTTACGGGCAGAGAAATAGTATTCAAAATCAAAGATTGGGATAAATACAAAATTTCCGATACGTTCAAAGCCGATTTCAACGCGCAGTATATGGCGGAAGGCTTTGAAATAGGCGACGAAAAATCTTTCGTATACTCAATCGACGGTAAGCTCGACACGGAAAACGGAACTATTTCCGTTACACCCGACGTCAAGGCAGACACCTATATCGCAAAGCTCCGCTTTATTTCGGGCGTGAACCTTTGCTGGTATGACAGCAGTATATACGAAGTAGTGGGCGGCATCGACGGCGAGCTTGCTTATATCGGCGGAAACGTTCTTACGGAAACCGATATTGAAACTCTCAACCTCAAAAACCGCTACGCGCAGGCGCTTTATTACAAGGTTAATCCCAGAAGCGTAACGCCGATTGATTTAAGTTCCGTTCAGGGATTGGAAATGATTTATACCGGATACGAGCTTGACGTAACGACTCTTTCGGAGACTTTCTTCAACCGTATCAAGAACGACCCGCTTCTTACGATTTCGGGCAATACGGGTACTAACGTAGGAAACGACTACACGATTAAAATCGAACTCGCATATCCCGAAAGCAGTTACTGGAACCTCGGCGAATACGAGACGAACAAAGTCGAGACCGACGAGTACCGTATCGAATACGTACAGCAGGGCGGAAGCTGGATTTGGAAATTCCTTCAAGTCGACGCAAAGGGCAACCTTGTAAAAGACAAAGCAGGAAACTATATCGAATATAACAACGGCAATTACGACAGAGGCGGTATCAAGTATCAGTACAGTTACCGCGTAGAGTATGTAATTATAGGCGCGGACGATGCTTCGCTGTTAAACGACGACGGCACGCCTAAGCAGATAGTCGCAGGTACAGACTCCGAAGGAAACGATTATTACTATCGTTACGTTATGAACGCAGACGGCGTAACCGCAAAGAGATACAACGGCGCGCGCGTCGAAGACCCCGAAGGAAACTACGTAGCAAGATACGTTCTCGACTCCGAAGGCGAATTGGTTCTCAACAGCGTATACGACACCGACTCTTTCGGCAGACCTGTAATCGACTACGAAAACAGCGTAATTACTGTTACTTCGTTAAAAACTTCGGTTGAGCCTTTAACGCTCACCTGGGCTATTGTACAGAGAGCGCTTACCGCGCCCTACATCACCGCGCCTTCCGCATTGACTTATACGGGCAAAGAAATCAAAGTAACCGACTACGGCGATTACCTTGTCGGCTTTGACCCCTCTATAATGGAGATAGTCGAAAACGGCAGCGCAACCGACGCAGGCACGTACACGGCGAAAATCGTTCTTACCGACAAAAACAACCATTGGGTTGCGGAAGAAGGTGCTGAACCGCCCGAATACGTAACGCTTGTTTGGACGATTGACCCTGTGTCGGTAGATTTAAGCAACGCAACGTGGGGATATTTCGATGCCGACGGCAATGAATACGAGGACGATTCCGAATTCGTATACACGCGTAAAGACGGCAAAGCGAAAATCTTCTACGTAGGACTTGTGGGACTTCCCGAAGTCGCTACAAACTTGATTTCATACAGCACGAACGGTAAGGACAATGCGTTTGCGGGCAGAAATGCAGGCAGATACGAAACTAAGTTCTCGTTCAACGCGCTCAACTTAAATAACTATAACGAAATAACGCTTCCCGAGGGACTGTCGGATACGCTTGTATGGTATATCAATACGAGAACGTTCGATATACCGACAGCAACAGGAACAAGACTGTTCTTCGAAGACAAGGAACAGGACTTGCTCGCGTTAATCGACGGCTTGCCCGAAGATTGGGAAGAGTATTTGAACATCAGAATTACTTATTCTTTCAACGGCGTACCTTTAAGCTATGAAGGCTACGACAGCAACGGTAACGGCATAATCGAAGATTTCGAAAGGTATCTTGCATACGCGGCAGGCGCATACAAGTTCAATATCGGAATCAAGAGCGAGCTTAATACAGGCAAAACGCCTAACGTAGCTTGGAAAAAAGCTCCCGTTGACAACGGAAACGGAGAGGGGAGCGAGGGAGAAACGAACGCGCCTGAGAACGGCGGAACGTACGTGAATCCCGACGAACCCGAGAACGAAGAGTACGTAGAAGAAGAGTACAGTGAAGAGGAAATGCCCGGCGAGAGCGA
>CAMXOH010000089.1 GCA_947245485.1 uncultured Clostridia bacterium | reverse complement strand
ATTCCTTTTGGAAAAGGCGCTCAATTCAATATCGGATGGGGCGTAATTCCTCTTATAATTTTTATTTTTACGGCTACCGTAAACTGCGTGAATCTTACCGACGGACTTGACGGACTTGCGGGAGGGACAAGCTCGGCATATCTTCTGATTTTGGGTATTATGCTGTATTTAATCAACGACGGAATAAGTCTGCTTTGTTTTGTCGCAGTCGGCGCTCTTGCGGCGTTTCTTCTCTTTAACGTAAATAAAGCGAGCGTATTTATGGGGGATACGGGTTCGCTTGCGTTGGGCGGATTTATTTCTTCTGCGTCGGTTTTAACTGGAAACGCGCTTTATATTCCCATTCTAGGAATAATGTTCGTCATTTCAGGAATATCGGTTATAGTTCAGGTAATATATTATAAACGGACAAGGCGTAGAGTGTTTCTTATGGCTCCGATACATCATCATTTTCAGATGAAAGGCTATACGGAGTGTAAAATTACCTATGCGTACGTTCTCTTTACAGCTTTTGTCGGAATAATATGTTTGCTTTTTGTGTGAGGAAAAATGTATTTTAAAAATCAAAAATTTATGGTAGCGGGAATGTCTAAATCGGGGGAAAGCTCTGCAAGGTTTTTGCTCGAACGCGGCGCGGAAGTTTATGTTTACGATGACGTAGTAAGCGAAAATATCAATACCGTTATGAACGAACTTGCATCGCTCGGCGCGCATATAGTCACCGCAGAACGGTATATCGACGCGACTCTTCTATGCGAACTGCTCGTTCTAAGTCCCGGCATACCAATCGACCATCCGTTGCCTGTCGCTTTCCGTAAACAGGGAAAAGCAATTATAGGCGAGGAAGAACTCGGCGCGCTGTATCTCCGCGCTACGGCGGTTGCGGTTACGGGAACGAACGGTAAAACCACTACCGTGTCGATGATTAATTCGATTCTCAACGATTGCGGCTATAACAGCGTGGCGTGCGGAAATATCGGCACTCCGCTTGTCGGGGAAGTCGAAAATCTCGGATTTAACGATTATGCCGTAATTGAAATATCTTCGTTTCAGCTCGAAACACTGTCGAGCCTGCGTCCTCACGTTGCAGTTATAACAAACGTGACGGAAGACCACTTGACCCGACACTATAACATGGAGAATTACGTATTTTTAAAAAGCAAAATTTTGCGCAATCTACGTGAAAGCGAATTTGCGGTTTTAAATTACGACGACGAAATAGTAAAAGGATTTGCCCGTTCGACGAAAGCGAAAGTTATATATTTTTCAGCGAACGAACGCATTGAGGGCGCATATTACGAAAACGGCGGGATATATTACAACGGCGAAAAATATCTCGATACAAACGATATGACGCTTAAAGGATTACATAACGTTTACAATGCGCTTGCATGCGTTGCGGTTGCCGAAGTGCTCGGACTCGACAGAAATAAAGTTGCGCAGTCTATATGTTCTTTCAAAGGAATAAAGCACCGCGTAGAAGTCATACGCAATGTGAACGGCGTCACGTACGTTGACGACAGTAAGGGTACGAACGTAGACGCGACAGTAAAAGCGGTTGAAACAATGAACGGCGCAACAGTAATACTTCTCGGCGGTAAGGATAAGGGATATGATTATATTCCGCTGTTCCAGAACTTTCATAACAGTAAAGTCGTGCACGCCGTGCTTTACGGCGAGAACAGATTTAAATTGCTAAATGCGGCAATCAAGGCGGGTTTTGTCAGCTTTTCGCTTTGCGCAGAGTTTGAAACGGCGGTTCGTCTTGCACAGTTCATAGCAAAACCCGGTCAAAACGTATTACTGAGTCCCGCAAGTTCGAGTTTCGACAGTTTTTCAAATTATGAAGAGCGCGGCGACGCTTTCAGAAAACTTGTAGAAGGTATAAATGAAAGCGTTGAAGGGTAGAAAAAAAGCGGGAGACGTCCCGCTTTTAATATGCGTTTTTCTCATGGCTTGTTTCGGATGTCTGATGATTTATTCAGCAAGCGCATATACGGCGCAAGTGCAGTACGGCGACAGTCTGTATTTTGTTAAAAAACAGATAATAGGCGTAGTGCTTGGAACTGCCGCTATGGCGGGCGCCTGCTTTTTGCCGTACAAAAAACTAATGAAATTCAAATATCCGGCAATTATAATCGCCGCGATATTGCTTGCGCTTGTTTTTGTTCCGGGTATAGGCATAACAAATTACGGCGCGACGCGCTGGCTCGGATTCGGAGGTTTTACTATACAGCCTTCCGAAATTGCAAAATATGCTTTCGCGTTGTTCGCGGCGGCATATTTTGCGGGCAATCACGAAAAAGTGAAAACCGTTAAAGGTGTTTTGCCCGTTCTCGGAGTCGGTATCGGGTTCTGCGTTCTTATAATTATCGAACCCAATATGTCGATAACAATGTGCGTCGGATTACTTATGCTCGGACTCATTTTTCTTAGCGGTACGAATTTGAAAACGTTTGCTATTATGATGATTCCTTTTGCCGTCGCCGTGCCTGTTTTAATTATTTTGGAACCATACAGATTGCAGCGTTTAAGCGCATTCATAGACCCGTGGGCGTCGCCGAAGGACGAGGGGTATCAGCTGATACAGTCGTTGTATGCACTCGGAAACGGCGGTTTGTTCGGAACGGGATTATTTAATTCGACGCAGAAATACAGGTTTTTGCCGTTTGCCGAAAGCGATTTTATATTATCGATTATGGGCGAAGAACTGGGTTTTTTCGGGTTGTTCATTTTCTTTTGCTTTTGCGGATTTATAATTTTCAGAGGATTTATAATAGCAAAAAATTGTAAAGACAGATTCGGTTATTTGCTTGCCGCGGGATTTACTATGGTGTACGGAATACAGGTTGCCGTTAACGCTTTGGTTGTAAGCGGAACGATTCCGCCGACGGGACTTCCGTTACCGCTTATAAGCAGCGGAAATACATCCTTAATAATAACAATGACGTCGATGGGCGTGCTATATAACGTGTCTCGCCAAAATTAACAACTAAACCCCGATTTCCATATAATGGAGTATATTTTACATACTCGGAGTTAATATGGAAAAATACATCATAAACGGAGGAAACAAGTTATACGGGAGAGTGAATATACAATCTGCTAAAAATTCTGTTCTTCCTATACTTGCCGCGGCGGTATTGACCGACGGAAAAGTTAAAATTTTAAATGTGCCGCATATAACGGACGTTAAGAATATGGTAAAAATTCTTACATGTCTCGGCTGTAAAGCAGTATACGACGGCGATAACATAATTATAGACAGTTCGTCTTCGGACTGTTTTGAAATACCAAGCGCGCTCGCACACGAGCTGCGCTCTTCGGTTTTTTTACTCGGTTCTGTAATTTCCCGATTCCATGCCGCAAAAATCGCGTATCCGGGAGGATGCGACATAGGTTTAAGACCCGTGGATTTGCATTTGAAAGGACTTAAAAGACTCGGAGTGCAGATTACCGAAAAAAACGGATATATTCTGTGCAAATGCGATAAGTTGCGCGGCAACGAGATAATGCTCGATTGTCCAAGCGTAGGCGCAACCGAGAATATAATGCTTGCCGCAGTCAAAGCGGAGGGAACTACGGTAATTAAAAATGCGGCGAGAGAACCCGAAATAGAGGACTTGCAGAATTTTCTTAACCGTATAGGAGCAAGAGTATCGGGCGCTTGCAGCGGAACGGTAATTATCGAAGGAGTCAAAGAATTATCGGGGTGCGAATATCTGCCCATACCCGACAGGATAGAAGCGGGAACGTTTCTGATAGGCGCGGCAATGTGCGGCGGAGAAATAACCGCGGAAGGGGTTCATTCCGAAAATATAAGTTCGTTAATTCATAAACTTACCGAAAACGGTTGCAAAATACATATAAACGGTGATAAAATAGTTTTGGAAAATCACAAACGACTCAATTCTGTCAAAACTGTCGAAACACAGCCGTATCCGGGGTTTCCAACGGATTTGCAGGCGCAATATACCGCGCTTTGCTGTGTTTGCGGCAGACATTCGATTGTTACGGAAAACTTATTTGAAACGAGATTCAAATACGTTCCCGAACTCTGTAAAATGGGTGCGGATATAACCGTAATCGGCAGAAACGCTTTTGTCCGCGGCGTAGAAAGGTTTAAGGGCGCATCCGTACTTGCCCACGACCTGCGCGGAGGAGCGGCGTTAGTCCTTGCGGGACTTGCGGCGGAAGGCAGGAGCGAGGTTATGGATATTTCCCATATAGACAGGGGGTACGGCTCTTTCGAATACAAGCTCCGCGAGCTCGGCGCGGACATTGTGAGAGTCTCCGTTTAAACGAATGAAATTTTTACGAAAGTTAATTGCTCTCGTTGTCGGCGTGGTGTTTTTTGCCGCTTTGATAATAAGTGTCGGTATGATTTTTGCAGTCAAAAATATTAACGTTACGCTTGTAACTTATGCGGACGATTATACTGACGGGTACGAGGGTGCAAAGGCGTCGCTTAAAAAACTTAAAGGCGAAAGTATGCTTTTCGTCGACAGGGAAGAAACAGTTAAAATTGTAGCCGAAAGCAATTATTCGCTTGCGGAGTTTGAAAAGAAATATCCTTGCACGATTAACGTAACGCTCAAAGAACGTCTTGAAACGTTTGCGGTTTCTGTCGGCGGAATGTACAGTATGTACGACAGCGACGGAAGATTTTTGAGAAATTGCCTTGAAAACGTCAATATTAACGACGGCTCTCCAAATGTGGAGCTTACTGGAATAAATGTTGAAAGCATTCCCGAAATTGCGGCTATTGCTTCGGTTTTCAAGCAAACGTTCAAAAGTTTCCGTTCGGCGGTAACTACCGTTTCCGTCGAAAGCAAACCCGAAGTGGAAGGATATGCCGATAAGCTCTGTTTTCAGTTCCGTTGCGGTTTGAAGATAATTCTTGACGATTATAAGAACGACGTTAAAGAGAAAATAGGAGCGGCGTATGCCAAGTTTGAAACGCTCAACGACAGGCAGAAACTGAGCGGTGTAATAAGAAGTTACCGTATGGGCGGTGAAGAAGGACTTATTAACGCGGATTATTCTATGTAATTAACTGAATTTACCATTACAAAAAGCGGTTTTCCCAAACCGCTTTTTTTGTTTCAATCAGTTGACTTAATTATAATAGTGTTATATAATTTAGAAGATATTATTCTATGCGGGACGACAGAAAGTTATGCGAAAAAAGAGCGTGGCGGTGCTTGATATACGTTCCTCTGAAATTACCGCCGTTGTCGGTGAGAGAGGCGTAAACAATACGTTTATAATCAAAAGTAAGTATTCGTGCGGATACGACGGTTATGCCGAGGGCGCGCTTATAGATGAAAACAGCTTTTTATCAGCTGTCGGCGACGTGGTTAGAAGTACGGTTTCCGCAATGGGCGGGGTAAAAACTTTTTACGTCGGCATACCCGGAGAATTTACGAGGATTGTCAATTCCGACAAGGTGATGAGTTTTCAGACATCGAAAAAAATAACGGCGGCGGACTGCGACTATCTTGCGGGAATGTCGGCTCCGTCGGACACGCAAGAGTATCAGTCGATAAGGCACAGTTGCCTTTATTACGTTTTGTCGGACAAGCGTAAAATTATTAATCCCGTAGGAACGGTAAGCGACAGTTTACAGGGAAAATTTTGTTTCTATCAGTGTCTGAACTCTTTTGTAGACGTTTTAATGAAAGCGTTTAAACCTTTTACTGCGATACAGAATATCAATCTTATTCCTATGGTTTATGCCGAAGCAATGTATTTAATCCAACCCGAACAGCGCGACGATTGCGCAGTGTTGTTCGATTTGGGATATATTTCTTCGAGTTACAGCGTTGCGTGCGGCAACGGACTTGCTTTCAGCGAAAGTTTTTCTGTTGGCATAGGGCATATAGCCGTTTATCTGATGACCGAACTTGAAATTCCTTTTGACGTTGCGACTGAATATCTTTCTATGATTAATCTCAATGCAAAAGAAACGCTTAACAGCATGGAAGAGTGTATTTACGAAGGACGCGCCTACAAATTCCCTACGGTTACGTTGCGTGATAAAATACGCGAAGGACTTGACGGAATATGCGAAACGCTTGAAGAGTGCATACAGAGTTTTGCGGGAAGAAATTTAGACGGCAAACCTATTAACGTGACAGGCGAGGGTGTAAACGTTATCAGAGGCACTGCCGAGCATTTGGCAAACCGATTAGTCAAAAACGTGGAAATTATCGCGCCTGCAATTCCTTACTATGACAAACCGCAGTTTTCATCGCTTTTAAGTTTAATGAATATTGCTATATCAGACGCAGAATCTACGTCGTTTTTTAATAAGTAACCTGAGGAGAGCTATATATGTTTAATGATTTGAACACCAGCAGCGGAAACGGTAATTTTTCCGGCGGTGCAAGAGTAGCGAGAATAAAAGTTATGGGCGTCGGCGGCGCCGGCAATAATGCGGTTAACCGAATGCTCGAAGCGGGAATAGACTGCGCGGAATATTACGTTGTTAATACGGACAGCCAGATTCTTGCATTATCGCCTTGCGAAAATAAGATTCAGATTGGAACTGCGCTTACCAAAGGACTTGGAGCAGGCGCAGACCCCGAAGTGGGCAGAGCGGCGGCTGAGGAGAGCAAAGAATATTTAACCAATGCGATTAAAGATACGGATTTACTGTTTATAACAGCGGGTATGGGCGGCGGAACGGGTACGGGCGCCGCTCCCGTAATCGCAAAAATTGCGCGCGATTTAAAAATACTTACAATAGCGGTAGTAACGGAGCCTTTCAGTTTCGAAGGCAAGAAACGTGTTGAAAATACCGTTAAAGGTCTTGAAAATTTAAAGAAATATGTAGATACTCTCATTATTATTCCTAACGATAAAATCAAAACGGTAGTTGCAAAGAACACTAAAATGAGAGAAGCGTTGCGCGTTGCCGACGAGATTTTGAAACAGGGTATTAAGGGCATAGCGGAATTAATCGTAAATCCTTCGCTTATTAATCTTGACTTCGCGGACGTTAGAAAGATTTTAAAAGATAAGGGCGTTGCTCATCTCGGCGTCGGCGTAGCAAAAGGCGAAAACAGAATTATAGAAGCTGTCAGAGTGGCGGTAAACTGCCCTC
>CAMXOH010000088.1 GCA_947245485.1 uncultured Clostridia bacterium | reverse complement strand
TAATGCGTAACAAACAGGAAATCGGAATTAAATTGCTGTTTCGCCCATTTTCCGAGGAAGGCTTCTTCTTCGGGTTCGAAGTCTTTCATATCCGTAATATTTTTGAGCTTTTTAACGCAAAGTTCCTTTGCGTCTTTGAACTTAATGCAGGGTATCGTGGTAATTTCGGGAATATTAACTTTTAAAAGTTCTATTTCGGGGGCGTATTCGCTCTTCAATAAATTCATTATATACTTCAAAACGCCCGTTTCCATATTCATTATATCCTCGAAACCGTCGATGAAACCCATTTCGAAGTCCATTGAAATGTATTCGTTGAGATGGCGCGAGGTATCGTGATGCTCCGCGCGGAATACGGGTGCGATTTCAAATACGCGCTCGTAAACGGGTACGAGAGCCTGCTTGTAAAGCTGGGGACTTTGCGCAAGATATACTGTTTTTCCGAAATAATCGAGCTTGAATACGTTCGTTCCGCCTTCCGCGCCCGCAAAGTTGATTTTCGGCGAATGGATTTCGGTGAAGTTCTGGCTTGTAAGATATTCTCTGAACCCTCTTGCAATGCCTTCCTGAATTTTGAAAACGGCGCGCTCTTTGGGGTTGCGGAGAGTAACGGGACGGTTATCGAGGTTGACGCTGAGGTCGCAGACAACCTGTTTTTTCGATATTACTACCGGCGGAATATCCGCGGGTTTGGAAAGTATTTCGATATTGTGGATTTGCAATTCGAATCTTTCGCTTCCGTCGCGCGTTTCGCTTTTAACTACTTTTCCCGTTATTCTTGCCGAAGCCTGTTCTACAACGTTTTCGTCGAGACGGTAATCAGAAAATTCGGGAGAATATACGCATTGAATAAGCTCTCTCGCCGTGCGCACTATAATGAAAGCAAAGTCGGACATATCGCGCACGTTGTGAATAGCGCCTTTTATTGAAACGACTTTGTCAAGATTGTTTTTAAATTCCGAATAAGGTGTGGAGGTTGAAGCGATAACGCCTGTCATTTCCTGCATAAACTGAGCCTCGTAAAATTTTTTGATATTTTATTAATTTTAAGTCTTTTTTTTATACAATGCAAGTAAAATTAAAAGTAAAATAATTATGTGCGCTGTTAAAATTTAGTTGTTGCGTTTTAAAATTTTTTAGTGTATAATACTATCAATAAGGTCTGCGGTGTTCGTGGTATGGAAAATTCGTAATCCACAAAGTAATTTTTGGGAGCGTTACGTTCGCGGAAATAGGCAAGGTCTGTTAATTCGGAAAGTCCGAGGTTCCGCTTCGGCGCACCCACCTGCGAGAAGCGGGTTAATACTTTTTCATATCACGGCACAGGCGGATTTTCATAGAAACCAAAAAAGATTTTTATGAAAATCCGCTATATTTCATAATTTATATATAAAAGGTTTTGCGCTTTGTCTGCATAAGTAAAAGTTTTATGCGGCAGGGCGCGTTTTTTTAAACGGTTATTTATTTTTAAATCGTATATAAGCACAATTTTGCCACAAACTATCAAAAAAAGTTTAATTGTAAAATAGTTTAATTGTAATACTGAAAAGTGACAACAATATGCGAAAAATTTTGTCATAAATGCCTTGACACGTGACAAAATCAATGATAAAATTTATCTGTCGGATTTCGTTTTGAATTTATTTGCAGCAAGCTGCCAATAAAGGGGAGTTGTACGCTTACGTACAACTTGAAAACATTAGCTGTATGTAAATCGAAACCGAATGAAGAAGAAAAAAATTGGAGGAAAAAATGAAAAAACTGAAACTCATTGTTCCCGTTTTACTTGCGGCTGTAATGCTTTTGACAATACCGTTTTCCGCTGCATGTAAAAAGAAGAACGATAAAGTAACCACTGAATTACAGTCGATAACTTTAAATACCGACAACGTAAAGACGGATTACTACACGGGGCAGAACTTCGATTCGCTGAATCTTATAGTTACGGCGACTTTCAAAAAGTCTGACCAAAAAGACACGTATACGGAGGACGTATCCGAATCGGCGGTTATAGACTCTTCGGCGTTCAAGAAAAACGCGATAGGAACATACGCTATTAACGTATCTTACACGTATGAAGAACAGACTAAATCCGCTTCTTATAACGTTAAAGTCAGCGAAGCGTCTCTCACCGTCGATACCGCCGCGGTTAAAACAAGGTATCTTACGGGAGAAACTCTCGATAAAACAGGTTTAAAAGTATATTCCAATATTCTTGCTCCCGGTGCAACCGAACCTACGGTTACGGAAGTAACGTCGAGCGCTTCCGTAAACTGGAACGCGGTTGATTTGACTAAGGAAGGCGAATACACCGTAAGCGTTACCGCGAGAATCGGCGGCAGTAACCTCAACGCAAGTTTCACTGTTTCAGTAATTACTCCGAGAAACGGACTTGACGTTCAACTTGCAGAAGGCGTAGAAAGCGTCATTAATTTAACCGCTGACAATCCTACGGCTTCGATTAACCCCGATGCGATTGTGGTAAAACAGTCCGATGCGTTCGGTATTTTAGGCGACACGCCGCTTACGGCAGCTCAATACGACGTTAAGGTATTCAATAAACAGGAAGAAGTCACCGATTTCACAGCTCTCAAAGGCGGCGTATATCAGATTTGGGCGTCCCTTAAAGAAAATCCCGAAATCGAAGGCTTTGCATTAATTTACGTAAATAACGAGATAGTAGATATTGAATTTACCGGCGGCGACGTTAAGCAAATGGCGGGTTCGGTTGACAATATCACGCCCACTTGGACTTATTTGGCGACTTATGTGAACGGCGATACGAAAGTCGTAAAAGCAAGTGAAGTAACGGTAGAAAACTTTAACCCGAAAACAGTCGGTAAAAATACGGCAACCGTCAATTATACCGATGCCAATGCGCAAGGAGTTGAAAAGACTGTTTCCACAACGGTTGACTATGAAATCACAAGCGCCGAAGGCGCAATAGAGTATAGTTTCAGCTATTCGGAACTTCAAGCAACTATACTTGCGGCATTAAAGGCGGCAGATTCAACAGTTACGGCTGTACCCGATAAGACGGGACTTAAACAGGAATACTTTAACTCCGCAAGCAACAGATTCATCGGATTGATTGGTACTTTGGACAAAAACGACCAATACAGAAGTTCGAACGGTTGCTTCGAAGTCAAGGGTGAAAAGATTGCTTTAACTTTCCTTGGAACAGGTACGTTAACAGTCGGTTTTGCTTCGACAGGCGGCAAGAATGAATCCAGACTTGCGGTTATTGATTCCGAAGGAAATATTCTTACTGCGAACGTAGGCGGAACAACCGCTAACAAAGTAGATGGAGAAGAGGGCGTTTACACCGTAACGGGTACTTCTTACGCGACGGTAACTTATACTATTACCGAACCCGGAGTTTACAAGATTACTACTACTCCCGGTAGCTTCACTTCTCGCGGTGCACGTATAAATCAGATCGATATGGTTGACGTCGTTGAAGGTTCGGAAGTTCCTCCGACAAGTGATACGGTAGTTCAATCCGTCAATTTCAGCAACGTTGCTACCGTAGACGTGATTGCGGCGGGAACCGAATTGGCAATCGTTACAAAAGATAACGTTTCGACGGGTTTCACGTATATAGCAACGAAAGATGCGAAAATAAAAAATTCGTCCAAAGACGGTTACACGACAAGACTTGAATCGGGCGGCACAACATCTGAAACAGGCGGAAATAACTCGTTCAAGTTTACGGTAGGCGCAGGAACGACGACGATTGAAGTCGTTTATAATCAAACGAAAGACGGCAGATACTGTAATCTTTTTAAGGGCGTGGGCGACGGCTATGAATTAGTAGCTAATTCACTGGATAACGCTACCGTATTGGCGGGAGATATGAAAACTCATACGTTTACAATCACTTGCACGGAAGAAACCACGCTGTATCTTGGTTCGGCAACGGGCGGCGGTCTGTATTTCTGGGAAATAACTGCAACTACAAAGGCAGAATAAAGCGGGAGGTTAATTGAAAATGAAGAATAAAAATATGAAGAAAAAAGTATTTTCGGCGATAGCCGTTCTCGCTATGTCTGCAACGGCAATAGGCGGCGCCCTCTCGTTTGCGGCTTGCGGCGATAAATCCTATAAATCGGTTGATACAACCGTAAACGGCAATGCAAACACTTCGGTAATAAGCACGGCAAAGGGAGTAGTCAAGAACCAAACTTCTGGTACGACTTATTATGCGGGTAAACCCAAAACGGAAAATACAACAGGTTCGGGTACCAAGGAAGACCCGTACGATATAGGCACTTTACTTGCCTCGCAAGATATTCTAAAACCCGGGGACACCGTTCTCATAATGCCGGGCACTTATAATATTGCTACTACTATTGCAGTAAAAGCAAGCGGCGCGTACAACAAATATATAAGCGTGCTTAACGCGGCTTATGTGGAAGGCGAATACGAAGGGGAAAATAAAGAAGTAATTCTTGATTTCAGCACTCAGAATTTTGCGAGTACTTCGCGCGGCGTGCAGATTTACGGTAACTATATTTATTGGTACGGTATAGACATCTGCGGCGCAGGCGATAACGGTATGTATATTGCAGGTAACTATAACACGGTTGAATACTGTGAATTTTACAATAACCGCGACTCGGGTTTGCAACTCGGCAGAGCTTACAGCGAAAACACAGTAATAGACCAGTGGCCCAATTACAATCTTGTTAAAAACTGTACTTCGCACAATAACTACGATAACGAAACGTACGGCGAAAATGCCGACGGTTTCGCGGCTAAGCTGACCGTAGGTTACGGCAACGTATTCGACGGCTGTATAGCGTACCGTAACTCGGACGACGGTTGGGATTTGTATGCAAAAGTCGAATCCGGCAATATCGGCGCCGTAATAATGTATAACTGCGTAGCATTTGAAAACGGTTATCTCGAATATACCCAACGCGAATGCAACAAATTATATCCCACTTGGAACGGCGACAAGACGGAAGCCGACAATAAAGACGGCGAAAACAAATACGGACTCGATTCCTATCAGACCCGTGACGGCGACGGCAACGGATTTAAACTCGGCGGTTCGGTAATGGAAGGCGACGTAGTGCTTTACAACTGTCTCGCTTTTGCGAACAGGATGCACGGCGTAACCGACAACTCAAACCCCGGGGTTCTCGCTATCGAAGGCGTAACAAGTTATAACAACAGCGCGGCAGTCGATAACAATCCCGAAAGCGCAACGTTCGGACAAATTGTCGCAATTAAAAATTTTGAAAATCACGGCAACGTGGACGTAGCGCGCCAGACTTACAGCTATAACAATCTTAAACGCGTGCTTTCCGTTTCGGACGAAATCGCAATTCAATCGCTTGCGTCCGACGAATACAGGGGCGCAGTCACCGACAGTATTCTTGTAGGCGCAAACGGTACTAAATCGAATGTAATCAGCGGCAGTATCGACGCCGATACGAGAAACGGCGGCACATCGTACACAAAACAAATCAACGCGCTCAATTCTTCCGAAGTATTCATTGAACTTCCCATAGTCAAGACTGTTACGGGCGAGGGCGCGGAAGCCGTTACGTCCTACACGTATAACCTTTCGGGACTCGACGACCTGTACACCGACGACGCTATGACGGCGCTCAACCCGAACAGAGTTCACTTAAAATACCGCAATGCGGACGATTCCATCAATATGAAGAATATTCTTGCTCTTAAAAACGGCTGGGACAGCGGACTCGATATAGAGGGCAAGGGACTTGGTTCCGTTCTCAATTACGAATCTTGGGACGCATACGAGCATTTCTTCGCAAATGATTTTACCGACGCCAATGCCGAGAGCGAAAACGCGGCGATTGTTGCAAGGGCAAAGGAATCTCTTACGCTTAACTGCGATACCCAAGCGGTTTATCAGGATTTCGACGTTCCTTCGAAAATGATTTCCTGCACAATTACCTGGGAATCGAGCGACGCATCCCTCCTTAAAGTCGGAACCGATAAAGATATTTCGGTTTCGCTCTCCGAATACGTAATGGTTGAAGTTTTCCGTCCTTCCAAGAAAGATGGAGATAAAAAAGTTAACCTTACCGCGACAATAACGTGCGGAAGCGGCGACAGCGCGGTAAGCGATACCAAGACTTTTGAAATTACGATAAAAGCGGGCGACCCCATACTCGGCGACGTTTACGTCAGAACGCAGGACGGCGATATAATTCTCGAAGGCAATTCGATAATTGTAGACAGATTCAAAGTATTCAAAGAGCCGGAAGTTCTTGTCGAAAACGGACTTGACTATAACGGAAAACTTCTTAGTAAAGAACAGTTTACCGTTAAAACGACCTATTTATATGCAACCGACTCGAACTCATCTTCTGCCGAAGTTAAGAATTTTACACCTTCCAATGCGGGCGTATATACTATAAAACACACCGTTTCGCTTGTTTCCGACCCTTCCAAGACGGCGGGAATGAGTTACAGAATTTTCGTAGCGAGCGCAACGGCACAGGTTGATTTCAGCGGCGAACCGAGCGTCATCGTTAACCGTGACGGTTACGGTATTTCGGGCGCGGTAAGCAGCGCGACGGGCAGTCTGTACGCAGTTTCCTCAGCAACGCCACTGGACGTTACGGCAGAAAACATTAAGAGTCTTTCGGGAGTCGTTTCACAAAACTTCAAGGGCGAAAGCATCAATATGCAGTTCGCTAACGATAATACGGCGGAATACTATATCTATTACGCGCTCGGCAACGCTCACGGCGATATAACTTCCGAGATTTACGAGAAGAAAGTAGACATCGTTTCGATTAGCACCGCCGAACAGTTTATGAAAGTTGCGGGCGGCGAACCTCTCGGCGAAGAAATTTCTTCCACATCGATTTATGTCCTTGCAAACGACATTGATTTCAGCGGCGTAAGTTACAATGTCGGAGGAAAGCCTTTCACGGGACTGCTCAACGGTAAGGGACACACCGTTTCCAACGTAACGGTAGATACGGGAACTAAAAACAACGCTTCGATTTTCTATCGCGTAACCGGCGGTACTATTGAAAACATAAAATTCAATAATATCAAAATCAACGGAGCGCAGGAAGTGGGAATCGTATCACAGGCACGCGGAGGCTACTTCTACAATATAGCTATAACGAATATAAGAGTAACAGGCACACAGCGTGTATCTGCGCTTATCGGCAGAGTATTCGAAGGCGAAGTTCCCGTTTATATCGAACAGGTTTCCGTAAATAACCCTATCCCCGAAATTAACGAAGGGGGCGCGCTCGTTAACGAAACGAACGAAGAGTATATTATTAAGTCTTCCGCAAACAGAGCTTCCGGTATAATCGGTTTGGTTCAGACCAACCAGAGTATGACAAGCGACGTTAAAATCTATATAAATAACTGCTACGTCAGCTCTTATATATACTGCGGAACATATTCGGCAAGTTCAATCGTTGCAGAGTATCAGGACAGCTACGGCGGAACGGAATACGACCACGTGCTTGAAATCA
>CAMXOH010000087.1 GCA_947245485.1 uncultured Clostridia bacterium | reverse complement strand
CCCGAACAAAAATGTCAAGCGGAAAAGGTACAAAAAAAGGGCGGAAACCCGTCCTTTTTTATTAACTGAATAACCCGCAACATTGCAGTACTATACACGCAACCGCAAGTAAAACGAGATAAAGGCTAAACCACTTGTAATTTGCCTTTTTAATAATTTTAAGCATAAACTTTACGGCGAATAATCCGACTACCGCCGAAATTACAAAACCGAGCGCGATACACCAACCGTAAGTAGCGCCGTTCGCGGCAAAATCCTGCTGAATTTCGCCTTTTATCAGTCCCTTTAAAAGCGACACGGCGAAACTTCCGAGAATAACGGGTATGCTCATCAGGAACGAAAATTTAGCCACGTCCTCGCTTTTTGCGCCCGCAAGCGTACCTGCGCATATGGTTGAACCGCTTCTTGAAATTCCCGGCAAAACCGCGATTGCCTGCGCAAGTCCCATAGGTATTACGGTCCGCCAACAGAGCGGAAGTTCGTTCTGCCTGCGTTTCACCACCCATTCGGTTACGAAAAGCACGCTTGCCGTTATAAGGAAGAATACGGCAAGTATAATTCCTATATAGGCGAAGTTCTGCCCCATATCGTCTATTACGTCGTCCAAAAGCAACCCGACTATTGCCGCAGGTATGGAGGCTACGACAAGGAAACCGAGCGTTTTAAATGGTTTTTTGAACAGTTCGAGTATATCTTTCCAAAATACGGCGCATACGGCAACAAGCGTTCCCAAATGCAGAATTATGTTAAAGAACAACCCGCCTTGCTCTACGCCGAAAATCCTTTGTAAAAATACCAGATGTCCGCTTGACGAAACGGGCAAAAATTCGGTAAGTCCCTGAACCAAGCCAAGAACGATTGCTTGCCATATTGCCATTATTTACTTTCTAAATCGAGTAAGTCCTGATACCGTTTCTGATATTTAGTGACAGTCGAATCCTTATTGAAATCGCTTATAATTTTTGTTCTGCGCGTTGTGGATATATCCGAAAGGTCAACGCTCTTTATCCACTCGAAGAAGAGATTTTCAAAAGTTCCCTCTGCTTCTATATTATTTTTCCAATCGGGAGTATACGTATTCTCTTTATCGAATGCGTAAGTAACGTATATAATGTGCCAGCCGTAATCGCCCGCGCAGACGGTGAACGCGCCCTCGCCTTCGCTTATAGCCTTTTTAGCGGCATATTCGAATTCCTTGATATAGCTTGTATCGTAAGCCGATACCGAATAACCGATATACTGTGAAAGAACGCTTACGTCTGTAGTATACGCAAATTGTAATTCGTTAACCGCGCTCATAGCCTTGTACTGCAGAGTTTCCGCATTCATTAAATCGGACTTATTAAACGCGCCGAAATCAACTTTACCGGACGCATATACGAAGTTCGAATAATCGATTTCGTCCTCATCGTCCTTGAAATTATCGATATTGTAGTAATCTTCGTTGCTTGCCGCGGGTTCGTAACCGTTATCGAACCTGACGAAATCCCCGCCAAGTACGTAATTAATATATGACGAAAACTCGCCGAGCATACTATCTATCGTAAGTTCGTTTCCGATAAGCGTATAGCTTTCGTCCGCGTTCTGATAAACGCTTCCGTTATATGAATATCTACCGTCGTATGCGCGCAGTTTTTTGTATCTGCCGCCCTCTTCGCTTTCCGTAAGATTTCCTTCGAAGAAAAGGTATTCGCGGTTGGCGTTACCGCCGTTGTAATATTCCGAACCGATTGAAGTTTCGCTTGCTTTGAAGCTGTAATCGGTTGCGCCGTTGAACCAAGCTACGCGCTGGTCTACGGTTGTAATTTGTTTTAAAAGTTTATTTCTCTGATAGTAGAAATCGTTTTCGTTGTCGTCTGCTTCCATAATGCTTTTAAGCGCCGAAAGTTCCGCGCTCTGCTTAGCGTTGAAAGGTAACAGTATATTGTAAACAAAACCGAATTTACCGTAGTTTTCCCCGTCGAACAAATCGCTGTCGGAAGTGTCGGGACTGTATAAAAGGAACGAAGTATCCGACATACTGCCCATAGCTGTTTCGAATGCGGAAGCCGTTTTATAGCTGTCAGCCTGTCCGTTCAAAAGTTCGGTATAAACGTTCTGAATGTAACCGTAATCGTCGCTGACTAGGATTTCAGCCTGCTGTTCTTCGTAAACGTCGTAATACAAGTTGATTAAACGCGCTTCAAGCTGGGAAACGTATTCGTTCTGGATATAGTTCAAAGAGAGAATATCAGAAAGATTTTCTTTTTCGTCCTCTTCGATAAGATTGTTGAGACGAAGATTATTTATGAAAGTATTGTACGCTTTAATTCTGGTTGCGCGCGTAGTTCCTTCGATAGCGTCTTCGCTGTAAGCTCCGCTGTCGGAAAGAAGATAACCCGTATAACCCGTATAGACGTTATAATTAAGCGAACCGTCCTCTTTTTTAGGATAATAATTTTCCTGTTCTGTTTCGAGGTTTGCGGGGGTAGAACGCGTTTCCGTTCCCTCGTACTTGTCGTCCTCTTCAATTATGCTCTTTTCAAAGTTATCTATTGCGGAATTGAGCGAAGAGTAAAGATTGTATCTTGCAAGCATTACCTGTTCGCTGTCTTTGCCGCCGAGAAGATACTCGTATTTTTCCACTTCCGTCGCTTTGCCGAGATAGGTATTGAGCGCGTCGGACTCGTCTTTAGCCTTGTCTTTGAGAAGCGCCATAGTGGAATACTGCGTAAGAACGGCGTTATTTACCAGCGCGTCCATAAGCATATTGAACGTGTCCTCGTACGACGAACCGTTCTGAATATACGAATAACCTACGTTGAGGAAATACGAAACCAAGTCCCTCTTTATAATAGACGTCGAGCTTACGGCTCCGCTGTATGCGGAAAGACCGCTCTCCCCGAACTTTTCAGATTTTGAAATGTCAACGGTAGCGACTACCTGCGCCATATCCGCCTCGTTATTGGCAGATACAAGCGAACAACCCGTAAAAGTTGCCGATAATGCAATGCAGGAAGCCATTGCCGCTACAATAATTCTGTTTTTCTTTTTCATAAATTTATCTCCTGCCGTCGAACGGCGATAAAATACCAAGAACAATTATATAATATTTGAACATTTATGGCAAATCATTTTTCGTTGATATTTACCTATTTTATTAAAAAGTTAAGGCAAATTTCAAAAATTTAGTCATAACGAGCATAGTTTTCGCCGGATTGTTATGCGGAGCAAAAATTATGAGCGGAACTTTTGCCATAGAAAGTCTTACTTTATCCGAATATTTATCGAGCGCGGCCGTAAGCCTTTTATCTTTTAAAGAATTTATCGAGGGCAGTTCGAACGAACCTTCCGTGCCGTCTACCGAAATTTTTCTGACGTTGAATTTCGCGGCGTATGATTTCAAAACCGCAATAATCATAAGGTTGAGAACTTCGTCGGGCATAGGTCCGTAGTTGTCCTCTATGGAAAGGCAGACTCTTTTGTAGTCGTCCACCGTTCTTATTTCGGCTATCTGTTTATAACAGTCCATTCTGCCCGCGTTGGATTCCACATAGGCTTCCGGTATGTACGCCGTGGCTTTTATGTCAAGCTCGGCAGTAAACGAACTTTCGCCCGTAAGCTCCTCTTTCAAAAGTTTGGAATAGAGTTCGTATCCGACTTTATCCATATGTCCGTGCTGTTCCGCGCCGAGAACGTTGCCCGCGCCGCGTATTTCCAAATCCCGCATCGCAATTTTGAAACCCGAACCGAGTTCTGTAAACTGCATTATGGCTTTCAATCTTTCGGACGCGTCCGAGGTAAGAATTTTTTCGGCTTTGAACGTAAAATACGCCTGCGCAAGCCGAGAACCTCTTCCAACTCTTCCGCGGAGCTGATACAACTGGGAAATTCCGAGCCTGTCCGAGTCTATGACTATAATCGTATTTGCGTTGGGAAGGTCTATCCCGTTTTCAATTATAGTCGTAGTAACGAGAATGTTTTTTTCGCCGCGGTAGAAAGCGAAAACGCTGTTTTCAAGCGTGTCCCTGTCCATTCTTCCGTGGGCGTAGCAAACCCTGCCTTCCGGAATAATATCCGCTACTCTGCCCGCAAAAGACGAAATAGTTTCAACCCTGTTGTAGAGAATGAAAACCTGTCCGCCGCGTGAAAGTTCCCTTATGCAAGCGTCGCGTATGAGCGTTTCGGTTTCTTCAACCACGTAAGTCTGAACGGGCAAACGCTTTTGCGGCGGCGTGTTTATCGTGCTTATATCCCTTATTCCCGCAAGCGACATATGCAACGTGCGCGGAATCGGAGTCGCCGTCATGGTAAGGCAGTCCACGTCGTTTTTAACGTTCTTTATCTTCTCTTTATGTTCTACGCCGAAACGCTGTTCTTCGTCGAGAACAAGCAGTCCCAAATCGTAAAACTTTACGTCCGCGGACAAAAGCCTGTGCGTTCCTATTATAAAATCTATATCGCCGTCGGCGAGTCTTTTCAGAGTTTCCGCCTGCTGTTTGGGCGTTTTGAAACGGTTGAGTTTTTCTACTTTTACTCCGAAATCTTCAAACCTTTTAATCGCGGTATTGAAATGCTGTTCGGAAAGAACCGTTCCCGGGCACATAAGCGCCGCCTGTTTGCCGCCGAGCACGCACAGATATACCGCGCGTAACGCCACTTCCGTTTTGCCGTAACCGACGTCGCCGCAAAGCAGTCTGTCCATTACTTTGTCCGAACACATATCCGCCTTTATTTCTTCGACGGAAACCAGCTGGTCGGGAGTTTCTTCGTAATCGAACGCGTTCTCGAATTCCTCCATCATAACGGCGTTTTCGGGGAAACGGTAGCCGCGTTTTTCCTTGCGCTCGGCATAGAGTTGCTTTAAATCGAAAGCAAGCTCTCTTATCGAACGTTTAACGCGTTCTTTTACCCTGTCGAACTCAGCGCCGCCTATTTTTGAAAGCGCGGGGTTGCCGTCGCCAACGTATTTAGACAGAACGTCCATCTGTTCGACGGGAACGTAAAGGGTATCGCCGCCCTTATATTCGATGGAGATATATTCCTTGATGCCGTCCGTGGTTTCGATTTTTTTGGTACCCGTAATCTTACCGATACCGTGTTTTTCGTGTACGGCAAAGTCGCCTATTTCGGGCGCGGTGAACATATCGCCCCGGCGTTTTCTTATGCGCTTTGTCGTAACTTTCGTGTATAAATCCGAACTGCCCAAAACGACGAGCTTGCTTTCGTGAATTATAAGACCGTGCGGCATCTCTTCGGAAGTGAGCGAAACGCCGTGCAGAGCTTCAAGCCTGTCGGGAAGCGGATACAGCGGAAAATACTGTTCGTCGAGAACTTCCGCAAGTTTTTCGGTTCTTTGAAGTCCGCCCGTAAAAATGAGTATTCTGTAACCGTTAGAAAGCCAGTTCCTTACGTCCGTAACGAGTTGGGGCATTGCGTTAAGATAGGACGGCGCGGGCGTCGAAGTGAAATTAAAAGTTTTTAAAGGGCGGAAAAACGTCGTGCTCGAAGTGAAAGTCTGCACGGCAAGTCCGCGGTACGCTTTGAAAAACTCCGTCAATTCTTCGGGAGAAAGCATCTGTTTTAAAGAAAAGTCGAACGCCTCTCCCCCTTTTTTAAGCTCCCTGACTCTCTCTGCGTGTTCTTTATACACGCCGTTTATTCTGTCGTTTATAAGTTTGCACTCGTCGAAAATTATGAGCGTATCTTTCGAAATTATATCGAACAGGGAACGCGTTCCTTTCAATAACGGCATTACGAACGAAGCGCCCGCAAAAGGCGCGCCCGTTTCGAGCTTGGCAAAGAGTTCTTCCGATATGCACTTTGCGCGCTTGAACGAAGCCGAGTCCTGACAGTTTTTAAGGCTTTTTGAAATTACCGATTTGATATTGGAAACGTCTTCGCTGTCGTAAGAGCAATCGGTTGCCGCCACTACGCTTACGCTTTCCGCTTCTTCGAGTCTTTCGCCGCTAACGCTGTCGTAAGGACGAATTTTTTCAACCGTGTCGCCGAAAAAATCGATGCGCACGGGATTTTCGCAATTAACGGGAAACAAATCGATAATATCCCCGCGCACGGCAAAGGAACCCTTGCTGTCCACGGTATATTCGCGCGTGTATCCCATTTCCGATAACGTTCTCGGCAAGGACGAATAGTCGTATTCACCGCCCACTGTAAAATCTATTTTATTAAGACGGGCGGGAAAAAGCTGCATAGCCGCCTCCGCGTCGCACACTATTATATCTGCGCCGTCCAAAATACCGCTTATTGCTGAAATCCTGCGGTAAAGCGCGTCTTTGGAAAGGGCGTCCTTGTATAAAATAACTTCGTCCTTTGCGGGAAGAAGCACACACTTTTTTCCAGTTAGCGCCGATATGGAATTGTACGCCTTGCCCGCCGAAACCGAGTCGGCTGTTATATACAGCGTCTTATACTCCGAAAGAGTTGCAAATATGTATTTATGCGCATCGGAAACGCCGAAAACCGCCGTCGGCGTGCCGAGGCGGAGTTCTTGCGAAAGGGCGGTATAACCGCCCCCTAAACTTTTGTAAGTGAAAAAGTTTGTTTTCAAATCGTTCCTTTAATTTAAATTAATATGTCAACCGTTAAAACGCGTCATTACGTTTTCTACCGTTTCGCCCTTCGCTATTTCGAGCGCGGCTTGCGCGGCGCGCGTACATGACGCTATGAACAGTTCGTAGTCCTGCTTTTTAACTTCTGAAAGCACGTAGTTGATTATGGGAATATTAACTTCCGCGTCGCGTATGCCTATTCTTATGCGCGTGAACGCGGAAGCACCGATTTCGGCTATGATTGAACGCATTCCGTTATGCGTTCCCGCACTGCCGGAAGGTCTTATTCTTACCGAACCTTTGGGAATATCGTAATCGTCGTACAAAACGATTAAATCTTCGACGGTGGCGCGGTATTTGGAAAGAAGCTGTTTAACCGCCCTTCCGCTATTGTTCATATACGTTACCGGGCGGGCGAGAATGACTTTTTCGCCGCCGACGTTAGCTTCCGCAGTGAACGCCTCGCATTCCTTTTTTTTGAACTTAACTCCGAGCTGAGCCGCGGCGTCGCCTACGGCGATATAACCCATATTATGAAAAGTTTTAAGGTATTTTTCTTCGGGATTACCCAACCCGACTATAATTTTCATCGCGTCTTTTTAAACTAATCGCCACAGTAAACTGCGGCGACTCGATTTTATTTTTTAATCGTAAATCTTTGACATAGGTCTGTCGAGATATACGTTTTCTATTGCCGCGGCAAATATAGGCGCGGTAGATATTATCTTGAAGATAGGAAGCATTTTTTCCTTGGGGATATTGATTGTGTCGAGAATTGCAAGCTCGTTAATGGGCGAAGCCGAAATTCTGTCGATTGCGGGTCCCGAAAGCACTCCGTGCGAACAGCAAGCGAAAATTTTCTTCGCGCCCGCTTCCTTTAACGCAACCGCGCCCTGAACGATTGTTCCCGCGGTGTCTATCATATCGTCAATCATAAGGCAGTTCTTGTCTTTGACGTCGCCGATTATGTTCATAACTTCCATTACGTTTGCTTTGGGACGGCGCTTGTCTATAATAGCCATTTTGGCGTCCATGCGCGCCGCAACCTTTCTCGCCCTCGCTACCGAGCCTATATCGG
>CAMXOH010000086.1 GCA_947245485.1 uncultured Clostridia bacterium | reverse complement strand
GAACGCTTATTATGAAAGACGGACACGTAGACAACTTAATCGAGCAACTGCTCGGCGAGCTTGCGGCGGATACCTCTTCCCTTTCGGAAAGTAGCCGCGAAGACGCGCGTAAAGTAAAAAATTTCGTGGATATGCTCCCCGGCGGCTTCCTTATTTACAAAGCGCACGGAGACGAAGAAATAATTTATGCCAACAAAGCGCTTATACGAATTTTCAAATGCGACAGTTTAAAAGACTTGAAAGAGCATACGGGCAATTCGTTTAAGGGTATAGTTTACCATGAAGATTTGGACGAAATAGAAGAGAGCATAAAAGAACAAATCGCGCGCAGTCACGACGACCTTGACTACGTGGAGTACCGCATTTTGTGCAAAGACGGCACTATTCGTTGGGTTGAAGATTACGGACACTACGTGCGCACCTCTTCTCTCGGCGATATTTTCTACGTATTTATTAGCGAAGCAACCGAAAAAATCAACCGCAGAAATTCGGAAAAAGCGGCTCTCATACGCGAAAAGAACGATAACGAAAAGAAGTATAAAAACATAATCGAAGAATACGACAAGGAGAGAAAGTTAATACGCCAGGAACACCTTCAACGGCTCGAAGTTATAGAAGGTTTAAGCGTAAATTACGAATCCATCCTCTACGCCGATTTGGACGCGGACAAAATACTGCCGTACAGACTGAGCAGCCGATTAAGCAAACAATTCGATAAAAAACTGCAAATACGCGATTACGCTTGGTTTGTAGGCGATTATTCGGAAACTTGGGTACACCCCGACGACAGGGAACTTTTTATTACCGCTCTTTCCGCCCCTGCGGTGCGCAAAAAACTTTCCGAAAACCGTACGTTTTATTTGAATTTCAGGTGCGTGCAGGACGGCGTTACAAAGTATTTACAAATACGCCTCGTCAACTCGGCGGACAGCGAACACGTTTCGCAAATCGTTATGGGCATACGCCGTATGGACGATGAAATTTTGCAGGAAATTAACCAAAAAAAATTTCTCGAACAGGCTTTGAACAGCGCAAAACTTGCGACTGTCGCAAAGAATACCTTCCTTTCGAATATGTCCCACGATATACGTACCCCTCTCAACGCAATTCTCGGCTATACCGCGCTTGCGAAAAAGAATATTAACGAAAGCAAAGTTTTAAAAAAGTACATTGACAAAATAGAAAGCGCTGGCAAACAGATTTTGGAACTTGCGGATAAAGTTCTCGAAATCTCGTATATGGAAACGCAAGGATTCCAGCTTACGGAAAACGAATGCAACGTATGCGATTTAACGCGTGAAATTCATACCGTTCTTTTACCGCAAGCCGAGAAAAAGAACATAACTTTTACCGTGGACTGCGGCAACGTGGAACATCCCGAAGTTATTGCCGACAAGGAAAAACTTGCGCAGGCAATAATGCAAATTGCATCCAACGCGGTTAAATTTACGCGCAAAGGCGGAAAAATCAATTTGTCCGTACAAGAACTCTCCTCTTCGAACGAATACGCGGCGTTCCGCTTTACCGTGGAGGACAACGGCATAGGCATAGGCAAGGAGTCGTTACAGCGCGTTTTCGAACCGTTCGAACGCGAATACAATTCAACCGCAAGCGGCATTTTCGGTTCGGGACTCGGACTCACCATTTCCAAACACATAATCGAAATGATGGACGGAAAAATCGACGTGGAAAGCGAAGTAGGCAAAGGCAGTAAATTCACTGTTAACGTGAGCATGCGCATTAAAGGCGGCGAATGCGCCGAAGCCGAAGACGGTTACGACAGCGAATTAGACGATAAAAGAATTTTGCTTGTAGAAGACAACGAAATAAACCTCGAAATAGAGAAAGAACTGCTTGAAGATTACGGATTTACAGTAGACTGCGCCGAAAACGGAAAAATCGCAGTCGAGAAAATAGCGGCGGCAAAAGCGGGCAGATACGCTTTCGTTCTTATGGATATTCAGATGCCCGTAATGGACGGCAGAACAGCTACGGCGGAAATACGAAAACTCGATACGGGTAAAGACGTACCCATCATTGCGCTGTCAGCCAACGCGCTTGAAAGCGACAGGCGGCAATCGCTCGAATGCGGTATGGACGAACACCTTACAAAACCCATAGATATTCCCGCGATTATGAAGTCGGTTGCAAAGATTATCAAAACAGGAAAATAATTCAACAAAAAAACGGCGTGTTTGCATTTTGGCAACACGCCGTTTTTAATCTTCTATAATTATAAAATCAAACCGTTTAAGATTTCCTCTACCTCTCCCGTATCCGCCGCCTGAAAAAGTTTTACTTTAAGGGCGGACGCATTGGGCGTGCCGCGCAGATAGAACGCGAGCATTTTTCTCATAAAAACGCAGGCAAACCGTTCGCCGTAATATTTTCTCGTATCGGCAATCTGTTTTAAGATAAGGCTCTTTTTATCGGGTGCGGGCGCGCCCGTTATTTCGGAAAAGAGCCAAGGCGAATACATTGCGCCCCTTGCAAGCGCTATTCCGTCCGCGCCCGTTTCTGATAACAGCTTTTCCGCGTCCGCTACCGAGAACACTCCGCCGTTGGCGATTACGGGAATTTTTACGGCGGTTTTCGCGCTTGCTATCGCCGCATAATTCACTTCGCCCGCGTAAATTTTTTCGCGCGTTCTGCCGTGAACCGTAATCAAGTCCGCCCCCGCGTCTTCGCAAACCTTAGCAAATTCCGACGCGATTATTTCGTTCTCGCGTAAACCGATACGGAATTTAACCGATACCGCTTTACCGCTCTTTTTAACGGCGCTTATAACCGCCGCCGCACGAGGAATATCAGCCATCAGCGCGCTACCCTCTCCGTTGCCCGTTATTTTGGGCATAGGGCAACCCATATTTATATCTATAAGTTCAAACGGCGCAAGCGCTTCGCTTTCAGCCGCCCTTATCATAATTTCGGGTTCCGAACCGAATAATTGACAGGCTTTTATTCCCGCGTACTGCGGAGTAATCAAGAGCAGTTCTTTCGTCTTTTCACTACCGTAACACAGTCCCTTTGCGCTGAACATTTCGGTAAACGTTAGTCCCGCACCGAGCGAAAAACATAGTTCGCGGAATACGGCGTTAGTATAACCTGCGAGCGGCGCTAAAAAAACGTTATTAACCGTCTTTAAGCCGCCTATTTCAATGCTTTTTAAGTTCATTTTTAGCGCGTTCCCAATATACGTTGAGTTCGAGTTCGTTAAGCTCCGTAATATCCTTGCCGTCCGCGATTATCTGTCTTTCGCATTCCACAAATCTTTGCGTGAATTTGTTTGTTGAAGCGCGCAATGCCTCTTCGCAATCGACGCCGGCAAGACGGCAGGTATTTACGGCGGAGAACAGAACGTCGCCCGCTTCCTCGAAAACACCGTCTTTATCCTTTGCGACAGCCGCGGAAATCAATTCGCCTACTTCGTCCGAAAGACGCTCTGCGGCGGACACGGGAGAAAGAAAATCCATACCCGATTTAGCCGCCCTCTTCTGAACTTTCTGAGCGCGCATACATGCGGGGAAATTGTTAGGCACTGCAAGCACGCTTTCGCCGAAAGTAGTCTGGTGCTTTTCAACGAGTTTATTCTTTTCCCATACCGAAAGCGCGCCGTCTTCTCCCGAAGTCTTATCGCTGCCGAATACGTGCGAATGACGGAAAATCAGCTTTTTAACGAGTCGCGTAATTGCATCCGTACCGTTAAATACGCCCTGCTCGCTCTTTAAAACAGCGTGGAACGCCGCCTGTAAAAGAACGTCGCCCGTCTCCTCTTCGATACCGTCGTCGTCCGCGCGTTCGATGGCGTCGGCAAGTTCGTACGCTTCTTCCACTACGTTGTTTTTAATGCTTTCGTTCGTCTGAACCCTGTCCCACGGACAACCGTCGGGCGCGCGCAAAAGTTTTATTATGTATTCCAAATCGGCGTAGTCGTAACGTTCTTTTTTGAGAAACTCTTCCTCCTCGACGGCTACGGCGCAGGAATAATCGTAATTTTTCTGTCTGTCTATTTCGTAAATTTTAATAAGCGAACGCTGTTCTCCGCGGACGAAAACACAGTCCGTTTCTTCGCCGAATAAGTCCGAAAGAACTTCTTTAACTGCGCTTGCGGCATAATCGCAGTCCACGTCGTAAACGACTGCGGCGCGACAACTCTTTAAATTTTTTACGTCGTACGCGGAAACCGAAGTATACTGCGAACAGCTTATTCCCGCAAGGCTTGCGGCGTGCGCGCCTTTTGAAACGCCCTCGATTATCTCTGTATCCCTGTGGCGGGCAAGGATTATTTTACACGCCTCGTCCTCGCACACTGCGCCGTCAACGCAGTAGCATACGTCGCTCTCCTTTGCCGCCGCCAATACTGTCGAAGCGAGCTTTTTATTCAGCGTATCGAACGAACGGCTTGCAAGAAATAAACCGTCAAGCGTTTCCGTATTATAACTTTCAAGACTTTTGAAAGAGTCCGTAAGCGAAGTGCGTACGATTATCCTGCTTGCGTTTTCAAGCGCGCATTCAGCTCTTTTGGTTAAGTCGCCCGAGCGCGTACCCAATCCTATCAGCGTTATCTTCATTGCGTTCACCTTTTTGGGAATTTTCTTTTTTATATCTAATAATATACCAAAAGTTAATTAAAACCGCAACCAAATAACTGCAATTTGCCGAGATTGCCGCGCCGCTTATCGAAAGGTTGGTGAATTTAATCAATACCGCCGTGAGCGCAACCCTTAGAATTGCCGACGTCCATTGCGTGACGGTGCTCTTTATCGGACTTCCGAGCGAAGTGAGACACGCGGACGAAGTCTGGACGAGCGAAAGAGTTACGGCGTTGACTGCCATTATTCTTACAAGCTCTATAAGGACGGTTTTTTCCGTTCCGCCGAGCGAGGAAAAAATAAGCCGTACGGCAAGCGGCGCAAACGCGAACAGCGCAACCGCCGCGGGCGCGGAAATCGCAAAGGTAATGAGAAGCGCTTTAAACGCTTTTTTCTTTGCTCCCTCTATATCGCCCTTTTCCGCGAGCGGGGAAATCTGCGGCACGCTCGCCGCCGCGAGTCCGTAAGTCACGGAAACAGGAAGATTTATAATCGTTATTGCGCAACCCGAAAAAATGCCGTATAACGAAGTCGCGCTTTCGCCGGCCGCGCGCAAAAGCCTTACCGCGGCTATGCTTTCAAGCAACTGGCTTGCAGGCAACGCTATTGCGGAAAGCGTCAAAGGCACGGTGAATTTGACTATTGACGAATACGGCGCGGCAGGCGTTCTGTAAAGCGGAAGTTTGCTTCTTCTTTTAAAATACCAAAAAAGCGCGACTGCCGTAGCAATAATTTCGCTGACGGTAACGGCAAACAAAGTAGACGCGACGGCGAGCGGCAAATTCGCCCTGAACACGTAGGAAAGCACGCAACCCAACGCAACTTTGACAACTTGTTCAAGCACTTCGGTAATCGCCGTGGGATACATATTCCCTTTACCCTGAAAATATCCGCGCACTACCGAAAGCAGTGAAACGAAGAAAACCGAAGGGCAAAGCATAATACAGCAGAAACGTATCGCGGGTTCGCTCTGAATAGAGGCAAGCGGCGCGGCGAACATAAACATAAAGATTGTGCCGATTATACCCACGGTTCCGTACAGATAAAACGCACGGCGTTCCGCGCCCGCGCCGTTGCCCGAAGAAATGAGACGGGCGATTCCCGTAGGTATCCCCGACGCGGAGACCGTAAGCAAAATGCAGTACAGGGGATAAACCATCTGATAAATACCCATCCCCTCCCCTCCGAGAAAATTCGTTAAAGGTATGCGGTATATAGCGCCGAGAATTTTGGAGATGAACCCGCCGAGCGAGATTATTATTGCGCCTTTTATAAAGGATTGCTTTTGACTTAAAAAACGAGCCATATGTAAGATAAACCCCGCAATTAGTATGCGGGGTTTACGAATAATATTCAACGTTTTCCGCCGTACGCGCGTTTGATTTGAAAACAGTCTGATTTTTATTCGAACTGATTTGCTAGAATGGTTGCGGAAAGCTGTGCAAGTTTGCACGCGCCGCCTTCTATTTTCGCGCCTTGCTCCGTAGACACAAGGGCAACCGCGCCGAGACAGTCGCCGTTGCAGACTATGGGAACTATTATCTGCGCAGTAACAAGACTTTCGCTATCCGAAGTTATGGGAACTACGTCTCCGCCTTCCGAAAGGTTAGCCACATAACTTTTTCTGTCGCGCAGAATTTTTTCCATTTTTTCCGAAAGCGACTTACCGTCGAAAACTCTCTGCCCTCTGCCCGAAGCGTGAAGCACCTCGTCCGTGTCGCAGATGACTGCAATATGTCCCGATAAATCCGAAAGCGACTTAGCCGTACCTTCCGAAAACTTTTCAAGCGACGCTATGGGCGAGTATTTTTTAAGCATAAGCTCGTCCCTGTCCGTAAATATTTCCAACGGGTCGCCCGATTTAAGGCGCAACGTACTGCGTATTTCTTTGGGGATAACCACTCTGCCCAATTCGTCTATTCTTCTGACAATTCCTGTTGCTTTCATTGTTTCTCCTTCTTCAAATATAATGTGATAATAAGAAAAAATAATTCAAATTGCAACCAAGAATTTTAATTTAACATTAACGCCGCTTATCCGAATTACCTTTTTATCTTATCGGGATTGCGCCAAACTAACACTAAATCGTCGTCGTTCACACATAAATCGGCAATATCTTCCGCCGTGTTTTTATCGGTAAATATCACGTAATATTCACTGTCAATACAGTAGTCTTCCATAACTACTCCCTGCATTCCTTTATGAACTCCGAATTTCGCATACTTTTCTTTTTCAACGGTTAATTCAACTAAGTCGTATTCCAAAAATTTTTGCGGTTTGAAAGCGTTTTTTTTAATTCTGTCTGTTTTTTTATATTCTTCCCACTGTGCAAATTTATCTTTGTTTGCTTTTTCCCATACATCAAGACACACGCTTTTCACGCTTACACAGGCATAATCTCCGATATTTTTTCTGTTTATAAAACGCACGAAACATTTGTCTCCTTTAATTTCAAAGATTGTACCAATATCGTTCTTATGTATACCTTTCTCAGCTAATTCTTCAAGCTCTGTATTTAATTCTACATTGTCGTAAACACTTAACTTCATTTTATTTCTCCCGAATAGGGCGTCGCGCAAGTTATCAATCCCAAAGGATGAACCATCCAACCCGTTTTTATTTTAACATTTTTATTTGCAGTTTTCAACTCTATCACGATTGTAATTCTTTGTCCATAATTGTTTAAAACTTGTAAAGCATAATTGCCTGTAAGATATTTTTCTCTTGCCTGTTTTTCAAATTCAGATTTTAAATATTCCGAATCTTCAATCGTGTAACCCAAATCCGTATATATTTTTGTTTTCCCATTACTGTTTGACGGAACAAAAACGTAACCTGTAAATTTTTCTATTGCACAACTTGCAACTGCTTTGTTTATAGGCTTTGAAATTGAAAACAGCATACAATCGCAATGCGGGTGCTGCGGATACAAAGGCATATTGAATGACGGAAAATAATCTCCCGATAATACGGTGCATACTTTGCAGTGTCTATTTCTTTCAGCCTCATCTCTTGCCATATCTCTTGCCTTTCCCTCTTTGTCAGGTATGTCCGAATGTCTCCACTTAAACCACCCGCTTGTAGGCTTTGCACCAATAGGCAAAAATATTTTTTCAAATAAACTCATATAATCCTCCTGCACACATAATAAACCGAAA
>CAMXOH010000085.1 GCA_947245485.1 uncultured Clostridia bacterium | reverse complement strand
ACTATCGTGTAATTGCCCTTTGAAATGTTTTCTTCGCCGAAAGGCAATACGTAATCGTAGTACGCGGTGTAAGTATCGTCCGCGGCGTTATAGCTGCCGATTACCAAATCGGATGCGGCTATAACCGTTCTTAAAAACGTTGCGTTGGGGTCTGCGTCGTTATAGTACGCAATTTCGAGCCTTACTTCCTTATCGGGAGTAGTTCCGGGATAAGTCACGCCGTCTATGCCCTGAATGCCCGAGAACGTGAGTCTTGCCGTCACGGGTTTATCGAGCGCCCAACTCGAATTAGTGAGTTGCGTGCCGGGAGTCGTACTCATATCGATATATGTCGGTTGCGCGGTTAAGTTACGCTTTTCTATTTCGAAAGTGAAAGGCTTGCTCGTTATATTGGGACTGTTAGTCCACTTTGTGGTAGCCGTATCCTTAATATTGACGGAAAGCGTGTAAACGCCCACTTCCTTAGCCTTTAAGGTAAGCGTGCCGCCGTACCAACTCTCTATTTCCCAAAGAGCTTTATCCACGTCGGATACAGCGGGATTGAGATTTACGGTTTCGTATTCGAAGCCGACAACGTTGTGCGCCTGCCAGTCTGCAAGCGTATCGCAACCGTTGTAAGCGTTATCTATGAAGAAATAGATTTCGTCGCCCGTATAAGCATACTTATTCTGGGTTCCGCTTTGAACCGTGGGCGCGTTGTGCGAGAACTGTCCTATCGCAAGCGTAAGGACTGCGTCCGCCGTTGTGTCGTCCGCCCAGCACATATTCTTGGAATCCGAAAGTTTAACCGTTACCGTGTAGGAACCTGGCGAACCCGCCTTCAATTCAAGCAGGTTTTCAAGGTTTACGGGGTCGGTAAGGTTGATGTTTTGGTCTAAGAACAAACCGCCGTGCGATGCACCGAAGAAATACTGAACGTCACGGTATACGCCCGCCGAAATTTCCGTCGTAGGGTAATGCTGAACGCTCATATCGTCTCTCGAACCCGACGCCACGTTTGACGAACTCGTATAAGTCATATATTTCTCGTCAATGTTATTTCCGACGATTTTTACGTTTTCGATAAGTACGGTATGCTTTCTGCCGTCGTAAGTACTGCCTAATGTACCGTTATTTACGTTTTCGCCCGTAATCAGATAATCGGAATTGATTGCGGGATTGTCGAGTTTAAGTTTTTCGATTACGAAAGAAATCGTAAGCGTTTCCACATCCGCATATACCCAACGGTAGTTGACGAAATCGCTGATACGGAAAGTAAGTTCGTACGTACCCGCTTTTACCGCTTCGAACAGGTAATAACCCGTAGTTGCAGTGTTGTCTTCGTAAAGCCATGTGTCGCGGAGTTCGTCTCTCGAATAGTCGGAAATAGGATTAATGTCCGAAAGCGACATAAACCTCGCGTCGAAGTTGTCTATTTCGATTGACTGTTTTACTTCTTCGAGATTTTCGTCGAGCTTATAGACGACTTTCTTTTCGAAATTCGTTATAGTCGCGTTTGCGTCGGGTACTATATCGAGGGTGTCGAGTTCTATTTTCTTTATTCTGAAAGTCAGAACAACCTCGGTAGTTCCGTCCGCCCAGCACGCGTTGCCCGTAAGTTTAATCTTTACGGTATATTCGCCCGCATTCTTTGCGGAGTATACCATACGCTCGGTTACTGCGTCGTAGTAGTATTCGAGGAACATACTTGCGGAACCGACTTCGATAGTCATAAATCTGTTGTCGCTGTCTATGCGAAGTTTTTCGATTTCGAAATAACGTATGTTGCCGTTATAGGTTAATTCCTTTAATTCGGTAGTGAAAGTTGCGTCGGGGTCGCCGTCGTTATAGACTTGCGACTTATCGATGAGCATAGGGTCTACGACTAAGCTGAACGTAATCCCGTTAGAATGGCTTATCGGCGCCTGCCACTCCATATTCGCGCTGTCTATAAGCGAGCAAATAACGTCGTAACTGCCTGCGTTTTCGGGCACGCTGATAGTGATTTGTCCCTTGAAGCCGTCCGCATTGACAAAATCTCTGTCGTACTGTCCTTCAACCGAAGCGCCGAAGCTGTACGCCATATATTTGGGGTCTACACCCTGCAAAACAAGGTAGTTGAGCCATTTATCGCCGTCGTAAGTAACGTGCTTGGAGAAACCGTCCGCACTGTAAGTCGCGCCGCCGCGTAACGCGCCCGCCGTACCCTGAGGGTCCTCCCCTTGGTTTAAAATTGTGGGAAGGGCAATGGGCATTTTTTCGATTACGATATAGAAATATTTCTCGTTCGAATCGTCGAGTCCCGTGGGAAGCGTAACGTTCCACTTCTCGTCCTCCGAGGAAGTTAGCTTAATCGTCACGCAGTAAACATTGGCAACGCTTGCGTATCTTGACGAACCTTCGCCGAGATAAGTAGTGAATACGCGCTTGCCGTGTTCGGTATCCGAATTAATCGCGTCGATGGTAAGACGGGTTGCGTCTACCGAAGACGTCATAAACTGCGTAAGGAAACCGTTAAGCACCATATCGTGATGCCCGCTGTCGAAAGTATAGTAGATATAATAACTGTCAGCCGCGGGCGTGGTTGAAGTTCCCGTAGAATACTGCGAGCCTAACCCCGAACCCTGAACGTGCGTAGTGCCGTAATCGATTGTAGGTATATCTACGGGACGCTTGTTTATTTTGAGAATGAAGTCATGGTCGCCGAAATTCTGCGAGCCGTCGCCCATTTCCCAATAATAGTTGCAGTCCTCAACGCCCAATTCGTCCGTGAACTTGTCGAATCTGATTATGATTTTATATTCGTTAACGAGTTGCGCGGCAATTTCGTACGCGGCGATTTTACCCTCCGCGCCCGTAATGGCGCCCGCTTTGGTGTTGTCGTCCGTTCTCGTATTGAGCTTTTCAATATCGATTATAACGTCCTTATTTACTATGACGTCGCCGAACACGTAAATATAATAGTACGCCGCCTGATAATATTTCTGCTCGATATTGTTATAGTCGAAGCTGATTCTGTTGCTTTCGTCCTGCGCCTCGTTATAACCCTCTTTATCCACAAGATAAGCCGAAGGCACCTCAACGCCCAGTCTTTCAATCGCGAGATGATAAGTGAGGTTATCGTTCTCGTTCCAATAATAGTTTTTGCTTGCAAGCGTTACGGTTAAATTGTATATACCCGAGTTCTTGGAAAGATACGCAAATTCCTTGGGGAAGTTGTTTTCGTCCTGAGGAACGTTTGTGGGCGTAAGTCCCGAAGAAGTAAGCGCGGTATTAACCTTAAACGCCTTATAGTCGTCGCCGAGAATAATTCTCAGTTCCTGGTCCTGTCTGTTGAACGTTACCTGTCTTGTCTGGTTGTCGAGGTGAACCGAACCGTCGCTGACTTTATCGCCAGAACCGTCGTCCGCGTCCGCGTACAAATCGTATATATAGGGCGTTTTTACCCACTTGGGGTTAATCGTCAGGTTTATTCTGACAGCCGACGAATATCCTCCCGCCCAGCAGTAGTTGGGCGTAGGCGTAATTGCAATTTCGTAAGTATCGACGTCGAGAAGCGAAAGTTCGAGCCTTTCGTTGCCGAAATACTCGTCGATATCGAAAGTTTCGCCGTTGATGGTATAGGTAGTAACAGGGCCGCCCGTCGAGAAAGCCGTAACTTTAAAATCGAACTGCGATTCGAAATTGGTGTTTACAAACTCTTCGCTGTTGGAGCGTCTTACAATGACTTTCTGCACCGTGTCGGTATTGAAAGTCGCTTCGCTGTAATTGGAGTTGTCGCCGCCGATATACTCGTTATCTATGTAATTATAAGTATAAGTACCGTCGGCATTAAGCGTGCCTTCGTATCCCGAGAAGAAGAAGTCAACGCCGCTTATTTCGGCTTGCGTTATGGTAATTTCAAACTCGTAAACGCCGTTTATTGCGTTCTCCCACGTGTAGTTGGGATTGTTTACGCTGAGAATACACTTATGTATACCCGTAATGGTTGCGGTAAGCACAAGGCGTTCGTAATTGGTTGCGTTGGACCAATCCGCCTTCTGCATATCCATAGTGCCGTCTTCTCTGAGCGGGTTAAAGGGGTCCCAATCGATATTGATAATATCTTCCGACGCGCCCACGTTAATGACGAGCGAGAATATGTCGCCGTAATATACGCCGTACATACCCGTGTCGTACGGTTCGTTTTTATAACCGCCGCACTCGCCCGCAACTACGTAAGGGTCCGACAAAGGCTTGGGATTAATCGTGAAATAGAAGAACAAATCCGTATCCGAGCCGTCGCGCCAGTTGTAGTTGCTGTTCTGCAACTGAATGTCAACTATATATGTCCCCGCATTCGTTGCATAGAAGTACAGACAGCCTTCTTCGCTCTGTCCGAGAGGGTCGCTCGTCGCCTGCGTAAGTCCGCTCTGTCCCGCGGTAATCTGATTGCCGTTCGAGTCTGTGTAGACTATTCTCATCGACGAGGGGTCGTAATACTCGTTGGGGTTGCCGGGATTGCCTATACGCATATACTTGACGTCGCCGTCGTAAACAAGCGCGCCTTTGTTGTTTCCCGCAAGCTCGTACGCGTTACTTACGGGGTTGAACACGTACATAGGTATCGCGTCCCTGTAAATGGGCAGAATAACGAGTTTGAAGTTTCTGAGCGTATTGTCGCCGTACGCCCACTGATAGTTTTTGGTAGGCGTAAGCTCTATAAGGTAGTTATCCGCTTCGGTAGCGGTGAAAGTTATTATGCTTGTAGAGGGGTCCCAATTCTGAGACAGAATGGAACTCATATACTGCGTTGTAATCGCAACGTTAACCTGCTCTGCGTTTATACCGCCGACGAACAGCTTAAACGTGTGCGTCTTGCCACGCGTTCCCTCGGGGTGCGCGGTCGTGCCCGTTGAAGGGTCCAACTCGTACTGCACGGTCTTGGTACTGCCTATAATATCCGATTCGTCGCCGTCGAATACTATTCTCGGCACGCCGAGCACGTATTTATTGATTACGAGAATGAACGTGGGCGCTTTGACGCCGTTTGCCCATTCGTAGTTTTCATTGCACAGGAACGACACGTAATAAGTCTGCGCGTCGGCAATTTTCATTACAAGCGTCTTGGTATCGGCGTCGTAGGAGTCGATGTCCATACCCGAAACTATGCTCAAACCGTCATAGTCGAAATTTTTTATCGTCAGCGTCTGGAACGCGCCGGGCGTAGGGTCGTAGTCTACAACCTTTCTGTTGCCTACCGCAGTCGGCTCGTCGAGGAACGGCGCGGTGAGTTTAATTGATTCGATTATAAAATTAAACAGCTTAACGTCGGTGGATTTATCTGTCGCCCATGCGTAACCGTTTGAAGGCGTAAGTCTTATAGGATAAGTACCCGCCTTTGTAGCCTTGAAGCTAATAGAGTTGTCGAGCGGGTTGTACTCGTACTGTATACCCGAAGTAATTACGGTGAGCTGTCCTTCGATTATAGGAGCAAGCGTCATCACCTGTTCCGTTCCGTCGTAGTCAACCGTAAACGTATTCCCCGACTGCCCCGCCCCGTCAATAGTAGGCATAACAACAAGCCGCTTATCTATTTTAAACGTGAAAGTCAAAGGGTCGGTAGTTCCGTTATCCCAGGTACAGCCGTTGGGGTTTATAAGGCTGAACGTGACGGTATAAGTATTTTGAATGGACTGCGACAGCGAAAGCGTGCCGAGTCCCGATACGCCGTTTGCAGGCGTGAACACGGCGTTAGTCAAGCCGTTGTGCGAATAGTTTGCAAACTCGGGATTGTAGTTTGCAAATTCTATTGACTGCATCTGCCCGTTGTCGTGCACGGTTTTTACCATACCGCTGCCGAGAACCGAACCGTCGCCCGGATTGACTATCGAAGGTCGCCTCGTAGTTTGCCTTTTTACAACGAAATAGAATACCTGGTCTGCGGTAGAGCCGTCCTTCCACGCGCCGTTTACAGGATGCAGAACTATCCTGAACGTACCCGCCGTGCTTACTTGCAGTATGAGTCTGCCCGCCGTGCCGTTATTTGCGTGAACGGCGCGCCCGTACAGCGTTACGCCCGAATCCGTTCCCGTATTCTCCCATTCAACCATACCTGCGCCCCAGTCTATACCGAAGCTGATTTTGGTTGAAGTACCCTCGTAAAACTTTGTAAGAGTATCGCCGCTGGAAACGGTGCTGGTAATAGTTCCGAGTCCGTCGCTGTTGTCGATGCTCATTTTTTCGGGATTCTTTCTTATTATAGTTATATAATAATCGCATATACCCGCAGAACCGGTTGCATTCGTACCGGGACTTAAATAATAACCGCTTTGCGTAGAATAGCCTACGCCGCCCGACTCATTACCGCCGCCGGTAGCTATCGTAATATTGAATACGGTGCCGGTAGGCGCGTCGCCGTCGATTGTGAACGTAGAGGTCGTACCTTTATAAGGCATAGCGCCGAACATATAGTCGATATAACCCCAGTGCTCGTTGTTTGCATAGCCGCCTCGGTAATAACCGCTTTCTCCCGTGGGTTTATACATTTTATACTGAACCGACTCGCCCGCTTCGAGGGTAATCGTGGTTTCGCACCAGAGCATACCACGCTTATGCGATGAGTTTGAGGGACTGGGATGTACCGTCCAGCTATAATCTACGCCCTCCGTCTTACCCTCGAACCAAAGGGTATAGTATGTAAGACAATTTTTGTAAACCGCATACTGCGAAACGTCGTCGGGCGGCAAATACCAGTCCTCGTCCTCATCTTCTTCGGAAAGCGTGACGAGTCCGTTCTGATAGTCGCTTAAAAAACCTGCTATTTCGCCGTTCAATGCGTCGCAAGCGTCGCTGTCTACCGCTTCGTCTGCGGAAACAGGTACGCCGGAAGCCATTTTAGCAACGTTGTCGGGAGCTTGAAGTTCCAAATCACGAATTTCTTCAAGCAATTCGTCCGCGTCAACGTCGTTGGCATTGACGTAGAAATTGACAAATCTATATTCCACGCCCAGCATTTCGGAAAGTTTTTCTATACTTTCTTTCTTTGCGGGCGCGCCCGTATTTTCGCCGTCCTCGTCTCCTGTGTCGATATTAGCCGAGGCGTTTACCTCGTTCCTGCTTTCCGCGTATGCGTCGGCGGGCATGCTCTTGAAAAGCACGCCTACGACAGCCGCTGCAAATGCGCAGAATAGCGTCAGGAAAATAATCAATAATTTTTTAGTACCCGTAATTTTCATACCGTACCTCTCTTGTGATTTTTTTTGGATTTATACGCATTTTTGCCCTATTTTTCTTTCAGAGGGCAGTATCGCATATTAAAATCCTATTCTATCATCGCTTATTATAGCATACGCCGCAACTATTGTCAACGTTTAATCGTCATTTATTATTTCACCCTTATATGTTCACACCTAACAGTTTTTGCCATTTCCGTTAATTCGCTTTTTCCCCGTTTTGTTCCTGTTCTGCATCCGATTTTTACGCCGTTTTTACTCCACGGAACATCCTCTTTTCCCTGCTTTTTCGCTAAACATTTCACCCGAACTCTACGCCATAGCTGAATACCCGTCATTGCGAGCGGAGCGCGGCAATCCAAACTATTCCGCTCTTTCCGAACATTTACTTCCGGATTGCTTCGCCTACGGCTCGCAATGACGGATTGGGTTTAATATCGGCCGTTTTACTCCCCGAAACAACCGCTCCGCCCGACTTCTATCACCTTTTTTAAGCAAAAAAGAACGCGGTTTAACCACCGCGTTCTTTTTATTTAATTCTAATAGATGCAATCAATAGAGTTCGCCGTCGTCGGGGGTATCGGTTGAAGTTCCGTATACG
>CAMXOH010000084.1 GCA_947245485.1 uncultured Clostridia bacterium | reverse complement strand
TAAGACTAATTGCCCGAAAATGAAATACCACCCGCTATGCGGGTGGATTATTATTCTTTGCTGTAAAGGTAGTAATATATTTGCTCCAATTTACGTTCTATTGAAACTAAAAGTTCTTTAATATGAGTATCGTCTTTCGGTTTAATAACTTCTTGCATTTCCCAAATTTCGCACCCCTCGAAAAACGGAAATTTTTTATATTCGTTTTTGGAAATTTTCCGTTGCATACAAAAACCGCAGTGCGCCTGTAAAAATTTGTTTTTGCACCAAAAATAATGCTGCTGAAAGTGTTTGCAGTTTATGCAAGCGTGTCTTATTGTTTCTTTCATAAATTATCTCCTAAAACAATCATAAGAATTTTTAGTAAATTTCTACTAATATTATATTAGTAATTTTTTACTATGTCAAGACTTTTCTAATATTACCGTTTAGAATTTTGTTAGAGGTGCATTATGAAAATAAGCGACGTAATAAACGAAATACTTATTTCAAATAATTTGAGTCAGCAAAAACTTGCGGCAATATTAAATGTATCTCAAAAGACGGTTAGTAATTGGATTAACGAATGTGAGTATCCAAAGGTTAAAAGCATTCTTTTGATTTATGAGAATTTCGGGATAACGCCGAATGAATTGTTAGGTTTGGAAGAACCGAGAAATTTCATAAAAATTTCTGTCGAATAATTTTGTTTAATTAATGCAAATTTTATTGCCGCAGGCAAGAGTGCCCGCGGCTTATTTACTGCGGTAAAGTAGTAAGAAGCGGCGGTTCTTGAAAGAACCGCCGCTATTTATATTTTAAGAGTTTTTTCTACCTATTAATTCATCAACGCTACAATCAAAACGTTCGGCAAGCAACCAAAGGCTATTAATACAAGGCTCTTTCTTGCCTGAGAGCCAAGCACTTATTGCGCTTTGAGAAACTTCGATTTCTTTTGCAAGTTGTTTTTGAGTTAGTCCCTCATCATCCATAAGCCGTTTAAGGTTTTCGGGAAGTTTGATTTCAAACATATTGACATTATATCTCTTTGGTGCTACAATAAATTAAAATAGCTCCTTGGAGATATTATTTTTAATTTTAGGGAAAATATGAATTTAGAACTTATCAACCACATAGCTGTCAAATTTTTAAAAATAGATAAATTCGAGGAAAAACCTCAGACGCAAAAAATGTACGAGAAGAGGAAGGAATATTTAAAATGTAAATTGAATTATCTATTGAAAAATTACAGGCAAAGTCACAATAAAAAATATTTGTGGGGTATAAAGCAAGTTAAGTTCAGCTTGAATACTAATGTAAGCCCGAAAGAGTATGAGATTTTAAAGCAAGATATTGAATTGTTAAAACGCCGATACATTGAAGAAATACCCGAAAAATATTGGCAGACTACTTATTTTAGAAGTATCTTTTGTTTTATTAATAGCGAAAGCAATGCAAGTATTCAAGATGCGTTAAAAAACATAGATGAAGTTTATGGGATTTATTTAAAATAGTTATTAAAAGCTCGACAATATTCTTTAATGCGGGGAGCGCGCGGGGAATTATATTAGAGTAAAAAAATAATTGCAAAAAATTGCCGTACGGGTTATAATATCCGTATGGCAATTTTCGTTTCGGACAACCCCGAGGCTACGAAAAAATTCGGGGAGCAATATGCGGGTAAACTTCGCGCGGGCGACGTCGTTATTTTAAACGGCGATATGGGCGCGGGCAAAACCGTGTTCGCAAAGGGTGTTGCCGCGGGACTCGGTATCGGCGACGAAATACTCAGTCCCACTTACGCCTATATGAACGACTACTACGGTAAACTTTACCACTTTGACTGTTACAGACTGAGTTGCGGCGAACAAGCCGAAGCTCTCGGTCTTTGCGATTATTTCTATGCGGGCGGCGTTTGTCTTGTGGAGTGGGCGGAGAACATATCTTCCGTTCTGCCAAAAAATTGCAAGACGGTAACTATCCGTAAAACGGGCGAAAACCAAAGGGAGATTATTTATGAGTAATTATCTTGCGCTGGATACTTCTTCGCGCTACCTTACGGTGCTTGCCGTCAAGGGTGAAAAAAAGGTTTTAAGACACAGCGCGGACTGCGCAATGCAACATTCCGTAAGACTTATGGGAGAGGTTGAAGCGGCGCTGGAAGAGGCGGGATTGACTCCTGCGGAGTGCGATTTTTTCGCCGCCGTTACGGGTCCCGGTTCGTTCACGGGCATACGCATAGGCATAGCTACCGCAAAGGGATTTTCAAAGGGCGCGGAAAAACCTCTGCTTCCAATCACCTCGTTTCAGCTTCTTGCATATAATGTGGCAGACGAAAACTTTTATACCGTCATAGACGCGGCGCATTCGCATTACTACGTTTGCGGCTTCGGGAAAAACGGGAGCGTAACGCTCGAACCGAGTTATATGGACGAGGAAAGCGTGCGCGCGCTCGGCGGAAAACTCTACGGGTTCGAAGAGCTTTGCTTCGACGGATATACTCGGCTTGACGCGGGCGAATGCCTGCTCGCCGCAGTTGAGGCGAACAAACAAAACTTTTCTGCCGAAATGACGGCTCTGTACGTGAGAAAATCTCAGGCGGAGGAAAACAGAAAATGACTGTCCGCAAATGGAAGTACGAGGACATTCTCGCCATATCCAAAATAGAGGAAGAGTGCTTCCCGAAGGAACCGTGGAGTTTTAAAATGCTCGCTTCGAGTTTCGAGACGGAAACCTTTCACGGGTTGCTTGCCGAGGACGGCGGCGAAATAGCGGGTTACGGCGGAATTACCGTCGCTTCGGATTCCGCCGATATAGACAATATTGCCGTTACGGAGCGTTACAGAAACAGCGGAGTGGGCACCGCGCTTTTGAACGCTTTGTGCGTGGCGGCGGAAGAGGGCGGAGCAAAAAAAGTTTTCCTCGAAGTTCGCGTTTCGAACAGCGCGGCGATGCTTATGTATCTTAAAAACGGTTTCAAAGGAGCGTATTCGCGTTCCCGCTACTATTCCGACGGTGAGGACTGTCTTGTAATGGTAAAGGAGCTATAACGCGGCGCTTCGGAGGGGTTTGATATTTTATTGAACGACGGCTACGTTTCGGTAATTTCCGAAGGGCGCGGAGAGGATTTGCTGTTTTTGCACGGCTATATGTCCTCGAAAGAAAGTTTCTACTATCAGCTCAAATTTTTTTCGCAATATTACAAAGTGACTGCGCCCGATATTTTAGGGTTCGGTAAAAGTTCGCCCCTGCCGCGCGCGTATTCGGTTGAAGATTACAGCGTCTGGCTTGACGGCTTCATTAAAAAAAGCAAGCTGAACCGTCCGCGCATTATTGCGCATTCGTTCGGCGCGAGGGTGGTGTTGAAGTATCTTGCCGAACGCCCGAACGCGTGCAGTCAGCTTGTAATAACGGGCGGCGCGGGAATTGTAAAACCGCGTTCGCCGCAATATATAAGGCGGGTAAAGGCGTACAGGCGCATTAAAAAAATCTTTCCGAGGTTCGCCGAAAAGCATTTCGGCAGCGCGGAGTACCGCGCGTTATCCCCTTTAATGAAAGAGAGTTATAAAAAAATAGTCAACGAAGATTTAAGCGGTTGCGCCGAAAAAATACGGTGTCCCGCGCTTCTTGTTTACGGCAGGGACGATACGGTTACGCCTGCCTGCGAAGAGGGCGAAACGTTCAACCGTCTTATTAAAGCCAGCCGTCTTACGCTGTGCGACGGAGGGCATTTCTGCTTTTCGGAGCATCCCGACTGTTTCAATAAAACCGTGTTCGCTTTTTTTAGCGGGCAGTAGAAAGGATATTATGGGCATTTTTATTTCAGTACCTAAAACAATAGAATGCGTTGTGACGGCGCTTGCGTTCGCCGTCTTTTTAAGCCTTGCCGTATACAGGCAGGCGGGCGTTTTGCAGTCGTCGGGGTATTCGAATAAGAAATACTTTCAGTGGCTCAAAAAGAAAGGCAACCTCGCGTTCGAACGGTTTGCGCTTCTGTCGCTTATATGCGTAATGACTTCCGCAGTCACCGCGCTCTGTTTTTCTTTTACGGGCGAATGGGCGGCGGTAATATCGCTTGCGCCATATCTGCTGTTTTTCATTGTGTATCTGGCGGCGGATAAAAAAATCGCGCTCCGCTCCAAGACGGTGTTTACGCCGAGGTTAAAGCGGCTGTACGTTGTGCTTGTCTTGGTGTTTGCCGTTGTTTCCTATCTGCTCGTCACGCTTTTGAACTTTGCGGCGCACGTGTGGGAAAACGAACTGTTCTTTTGCGTAAGGTACGTGCCGCTATTCGTATTGCAACTGCTTGCGCTTCCTATGTTAATGCTTGCTAACGCAATCTCTAAAATTTACGAAATTCCGCACAATAAAAAATTCGTAAGGGCGGCAAAAAACAAACTTAAAAACTCGGATATAAAAGTAGTGGGCATTACGGGCAGTTACGGCAAGACGAGCACTAAGTTTATTCTCGGTGAAATGCTCTCTCAAAAGTTCCGTGTTCTGACTACGCCCGCTTCGCACAATACCCCGCTCGGACTTGCGCTCGCCGTGAACAATAACGAGCTTTCCGACTACGATATTTTCATCGCCGAAATGGGCGCGCGGCATTCGGGCGACATTGCCGAACTTTGCGAAATTTGCCCGCCCGACGTTTCGCTGATTACGGGCATATGCGGACAGCATATGGAAAGTTTCAAAACCTTTGCCAACCTCATTAAAGCCAAGTCCGAAATTCTTTCGTACACTAAGGATACGGCGGTTATTGCCGACGACTGCTATGCGCTGTTTGCGGAATACTCCTGCCCTAAAATACGTTGCGACTGCGTTTCGGAAGTGGAATGCTCCTCAGAGGGAACGGCGTTTACGCTGACTCTGGGCGGCGAAAGCCGAAGAGCGGAAACGAAACTTTTAGGCAGGCATTCGGCATATAATATAGGACTCGCGGCGGAAGCGGCGTATCTGCTCGGAATGAATATCGATGAAATTACCGCGGCAATATGCAAGCTCGAATTCATCGAACACAGGTTACAGCTTATAAAAACAAACGGAGTAAATATCATCGACGACGGGTACAATTCCAACGTAAAGGGCGCGCGCGCCGCGCTCGAAGTTCTCGGCTATTTCGGCGGAAGAAAAATCGTCGTGACCCCGGGACTCGTCGAACTCGGCGTACTCGAAGAGAGCGAGAACTTCTCGCTCGGTAAAAATCTCGTCGGCTTCGACAAAGTAATTCTTGTGGGCGATACGCTCGTTATGCCCGTTAAACGGGGTTATGAAGCGGGCGGAGGGGTTAGCGATAATTTAGTAATAAAACCTACGCTCGACGAAGCAAGGGCGGAAATACAAAGTTTTATAACCAAGGGCGACACCGTTCTGTTTTTAAACGATTTACCCGATATATACTGATATGAAACTCAAAGACACCAAAGCTGAAAAAATTTAGCGGAGGTGTTTTTTTATGGGCAGAAGCATAGCCGTAATATTCGGCGGAGTATCCAACGAAAACGAAATTTCTGTAATAACGGGCACTATGGCGTGCAACGTTTTGAAAAGCGGCGGCGACAGGGTTATACCCCTGTATATATCGCAGAAAGGCGAAATGTTTACGGGCGACGGACTCACCGTTCTGGAAAATTTCAAGAACGGGAAATACAGCGCGTTCTCTAACGCCGTAGTGGCAAAGGGCGGCATATATACCTTAAACAAGCGCGGCAGACCGAGAAAATTCGTCGGTATAGACGTTGCGCTGAACTGCTGTCACGGCGGCTCGGGCGAGGGTGGCGGGGTGTGCGGACTGTTCGCAATGAACGGCATACCCGTCGCAAGCGCGGGAATGTTCGAGTCCGCGGCGTTTATGGACAAATATTTTACCAAGCTCGTTTTAAGTTCTTTGGGCGTTAAAACGGTTTCGTACGCATATATACGCCGTCCAACCGATATTAAAGAGGCGGAAAGTCTCGGTTTTCCCGTTATCGTCAAACCCGCGAAACTCGGTTCGAGCATAGGCATTCAGTGCGCCGAAAACTTTGAAGAGCTTCAAAGCGCGCTTGACGCGGCGTTCTTTTACGACGACGGGGTTATAGTCGAAAAGTATGTGGAAAACCGCAGGGAGATTAATTGCGCCGCATATATGTCGGGGGGAAAGGTAATTACTTCCGAATGCGAGGAGGCGTTCACAAGCGGGGATATACTCAGTTTCGACGATAAATATTCGGGCGGGGGCAAGAGCGTTTTACCCGCAGATATACCCGAACAAACCGCAAACGAAATAAAGACTTTGACTTCGGAAGTTTATAAAAGACTGAATATGCGCGGCATAGTCCGCTTCGATTACATATTGAGCGGTTCGGAAATATATATCAGCGAAATAAACACCGTTCCCGGTTCTCTTTCCTACTATCTGCTGTCAAACGGGTTCAAGGAATTTTATCCCGTATTGCAGGCGGTAATAATTCAGGCTTTGGAAGATTTCCGCCTCGCCGCCGAAAAAACCATTTTGACGACGGGTATACTCGAAGAACTTCCCTCAAACGGTTGTAAATTCTGCGGGAAATAAGTTATAATGGTTTTACAAAGGTGAAGTATGAACAAAATCAAAATGACAACCCCCGTTGTGGAAATGGACGGCGACGAAATGACGCGCGTTCTTTGGCAATGGATAAAGGAAATTCTTATAACTCCGTACGTAGACTTAAAGACGGAGTATTACGATTTGGGACTTCCCAACAGGGACGCAACCGAGGACGCCGTCACGGTTGAAAGCGCGGAAGCCGTAAAAAAATACGGCGTCGCTGTCAAGTGCGCGACGATAACGCCCAACGCACAGCGCGTGGAGGAGTACGGACTCAAAAAAATGTGGAAGAGTCCGAACGGCACTATTCGCCGTATACTCGACGGAACGGTGTTCCGCGCGCCCATAATTGCGGACGGAATAACTTCTTATATCCCGTCGTGGAAGAAACCCATAGTCATCGCCAGACACGCTTACGGCGATATATATAACAACGTAGAGGACAGGGCGAGCGCGGGGGAGAGCGTTTACCTCGTAGTATGCGACGGCGACGGCAAAGAATTGCGCCGCAAACTCGTCCATACTTTCGAAAGCGACGGTATGGTTCAGGGCGTGCATAATATAGACGGTTCTATTGTTTCGTTCGCGGAAAGCTGTTTCGAATACGCGCTCGAAAACAAACTGTCCGTATGGTTCGGCGCAAAGGATACCATATCCAAAACTTACGACCACCGTTTCAAAGAACTTTTCAACGAAGTATACGAAACGCGATACAAGAAAAAGTTCATTGACGCGGGGATATGCTTTGTTTATACGCTCATAGACGACGTAGTGGCGCGCGTAATCCGCTCCGAAGGCGGTATGCTTTGGGTATGCAAGAATTACGACGGCGACGTTATGAGCGATATGGTTGCCACGGCGTACGGTTCGCTCGGAATGATGAGTTCGGTTCTCGTATCTCCCGACGGCAAGTATGAATACGAAGCGGCGCACGGCACTGTTACGCGGCATTATTATAAACATCTTGACGGCGAAACGACTTCCACTAATCCCATTGCAACTATTTTCGCATGGACGGGCGCGCTTGCAAAACGCGGCGAACTCGACGGCAATTCCGCATTAACCGATTTTGCGCGCAGGCTTGAATCAGCCGCCGTTAGGACGGTAGAAGAGGGATATATGACGGGGGATTTGATTCCGCTTTTCAAAAAAGAGGGCGTCGCGCCGCGCAAACTCGACACACGCGGGTTTCTGTATGAAATAGCTAAAAGAGTATAAAAAAAACAGGATGCGGACTATAAAGTCCGCATCCTGTTTATTGTATATAGAAAACTACGCGATAGTGGCGGGGTTCTAATGAGGCTACTGCCTGTGAGCAGAAAATCAGCGGAAAAGAAATTTGAATCGTGTAAATTAACGAACGTCATTGCGAACGCAGTGAAGCAATCCGAACCGTC
>CAMXOH010000083.1 GCA_947245485.1 uncultured Clostridia bacterium | reverse complement strand
AGAATAAATAAACTGCTCGACAAAACGGACGTGGAGCAAAACGCGTGCTATATAGACGATATGGTAGAGTTTATGATAAAGTCGCTTGAAAGCAGGAACGTATCGTCGTTAAAGAACCTGATAACAAGGGCGTATACAGGGGAAAAGTATAACGGATACATAACGCGCGCAGAGGACGAGGCGGTACGGTTAGACAACGGGATATACGCGCCGATGCTCCCGCGCGACGTATTTATGGCATATTCGAGCAAGGATATGGAAGCTGTAAACGAGATAACGGAATACCTTGAAAGTCAGGAAATAAGCTGTTTTGTGGCATTAAGGAATTTACGGCACGGAAGAGGTTCGGTAGAGAATTATGAAAAGCAGTTGGAAACTGCAATGAATAACTGTAAATGTATAGTGTATATATCGAGCGAGAATTCGAGGAAGTTAGCGTGCGACGCACTGAAAATAGAACTGCCGTATATGAGGGACAATTTGCCGGAAACGGGCAGAATAGAGTATCTGTTGGAAGAGTACGGCAAAGGCACGGCGGAGTCGGCGAAGATACTGTTAAAAGAGATATTCGAAGGGAAAGAATATTGCCGTACGAAAGAAGATTTATTAAAGAGAGTATTAACGTACAAAATAGGTAAAGCCAAAAAGGCGATGCATAGCGAAGTGAAGTACTGCGCGGAATGCGGCGAAGAGAACCCTGTCAAAGCGAAAGTATGTATGTCTTGCGGGCACAAAGAGTTTGTGGCAACGCACAGCGAATATCTGGCAAGAGAAATAGAGAAAGCGGCGGCAGGTAAGTTAGCGGAAGAACAGGAAAGACTCCGCAAGAAGTCTGAAGAACAGGAAAAACTCCAAAAACAGTTGGAAGAAAAAGAAAAACTTCTTAAACAGGTGGAAGAAGAACAGGAGAGACTTCGCAAGCAGTGGGAAAGCGAATATGCGGAAAAGTTAAAAAAGCAAGAAACCGCCGTTGCCTCGGCAGTAAAAGAAATAAAAAAGCCGAGTGTAATTGTTAAAAGCGAACAACTTGACGGACTGTATCCTACAATCGAAAACTGTGACAAGAATGAGTTTGCAATAAGCGGAACAGTCCTGACAGGATATAAAGGAAAAAAAAGTGAAGTAAAAATTCCTTTCGGAGTAACAAGTATCGGAGAGTTTGCGTTTGAGGAATGCTGTTCTTTGACAGGTATAACTATACCTAACAGTGTAACAAGTATTGGAGAATGTGCGTTTAAATGGTGTACTTCGTTAAAGAGTGTAACAATACCCAATAGTGTAACAGGAATCGGCGAGAGTGCATTTATGTTTTGCCATACAATGACGAACGTGACAATAGGCAACAGTTTAGAGATAATCGGAGACAAATTGTTTTATGGATGCAGTTCTTTGACGGGCGTAACCATACCCGAAAGTGTAATAAGTATAGGTAAAGAGGCGTTTAGTGGTTGTCGTTCCTTGACGAGCGTAAAAATAGGCAACAGTTTAGAGATAATCGGAGATGAAGCGTTTAATGGTTGCAGTTCCTTGACGAGTATAACTATGCCCGATAGTTTGACAAGTATCGGTAAAAGTGCGTTTAAAATGTGCTATTTATTAACGAATATAACCATACCAGACAGTGTAACAAGTATCGGAAATGATGCGTTTGGTGGTTGTAGTTCGTTAAAAAGCATAACCATACCCGACAGTGTAACAAATATCGGTATCAGTGCGTTTAGCTATTGCGGTTCCTTGACGAGCATAACTATTCCTGACGGTGTAACAAGTATCGGGGATTTTGCGTTTTCAGAATGTCGTTCCTTGACGAGCGTAACCATTCCTGACAGTGTAACAAGTATTGGAGAGCGCGTATTCAGTTTTTGTAAATCTTTAAAGAGCATAAAAATACCAAACAGTGTAATCAGTATTGAAAAAGATGTGTTTGTTTTCTGTTCGCGTAAACTTAAAATCTACTGCGAGGCATATAAGAAACCTGAAAATTGGCATAAAGATTGGAATATTTATAATAGTATTAAAAAATCAAAAAAACGTTATAAAACTGTTTGGAATAATAGGGTGAGAGTAGATATTAGTGAAGACAAATTTATAAACTTGTATGGTGAAATATGAATTTTTCCGAAGAGTACCTCTACGAAAATTTTAAAAAATGCTATGACGAAGCGTTGCAAGCCAAGAACGCAAATAATTTAGTGCATGCAAAGGCGCAGTTCTATAAAGCCGCATCGTTTATGGAAAAGCTCGCGCTTGTAAGCAGCGGCGAATATGCCTCCGAGCGTTCGGCTAACGCTAAACGAATTAAAAAAATTGCCGATTCGATTACGGTTCCCGAAAAGAGAGCGGACGGCTTTGCCCCTGCCGAAGAACAGTCGGGCGGAGAAACGGGTATGGAGCAATTTTTCACGTTTTATGCCGCAGAGGAACTTACCGAAGGTTTTGAAAGCGTAATAGGACTTGACGGCGCAAAAAAAGCAGTTACCGACTACATAATCAACCCTATACGGTTTCCCGAGGCTTATAATTACAACTTCATCGACAATAAAGCCGTATTGCTCGAAGGCCCTCCGGGAACGGGTAAAACCACGTTTGCAAAAGCGGTTGCAAAAGAAATAAATCAACCGTTCGCACTCATTAACGTTGCGGCCCTCGTTAACTGTTACGTAGGCGAAACGGGGAAAAATATCGACGCGGTATTCTCGTATCTTAGAAAATATGCGGAAGAGCACGGTTGCGGTGTAACGGTATTTTTCGACGAGTTGGACGAAATCGCAAAGCGTCGCGGCGGCGACGACAAGGCGTCCGAAGCCGCGGTGCCCGCGCTTCTGCGCAATCTGGACGGAATTAAAAGGAATAAAAGTTTCCTTATTCTCGCAAACACAAACCGCAAGGATATGCTCGATTCCGCCGTGGCGGAACGTTTCAGAAAACTTATCTATATCCCGTTGCCCGACGCGGCAATGCGCAGGGAATTGTTTGAAAATAAACTTTCCGACGTGGAGAAAGAATTTCTCGAACTCATAGATTGGGATTCGATAAGCGAGTTGAGCGAGGGTATAAGCGGAAGAGATATAACTTTTATATGCGACGATTTTAAATATTTTCTTGCGGAACAAAAAGCCGTACAAAGTGCAAACTTTGACGCGAACGGCGAATTGTCCGCGCTTATCTACGAGAGAAAACGCTCGAAAGGAATTTAAAGGAGGAAGTAAAACCGAATGGAAGAAAACGTTAAATCGGGCATTGCCGTAAAGCTGAGAGCTTTGCGTGCGAAAAACGGTATGACGCAGTCGGACGTTGCAAGCGCGCTGGGCATTTCACAGCAAACTTACAGCAAGTACGAAAAACAGGACGTCAATATAGACAGCGCAACCATTGTTAAAATTTGCGAGTACTACGGAATTTCGTCCGATTATCTATTGGGAATTAAAGATAATTCGGATATCGATATTATCGTTAATAAAGTACTGTCGAAAATAAACGACGAAAAAGTAAAGGGGGAATAAAATGAAAAAGTGTCTTAAATGCGGAGCTTCCGTCGATGACGAGGCAAACTACTGCGCCGTATGCGGCAACCAATGTAGTTCGGACAAGCGCAATGCGGAAGAGAGGGAGCCTTTGGACAAAAAGAGCGGCGATTCGCTGTTCTTAAAATACGCGGAGTTTATAGACGACGCCGCGCTGTACCGCGCCGCCGTATGCAAGGCGGACGGCGTAGGAGTCGAAAAAAATCACGAAGAGGCTTTCGAGCTGTTCAGGATTCTCGCGTTCCGCGGCAACTGCGACGCGATGAACCGCCTTGCGGATTATTTTCTCGCGCTCGAACCGCCCGATACGCAGTCCGCGCTCACGTGGCTTAAAATAGCGGCGGACGCAGGTCACGAACAGAGCAGAATCAGGCTCAAAGTTCTCGGATTAGGCATTGAAACAAGGCGGCCCGTTGAAATTCCCGAAAACGCGGGATTTCTCGAATCGCTTGTCCGCAGTGCGTTGCCTAACATAGTAATGGTGCGTTCTTCCCACAGAAAGGGCAGACACAGCATTGTTTCGACGGGCGCGGGTTTTATAGTGGACGGGGGATATGTAATAACCAACTCGCATGTCGCGGGCAACAACCCCTATTGGATAACGGCGGAATTTGAGCAATCGGTAGACGAGAAAACTTACAACCTTATACCGCTTTGCGTCCGTCCCGATTTGGATATAGCCGTTTTGAAATTCTCGGGATTTGTCGCAAAAAAATTCGCAGAGCAGGAAAATCTTAAATTCAGACTTGAAAATTTGACTTACGGCGAAGACGTTTACACAGTGGGCAACCCGCTCGGAATGGGGTTAAGCGTCAGCAAGGGCGTAATTTCCTGCCCGAACAGGGAAAGCGATTATCCTTCGGGAGTAAGCGAAGTTATACAGACGGATATAACGGCAAATCACGGCAACTCGGGTGGAGCGCTTCTCGATTCGAACAATAACGTGCTCGGTATGCTCACGTTCGTGCCGGGTAACAGCGAAGGGGGAATAACAATGTGCGTTCCTTCCAAATACATAGTTCAGGTTTTAAATAATTTATAATATAAGGAGAATTACAATGAAAAAAGTTAAACAAATCACCGTTTCGCCGAGTACGGAATATATTTTATGGACGGAAGACACGTCCTCGATAGTCTATAATACGAAAGTTATCGTCGAAACGGGCAGTAAGGCGGTTTATTACGTAAACGGAGAAATGGACTGCGAATTTGCTCCCGGCGTACACGAGATTAACAACAAGAAAGAAAGGCGCGAAAATCAATCGTTAAAACTTATCGGATATAATAAGGACAAGCGTTTCCGCGTGTTATTCGGCGCAAGCGGAATTAAGTACCGCGATTACGAAATAAACGAAGAGACGGACGTAGGAATACACGGTTTCTGCGCGGCAAGAATAGATAAAGCGGCGCAACTTTATAAGGCGCTCGGCAAAGATTTCGTTACCGAAAACGACGTCAGCGTTTATACCCGCGAAAAAACGAGTTTGCAGAGTAACCTCATCACCGCGCTTGCGGAAATGCTCCGCCGCCACAACTACAACACGATAGATGCGAAGATGACGGAGCTTAATAAAATTATCTGCGAACAGTTTTCAAACATTCTTTCTGATATAGGCATTATACTCGAAGACGTGAAGGTTGAGGAAATTTATTTCCCCGAAGAATTCAAACAGAAGAGAGCGGATTATTTCGCTCAAGAAAAACAAAACAAAATTCTCGACGAGGAGTTCAGGAGAAAGAAGAAAGAACAGAAAGCGGAAGTAGATATTATAACGACGCTTATTAACGCAACGGGCAACGGCGGCGGAAATTCCGACAAAATATATTGCCCCAGATGCAACAAAGAAAATAAAGCTAACGATAAGTTCTGTACAAATTGCGGACTTTCGCTGAACAGCAAACAGTAAAACAATTAAGGAGAAACGAAAATGAAAAACTACAAAAATTTCAACAGAATGAACCGTTCGGAAGCATTAACCAAACTCGATACAATGACCTCTAACTGCAAAGACAGAAAAATTGCGGGACTGTTATATAAATTGAAGAGCAATCTCGAAGACCAGCCTTCTTCAACCGCAGAAGATTTGTACGAGAATGTGGACAGGTTTCTCATAGAATTAATCGACGATATGGCGGGCGATATTTCCAATTCTTCTTACAGTACGGTAGGACAAAAGTTGTCCAAGCTCGGCGTGCTTATTACCAAACGCTCTTCGTACTGCAACGGCACGGAAAGGCTCACTCCCGCGGAAGCCAAGAATAAGAAGTTGCAGAATAAAATGAAAGCGAAAAAGGACAAGGAAATCGCTAAAAAGAACAAGCTCGCCCAAAAGAAAGGCGTGCCCGTGTCTTCGCTGTTTACTTCGGAAGAACTGCTTAAAAATCTTCTCTACGGCTTGCAGGATAAAAAGAAAGAAATACAAAATGAAATCAATACATACTTAGAACTCGGCGATGAAATATCCCTCGGACTCATAGACGGCGCAGAGCTCAAAATTCAGGGACTTGACAAGCAGATAAGAATGTATATGAACGAACGCAACAGAGACAATCTTATCGAACAGATTAACGGACTCGAATCGAAATATAAAGACGTGCTCGCCAACCGCAATCCCGCGGCAAGCAACGCGGCGTTTGAAGCGACTTTGCAGAAGTTCGGGGAAATGGAAGACACCCTCACCGCAGAGGGCGATATGGTAAAGGCGGGAATGGCGCGTTTCGGCAAAGCGACGTCGGGCGGCGCTTCCGTCGGCGGAGCTCAAAATATTTCAGATACTTCTTTCGGCGCAACGCAAGGCTTTGCAAGCGCGGCGGGCGCAAGTCCCGTCGGCGGATATTCGCAGAGTACGGCGGAACGTATTTATAAAAAAAGAATACAGGACGTTTTAGACAATATCGAGTCTACCGTAACAATGCTCCAAGCGGCGAAAACGCAGTATGACAGACAAATCGAGAGAAAGAACCTCGATATAGAAAAAATCGAGGACGAACTCAACGAACTGCTCGACGAAAGGGAACAGGCCAACGCTTCCGAATGTATTTCTCTCGACAATAAAATAAACAGCGTCAACGAGGAAAGACTTTCGGCAATCCGCGCCCGCGACCGCTTTATGCGCGCGCAGAAAGAAATTATCCAACAGCTTTCGGTTGCGGAAAATCTTAAAAGCGTAAAGGAAGTAGAAAACAACAAATCTAACATTGAAAGCATTCTCGGCAAGAACAACGCTTCGTGGGAAGAGCTTGCGGTATATCTCAAAGAATACGACGAAAAAGCCAACCTCTCGTGCGAGGATATGGAAGCCGTCAAGGACGTTGCAAATTCAACCGAAATAAACAGAACGGTAATACCCGATATCAACGCTAAATACGACAGCGACCTTATTAAAGACGAACACAAATTCGATAAACTCCGCGAAGAGCTGAGAAGAGGAAAGAGAAACTGATGACGAAGTTTGATTTTACGTTGATGGCTGCGGAAGCAGAAGTAAAAAACGCGCGTATCGCCGAATCTAACGGAAATGTAGAACTCGCCAAGCAGAAATACGGTATCGCCGTGAGGAAATACCGTCTGGCGGCTGAACTGTGTCCGTCAAGGGCGTCTGAATTGAACGCGCTTGCGGACAAGTATTCGCGCGTGAATATTCCCGTTCGGCAGAAGTCGACGGGTGAAGAGGTTAAAAAAGAGCTTAAACCCGAAGTAAAATTCGAAATAAAACCCGAGAAAAAAACGGACGGTTCGGACGGCTGTCTGTCGGTAGTTCAGGCGCTTGAAAAGCTCAATTCACTTATAGGTTTGGAAACGGTAAAGGAACGCGTAAGCAACTGGGTAGACCAAATCAGCGTATTCAAAATGCGCAAAGAACGCGGCTTGCCCGTACCCGATATGACTTATCATATGGTGTTTTCGGGCAACCCCGGCACGGGTAAAACAACAGTCGCAAGACTGCTTTCTCAGATTTACCGTTCGCTCGGCATATTAAAGAAAGGGCATTTGGTAGAAGTGCAGAGGAACGATTTAGTCGCGGGATATATCGGACAGACGGCAATCAAGACGCAGGAAAAAATCAACTGCGCGCTTGACGGTATTCTATTCATAGACGAAGCCTACACGTTGGTTAACGGCGGACAGAATGATTTCGGACAGGAAGCGATAGACACTCTCTTAAAAGAAATGGAGGATAAGCGCGACAGGCTGGTTGTAATCGTGGCGGGGTACAGCGAACATATGAAAACGTTTATCGACTCAAACCCCGGACTTCGTTCAAGGTTCAAAAACTTTATTCATTTCGACGATTATACGGGAGAAGAACTCACTAAAATTTTCCTTGGCATATGCGAGAAAAATCAATATATTGTAAACTGCGAAGCAAAATCGGCGGTTGAACAATATTTTAACAGTTCGAGTAGCGCAGTCGGCGCGCTTTCGGGAAATGCAAGAATGGTGAGAAACGTTTTTGAAGACGTTGTTTCCATTCAAGCAAGGCGCATAACCAAACTCGAAAATCCGACGGACGAAGAGCTTAAAGAAATCAGAATCGAAGACTTGCCTTTTAATATTTTAAACGGCGTAAATTAAATTTAAATTCGGAACGGACAAATGGAATTACAGCAAATAAAATGCAAAGCCTGCGGCGGGAAATTGAACGAGCTTGGCGGGAAATACAGGTGCGAACATTGCGGCGCGGAATTTAA
>CAMXOH010000082.1 GCA_947245485.1 uncultured Clostridia bacterium | reverse complement strand
CGCGCAACCCATGCAAAGCACGCATTTCGTTCCGAATTTGTATCCGCCGTTTTCAACGGAAATGTTATCGGCAGGGCAGGTTTTCTCACACTTTCCGCAACCTATGCACTTATTTGTGTCTACTTTGAAAAGAGGACCGTGTATGTGTGCGAATTTCTGTTCGGTAAAGCGAAGAAAAGGCGCGTAAAAAGTCTTGTAAAAGGGTTGTTTTACGTTTTCGCGTTTAAAGCTCTCCAACTCGTTGCAGATAAGGCGCGTGTACGCCTGCGCATAAATCCACATCTGCTTTGCCATTGCGTCGCTGTGCCTGTATATCATATTGTACGGCATAACCACGTGACGCTCCATAGTAACGTCGTATCCCTTAGCCGTCACTATTTTAATCAGTTTTTGCGACGAACAGTCGTTGAGGTGCAGTCCCTCGCCCGAGGTTTTGAAAATAAACGCCCGTCTGTAAGCTACTTCGGGAAGTTTTTTCGCAAAATTCAGAATGGGTTCCGGCGCATTGAACGCATGAATGGGGTAGCCTAATCCGATAAGGTCGAACCCCTCCGCGGAGGGCGCGTTTCCGCTCTTCGCGGAAACGCGGTAAACGGTTACGTCCGCGTTCATATATTGTTTTATCAGCGAGGCAACTTTCAAAGTATTGCCCGTGCCGGAAAATACGTATAAAATTACTTTCATAATAATTAATTATAAAAAATTCTCTTTCGTCTTTTTTGCCGTCGGCGGTTAACGCAATTTTTTTATAAACTCTTCGTCATCGTCGGGCATAGGATAAACGTCGTCTACTTCATCCTCGGTGTGGGAATCGAAATAAACCTGCGCGTAGAACGGAATATCTTTTGCAAGCGCGCCGTAACGCCACGGTTTGGGTTCGCAACAGTGCGGACACCAGTATCCGCCCTTTAAAATAGTGTACGGCGAGGAACTGAAAGTATGCCCTTCGCGGCACTGCCATTCGGCTTTTTTATAAATATTGCCCGCCGAATAATCGGAAGTTAAGCATTTTCCGCCGCGGAAAGCCGCCGCCTTGTCCAAATCGGAATATTCGAGGCTCTCCAAAGGTTTGCTTTCGTCATAGCCGTGGTTCAGTAAATATTTTTCCGCATTGGCGGAATTTTTAATCGCGCTGTAATCGATTTCGCCGTTTTTGCTCTTGCCTTCGCATAACAGCGGAAACTTTTCCCAATCGCCGCCAATGCGCTTATATGCTTCCGTACCGCCGAAAAACGCTTTAACGCGCCCCGCTTTGCAGTGTTTTAACCAGTAGGCGGGGGAGTTGGTGTTTTTAAACAGCCGCTTGAAAGCAAATTTGGAAATCAGCGCGGGCGGAACTACTTTCGCAAGTTTAAAGTAAGGGTACTTTTTGTGCATTTCACTCCAAAAACTTTCAAAACTTTCGCCACGGAAACCTAAATAGTTTTCAAGTTCGTCGCTGTCGTAAAACCATACGCCGTGGAAATTTCTCGGTATGTTCCAATCGGGTTTGAAATACTTCTTTGCGCTTTTGCCCATAAGCGTTTTAAAACAGTAGTCAAGCGTTTCAAATCCCGTTACCCTGCAATTTTCTCCGCCGCCGATATTGTAAATTTTGTTCCAGAAACCGTCGAGTTCGCCGTTCAAATCCTTTTCTACAAGGTTTTTACAGAGAACGCCGCTGTCTCTGTCCGTAACCCATTCAAGCGCGCAGTTCCAACTCGTGTGGAACATAAGTCCGTCCTTTAAATTGTTTGCGAACATATACTTATGCAAAACGGCAGTCTGTCTTAATGACACAAACTTTTCAATGCCGCTTTCAAGCGCGTATCTTTCGGCTTTGAGTTTATAAAGGGAGTAGTAATCGTAGTCGCTTGAAATAATCGGGTCTCCGACGCGTCCCCATAAATGCGGTTCGGCGCGGTGTCCGTACAAAGCTACCGTGGCGATATGCACGTAAGCTACTTCTCTTCCGCACGCCTTAATCGTATCTACAATGTTTTTAGTGCCTATAAAATTGCTCAAATAGGTTGTTTCGGGGTCGTGGTCTGATTTGGGAGGAATAAGCGAAGCGCAGTTTATAACGTAATCGGCTCCTTCTATTAATTTTTCGCAATCCTCGTACCGTGCAATATCGCCCCTGAATGCGTAAATGCGTTCGGAATATTTTTTTAAAGTTTTCTTTACGAAGCGCGGAATTTTCTTTTCCGCCTCGTAGACGATACATTTTACATTTACATTGGAGGGCAGTTGCATAAGGCTGTAAAGCACTTCGCCGCCCATAGCGCCCGTTGTACCGGTGAGCGCAACCGTTACACTCTTATTTTTCATTTGCTCAAAATAATTTTAGCACAACGTTTCCGTCGCTGTCAAATATGCAAAGTATAAAATTTCTTCTTACAGTCAATAAAAAAAGCGGAGGTATTTATATGACTGAACTGACATCGAAAGAACTTGAACTTATTTCCGACTGTCTTACGGCGGAAGCATTGGTTTGTAAAAAGGCGCGGGCGTATTCCAAAACGCTCACAGACGTTGAACTTTCCGCCGCTGTTGAAAGAATTGCGGACGAACACGAACAGCGTTATAACGTATTGCTCGGACTTATAGGAGGTTAAAATGAAACTTACGAAAATGGATTGTACCCTCAATGAAAAGGATACCTTGCAGGATTTACTCGAATCGGAAAAACAGCTTATGGAAATTTACACTACCGCGCTGTACGAAGGAAGCAATAAGTCCGTCAGAAAAAGTTTTTCGACTAATCTTTTGGGCGTAGCTGAAAGCCAGTACTGCATATTCACGCAAATGCAGTCGCGCGGATACTATGAACCCAAACCCGCCGTAAAAGCAATGCTCGACGAGGCGAACGAAACTTACAAAAAGCAGAAAAAACAGCTTAAAGCAAACTGAATTAATAAAAAGAAGCCCGCCGCGCATTATGCGCGGCGGGCGTTCTTTTAACAAAGAATTATTCCTCTTTCAATAATAAAAGTTTTTCTATAAGTTTATAACCGTCCTGAACGTACTCTCCCGTAGCTTTCGCTTCGTACTCCGTATAGCGCTTTGCGCCGTTATATAAATTTTTTACATTCGTATATAAAAGGTAGGGTACGGGTTCCTGCACGTGGGTCTTGCACGCGACTGGAGTGGGATGGTCAGGACAAACAAGGACGGCATATTTCTCTCTCGCGCTCTCCAAACGCTGAATAACCGTCTGCACAACCTGTTTATCGATTTGTTCGATAGAGTATACTTTGTGTTCTGCGTCGCCGTGGTGCCCGCACTCGTCGGGAGCTTCGATATGGACGTAAACAAAATCGAGTCCGCCCAAAAGCGCGTCTACCGCGGCGTCGGCTTTGCCTTTGAAATTCGTTTTGTAATTTCCCGTCATTTTGTCAGCTTTAATAATCTGCATTCCCGCAAGCATACCTATGCCGCGCACCAAATCCACTGCGGAAATAATACCGCCTTTAAGGTTTCTCGATTTTTCAAAACTTTCAAGCGCGGGTTTGGTTCCTTCGCCCCAAAGCCAAATACTGTTTGCGGGATATTTGCCCTCTTTAATTCTCTTTAAATTGACGGGGTGCTCTTTGAGAAGTTCATAACTTCTCTTCATAAAATCGAGATAAATTTCACCGCATTCGCCTTTGGGCAAATGTTCTTCTATGCACTTGTCGGTAATATCGTGCGGAGGCGTAAGCGTGTGTCCCGTCTTTCCGTCGGCGGCAACAAGGCAGTGCCTGTATGAAATTCCCGAATAGAGAGTAAACTTCTCGTCGTCGAATTTTTCTTTCAGATAGTCGATAAGCGTTTTGGCTTCTTCGGTGGAAATTTCTCCCGCCGAATAGTCGTACATTATTTTATTTTCGTAAGGTTCGTTTTCCGAAAGGGTAACAAGGTTGCATCTTAACGTGACGTCGGTGTCTTTAAGGCTTATACCCATTGAAACGGCTTCCAAAGGCGAACGGCCCGTATAGTATTTTTTGGGGTTAAAGCCGAGTACGGACATATTCGCTACGTCGGAACCCGGTTTCATTTCGTCGGGTACGGTAAGGCAAAGCCCTATTTCCGAAAGGCGTGTAAGTTTGTCGAGATTCGGCGTCCGGGCGGCTTCCAGACAGGTTTCGTCGCCGAGAGAGTGAATTTTCCAGTCGGACATACCGTCGCCGAGTATAACAGCGTATTTCATTTTAACCTCTTAAAATAATTTATAAATTAATTTAAATCCCAGTCAATCGGCTGTTTTCGGTGCGCTTTTAGATATTCGTTTGTCTTCGAAAAATGGCGGCAACCGAAAAATCCGTTGAAAGCCGATAGGGGAGAAGGGTGCGCGCACTGCAAAATAAGGTGCTTGCTTTGTTCTATGAGGGGAACTTTGCTTCTCGCGTTTCCGCCCCAAAGTATAAACACGGTGTTCTGCGTGTTTTGCGAAATAAGTTTGATTACATTGTCGGTAAACCACGCCCAACCGCATTTTGAATGCGAGTTCGCCTGATGTTCGCGCACCGTCAGCGTAGTGTTAAGCAGCAGCACGCCCTCGTTCGCCCACTTGCTTAAATCGCCGCAATTCGGTTGGGTAATTCCCAAATCGCTTTTGATTTCCTTGTAAATATTTTGGAGAGAGGGCGGAAGGGGAACGCCCTTTTTTACCGAAAAACAAAGTCCGTGCGCCTGCCCGGGTTCGTGATAAGGGTCCTGCCCCAAAATTACCGCTTTTACATTGTTCAGAGGGGTGTATCTGAAACAGTTGTACAGGTCGAACATATCGGGGTAAATTATCCGTTCGCCGTATTCCTTTTTGAGAAATTCGCGTATTTTAAGGTACTTTTCATCTGTAAACAAGGGGGCAAGCAGTTCGTCCCAACCCCCGCCGAGCGGTTTCATATGTAATTTAAAATCTCCAAATATTTTTTACATTCGTTTTTTGCTCCGTTCAAATCGTGTTCGAGATAATTTCCGCATTCCTCGCGCTTGTTTCCCGGCACTTCGTCGAAATTTTCCGCAAGCTCGAAACAATTTTTAAGCAATTCCGTAACTTCGCTTTTTCCGAGATTAACGGTGAGCAGATAAAATCCCGTTCTGCAACCCATAGGTCCGAAGTAAATTATATCGTCTTTTCGGGGTGAATTGCGCAGAAGAGTGGCTATTAAATGTTCTATTGTATGAGAAGCGGCGGGTGAAATATAATCGCCTGCATTGGGTTTTTTAAACCGCAAATCCCAAGTGGTAACGCCGTGCGCCGTTCCGCAAACGTGCAGTCCTGTTTTAAGTTCGTCGTGGTTTTTAGAAAACGAGGGAATTTTTTCCATAATGTTCCTTCTTTAAAGCTCGATTATGTTTTTAAGCTCTCTTTCAAGAGTTTGGAAACAGAGCGAAAGGTTGTTTAAATACTGTTCCGTAGAACTGCCGTTGCCCGTTATATCGGAAATAATTTTGAATGCGGAACACTTTATCTTGGCGTGCATGCACACCTGCGCAATAGCGGCGCATTCCATTTCGCGTATATCTGCGTGCAGAACTTCCGTCAGTAGTTTGTAATCTTCCTTGCTGTCGTTAAATCTGTCGCCTGTGGCAACTTTTTTAACGGGATAATTTCCGTAAACGGAAAGAGGTAGATAGTTTTCTTTACACTCGTCAAGCGTGCCGATTTCGGTTTCGTTGAGCTGGGTTAAATCAAAGTCGTATTGCACGGCGTGCGAAATACCGTAAATTTCGCCGACTTTCAAATGCTTGTACAGTCCTCCCGCAACGCCTATATTAATTATGTGTGTTGCGCCGAGTTCGTCTATGGCGATTTGCGCGCCGCAAGCCGCGTTAACTTTTCCTATGCCGCAAATCACCGCGCCGACGGATTTTCCGTACAGCTTACCCGTGACAATGCGTTTTCCGCAGAAAGTTATGTCGCGCTGTATATTTATGTTCCGCAAAATAGGTTCGGCTTCATTTTTCATTGCAATGACAAAAACCGTCATAAAAATTTTCTCCGTAACGTTAGTTTTTATTAAGTATACAATATTTCCGTGCTATTTGCAAACAAAAGCATAAAAAAATAAGCGGCAAAAAGCCGCTTAAAAGCAACGTTTTAATCAGCGTATGCGCTCGCCCTTTTTAAGACGGAAAAGTCTGACGGGGCAGTGTGCAATTTCTTCGCGCGTGTACCCCTCGGCGCAGACAGCGTAAGGTCCGTCGGTAAGTTCCGCCATAACCGCATAGCCGCAATTTACTTCTTCGCCGTCGCAGTAAAGTTTATAATCGCAGTATTCGAGTCTTTTCAAATCCCGCGCAAGCGTCCAACCGTTCATTTTAATATAAGCCTCTTTCGCAACCCAGTTGATGAAAAAGTACACAAACGCTTGGTTCAACCAGTTTTTTTCGCGCTCCGTCATACGGCTTATAATGTGCGAATAATTTTTCGTTCTGCCCTCTTTGTCGTAATATTCAATATCTATTCCGACAGGTCTGTCGCATACGGCTATTACCGCGAGTCCGACGGAGTGCGATATGGAAAAGTAGAGGGGGTTTCCGTCAACGTAGGGTTTACCGTTCGGCGTTCTCTTTATAGTAAAATCTTTGCCGAGCTTACGCTCTAAAATAATTTCGGTTTTTCTGTGAACGTCTAAATTTTTCGTCCAATAAATTTCAAGCATGCGATTTTACTCCGCAGTTGGTGAATTTTGCACAAAGGGGGCAACGCCCCGATTCACGGAAATTAACCGTCGCAGAATAGACGGGTAATTTCGTGAATTTAAAAAATTAACGGCGCAAGCAAGGTATCCTTGCGACAGCGCACCCGATTTGTGCAAACTTGCACCTGAGTGGGTGAATTTGCGCAAATTATAAAAATGTGTGCGCTTAAAATTTGCGCAAAGGGGGCGACGCCCCTGCTCACGGAAATTAACCGTCGCAGAATAGACGGGTAATTTCGTGAATTTTATAGCATCAAAGACTATATATATTCTATTTGTTCTTTCGTCGCAAGGTTATTTGTAAACGCGCAAGCGCTTCCTGCGGCTGTGGCGAAGTTGAGCGCGGAGAAGTAGTTGCCCGAATTTAAATATTCGTGGATAAATCCCGCAATCATAGAATCGCCCGCACCGACGGAATTTACAAGCTGTCCGCGCGCGGCGCGCACGTACAGACTCTGTTCGGTTTCCGTAACCATTACCGCTCCCGAACTGCCCATAGAAACTATTACGTTGCGCGCGCCCAAATCTTGAAGTTTCCGCGCGCAGGCGAAAACTCCCTCCAAATCGGGTACGGCGGACAGTCCGAAAATTTCACACATTTCATAGATATTCGGTTTAATTAAAAAAGGTCTGTATTTAAGCGTTTCCGTCAAAAGTTTTCCGCAGGCGTCAACTACCAAATTCACGCCTTTAATGGCTTTCAGTCTTTTGAATAAATTCGCGTACGTGTATTCGTCGAGGTTGGAAGGAACGCTTCCGCAAACTATAAGCCAGTCGCCTTCTTTAAGCAGTCCTTTCAACTTTCTTACAAGTTTATTTATATCTTTCGGCTCTATTTTCGCGCCCGTGCCGTTAATGTCCGTTTCGGTATTGCTTTTGATTTTAACGTTAATACGGCTTTGCCCTTCAACGGTAATAAAATCGTAGTTAAGTCCGAGTTGTTTGACTTTTTCTTTAATGGCTGTTCCCGTGAACCCCGCAACGAATCCCAAAGCAAGAGTTTCGTTTCCCATTTCTTTGAGCGCAAGGGAAACGTTCAAACCCTTTCCGCCGACGGCAAGCCGCTCTGCGGAAGTACGGTTGACCATACCGCTTTTAACGTTATTAACTTGTACGTAGTAATCCAGCGACGGATTAAACGTTACCGTATATATCATATAGTTATTGTACGCCGAAAAATAATAGATTAATTTAACTTTAAAGCATTTGAGTAAAAATGTCAATAAAAAACAATTTTATTCGCTTGTTTTTTTGGTTGGTTTCGCTTATAATTAGTTATAATTAAAGTAGTTCGGGCGGCGTTTAGCCTGAAATTAATATTCCCGTGGGCGAGTTTCAGATTCGATTGCGGAAGAGGAATAGGAAAAGCATACCAAAGGCTCGGCTTTGTAAAAACGGAACTTAAATTTAAACGCAGAATCTAACGATTCCAAAGTTATCGCTTTCCCTTCGAACAGAATGGCGGGCGTAGCTTGCGCAGCGTAACTTAACGCTGTCCGTCGCGTAGCGAATACCGTTGGCGGTACGCGGCGTTAACTAAACGGTGACTCTTCGGCGCGTTTTACCGCGCGCGCCGAACCGTACTTTGCGGTATGCCTGAATAAAAGCCCGTTCGTCGGCGTTTAGTCAGTAAGCTAAAAGGCGGAATAAGTATGTAGAAAACTTAAACCGAACC
>CAMXOH010000081.1 GCA_947245485.1 uncultured Clostridia bacterium | reverse complement strand
GCCCGGGACATGCTGACTACGTTAAGAACATGATTACCGGTGCTGCTCAGATGGACGGCGCAATCCTCGTAGTTGCGGCAACCGACGGACCCATGCCTCAGACAAGAGAGCACATCCTGCTTTCCCGTCAGGTAGGCGTTCCCTACATCGTAGTATTCCTCAACAAGTGCGACCAGATGGACGACCCCGAACTTCTCGAACTCGTTGAAATGGAAATCACCGACACTCTTGAAAATCAGGGATTCAAGGATTGCCCTATTATCAGAGGTTCGGCTCTTAAAGCTCTTGAAAGAGCATCTTCCGGCGCACCCGATGCAGAGATTCTCGCATCTCCCGAAGTTAAGTGCATTCTCGAACTTATGGACACCATAGATTCGTATATTCCCACGCCCGAAAGAGATACCGCTAAACCCTTCCTTCTTCCCGTCGAAGACGTATTCACGATTTCCGGACGCGGTACCGTTGCAACCGGTAGAGTAGAAAGAGGTACTGCGCACGTAGGCGACCCCGCTGAAATCGTAGGACTTATCGAAAAACCCGTTTCAACCGTTATCACCGGACTTGAAATGTTCCACAAGAGCGTTGACGAAGCTATTGCAGGCTTCAACGTAGGCGCGCTTCTTCGCGGTATCGACAGAAAGGGTATCGAAAAAGGACAGGTTCTTGCTAAACCCAACACCGTTAAGACTGCAACCAAGTTCACCGCTCAGGTTTACGTTCTTAAAGCAGACGAAGGCGGACGTCACACTCCTTTCTTCAACCACTACCGTCCTCAGTTCTTCATCAGAACGACCGACGTTACCGGTTCGATTGAGCTTCCCAAGGGCGTTGAAATGGTTATGCCCGGCGACAACGTAGAAATCTCCGTTGAACTCATCAAACCCGTAGCAGTAGAAGAAAAACTTCGTTTCGCTATCCGTGAAGGCGGCAGAACGGTTGGTTCCGGTACGGTTGTTAAGGTTCTCGGCTAATCTGAACTAAACTAATTCAAAAAGGATTTGATGCAAATCAAATCCTTTTTATTTTTCAGTACCGCATTTCTAATAAACTACATTAAAAACCGAATACGCGATGATTTAAAGAATAAAAGTGCGGGACGGGTTTTGATATGCATTTTCAAAAGTTTGTCTAACTTTCGGGGTGCACTTCATTTTCCGTCCCGCGCTTTTTAAATTACTTTTCGTTGTAATATTTGCAAAGTTCTTTAAGAGTGCATTCCTCGCAGGCGGGGCGTTGGGAATGGCAGACCCGTCTGCCGTGGTAAATGAGATAGTGGTGCGCCTTTGACCATTCGCTCTGCGGCAGAGCGGCGCAAAGTCCGTCCTCAACTTTGTCGGGCGTCTTGCCTTCGGCAATTCCGAGCCTGTTTGAAACGCGGAAAACGTGAGTATCGACTGCTATCGCGTCGCCGCCGAACGCAACTGCGTAAACTACGTTCGCAGTCTTTCTGCCAACTCCCGCAAGCGTGCGCAACTCTTCGAGCGAAGCGGGAACTTCGCCTCCGAATTTTTCTATAATATCCCTCGACGCCGAAAGAATGTGCGCCGCCTTATTGCGGTAAAAACCGCATGAAAATATATATTTTTCAAGCTCGTTCTGCGTAAGCGTCGACATTGTTTCGGGCGTATTGTATTTTTTATACAGTTCTTCCGTAACTTTATTTACTCTTTCGTCGGTGCACTGCGCCGAAAGAATTACCGCCACAAGCAGTTCGTAAGGCGATTTAAACTTCAACGCCGGCTGTGCGTCGGGGTAAAGTTCGGCAAGTCCGTTAAGTATTTTTTCCGTTTTCGTATCCATACAACTGCATTCTATCACAGCCGCATAAAAAAATCAACTTCGCTTATCCGAGTTTCCCGAAAATCGTTCTGCCGTAATCGTTTTGCATTCTGTAATAACCGTAGAATGCGGAATAGTTGAGTTTTCTCAGTATCACTTTCACCCTTTCGAGCGTATTGAGCGGAATTTTTACCGAAAGTCCGCAACCGATATTCGCCTCTCTCGGAGTGTTAATAATGCTCGACGGCACGCCCATTGATTTCAACCTCGCATTGCAGTCTATCGCCTGCGAACGCGAACGGAATACCGCAAGTACCTCTGTCATAATTTAGTCCCTCGTACGTAAAATATTATATATTATTTTATGTAACGGAGTCGAATAATGGTATACTTTGACAATGCGGCTACGGGCGGATTCAAACCCGACAGCGTAATTACTGCGGCAACTTCCGCAATGAAATACTGCGCAAACCCCGGCAGAAGCGGACATAAACTTTCTATTGCGTGTCTTGAACGCGTATATTCGTGCCGCAAGCTCCTGTGCGATTTCTTCGGCGGATACAGCTATGAGCGCACTGTGTTTACAAAAAACTGTACGGAAGCGCTCAATATCGCGCTTTCGGGCATAGCGGAGGAGGGAGACGAAATCGTTACGACGGTTGCGGAACACAATTCCGTTCTCCGTCCGCTCGAACTTATGAAAAAACGCGGTGTTAAAGTTAAATACGCGCCTTTGAAGGACGGCGGACTCGACGCGGAAGAAATAGCGAAACTCGTAACAAATAAAACACGCGCCTTGGTTGTCACGCTTGCGTCGAACGTAAACGGCGCCGCTCCCGATATAACCGCTCTCAGAAAAACAATTCCCGACGGCGTTCTTTTAATTTGCGACGGAGCGCAGGCGTGCGGACACATCCCTGTGGATATGAAGGCAAGCGGCATTGACGCGCTCGCGGTTGCGGGGCATAAGGGTATGCTCGGCATACAGGGCAGCGGGGCGTTGCTCTTTTCCGAACGCTTTAACCCCAAACCCGTGCTTTACGGCGGAACGGGAAGTGAAAGTTATAACCTGAATATGCCCGATTTTTATCCGGACGCGCTCGAAAGCGGAACGCTCTCTTATCCCGCGATAGTTTCGCTCGGCGAGGGGGTTCTTTATCTTTCGGGCAATTTAATAAAAGGAACGGAAAAAACTTACCGCTTAACTTCCTTTCTCGTCGAAAACTTAAAAAAAATAAAAGGCGTTTCGCTGTATTCAAAACCTAACCCGTTCGGCATAGTCGCGCTCGAACTTTGCAATATGCAGTCCGAAATATGCGCGTACAGACTTTCGGAAGAATATTCGGTATGCGTGCGCGGCGGACTTCATTGCGCGCCGTTAATGCACAAGGCGTTGGGTTCGGAAGGACTTGTCCGCGCTTCGGTTTCAGCGTTTAACACTCAAAGCGAGTGCGAAATATTTTTATCGGCGGTTGAGGAACTTGCAAAAAGCGAATGATTTACTCTTCCGTAACAGAGTTAATCGGCAATACGCCGCTGATTGAACTTTGCAATTTACAAAAACTTTTCGAACTCAAAGCTAAAATTTTTGCTAAACTCGAATATCTGAATCCGACGGGTTCCGTAAAGGACAGAACCGCGCTTTCAATGATAACGGGCGCGGAAAAGAGCGGCTTTTTAAAAAAAGGAACGACGGTTATAGAGCCGACTTCGGGCAATACGGGAATAGGCATAGCCGCAGTCGCGGCGGCGAGAGGTTATAAAGTAATACTGACAATGCCCGAAAATATGAGCGAAGAAAGGCGTAAATTTCTAAAAGCCTACGGCGCGGAAATCATTCTGACCGATGCCGCAAAGGGAATGGAAGGTGCGGTAGAGGAAGCCGAAAGATTAAGAAAAGTTACGGGCGGAATAATTTTATCGCAGTTTTCAAATCCCGCAAACGCCGCCGCGCAGGAAGTTACGGGCGCGGAAATATGGAAAGACGCGGACGGCGCGGTTGATATTTTCGTCGCGGGCGTCGGAACGGGCGGCACGCTCACGGGCGCGGGCAGGTATCTTAAAAATAAAAATCCCGCAATAAAAGTAGTCGCGGTTGAACCCGCTTCGTCGCCCGTTCTTTCAAAGGGCGTTTGCGGCGCGCACGGCATTCAGGGCATAGGCGCGGGTTTCGTGCCCGAAATTCTGGACGTGAACCTGTTCGACGAAGTGATCTCCGTCGAGGATGAAAATGCGTTCGAAACGGCGCGAGTACTTATAAGGACGGAGGGACTGTTTGCGGGCATTTCGTCAGGCGCGTCGCTTTGGGCGGCGGCGTTGCTTGCGGCGCGCAAAGAAAATTACGGCAAGAACGTTGCCGTAATTTTCCCCGATTCGTCGGACAGATACCTGTCTTTATTCTAAATGTTTTTCAGCCTTGTTATTACTTCTTTAAGTTTTTTGCGTTTAAACCCGTCGAGCATCGGCGAAACTGTGTTATAAAAATTGTCGATGTCTGCGTTGGTGAGCCTGCCTTCGCGCTTGCCGCGCTCGGCTTCCGCGATTATCGTATGTAAAAGCTGGGTTTCGTTCTTGCCGTTCATTAATTTTGAAACGTTTTTCGCCAATTCAAGCGTGCCGTTCAAATCGCTTGCGCTCGGCGGCGCGTCCTTCGTTCCGTTGTTTTCGGGTTTATAATTTCTGAAATCGTTCATTGCTCTCCTTAAAACGCGCAAACGGGCGCACCGTTTGCGCGTTGCCGTTTTAATGCATATAATATTATTAACAATCTATGCAAGGAGTTCAAATTATGCAACTTTTAATTATACTTGCGCTTTTACTGTACGGCGGCAGAACCAATGCGGCTAATATTCTCTCGGAAGTAAAACCCGTCCTCGAAGAAATAGGCGGGGAGGATATGAAACAGGCGTTAAAAAGCGCGGAGGAAATTTCGTCCGTCCTGTCCGTAGTCCAATCTATGACGCAGGCGGCAAAACAACCCGAAGGGCAAACCTTTTCACAGCAAAGCGAACCGAAACCCGCGCCCGCGCTCGGTTTCCCTCTGTCGCCCGTTTCGTCCATCGCCGACAGGGAGATAACGTATTCTCTTTCAAAGTACATATCGCAAAACTGAAAAACAACCGCAATCAGCGTTTGAACCAAAGTCGGAACTTTCTCGCCGCTTATAAATACGGGGGTTGATTTTTGAGCCGCGCCGTGTTACAATACGGATATGAAAGTCGGAATATCTACCGCCTGTATGTACGGGCGATGCGACACGGAAAATTCTTTCGGGGAAATAAGGGGACTCGGCGCGCAAAGCTGCGAACTTTATTTGCGCACGTTTTACGAATACCGTCCCGATTACGCAAAAAAATTTTCGCCGCGGACGGAAGGTCTTAACATGTATTGCGTGCGCGTTATGTCTTATAATTTCGAACCTCAGCTGTTTTCCGAAACTTTAAGACAGCGCGGCGACGGCTTTTACTGGCTGGAACAACTTATGCGCTCGGCACAGATTTTCGGCGCGGAAAAATACGCTTTGCGCGGACTCGGACGGAGCGTTATAGAAAGCGGCGGGCAAGATTTTTACGAACGCCTTAACGAAGTTGCGGAATTTTGTTCGCGTTACGGCGTCGGACTATGTGTGGAGAACTCATACGGCGGACTTTGCGGAAACCCCGAAATTTTTGCCGAACTTAAAAATCGGTGCGCCGCGCTTTCGGGCGTGTTGGATTTAAAGCAAGCCAAACTTTCGGGTTATCCTTACGCAATGTATATCGCGGCAATGCAGGGTAGCATTTCGCACGTTCGGCTTTTCGATATTGACGAAAACGGAAAATTCTGTCTGCCGGGATTCGGAATAAGCGATTTTAACCAAATATTTTTAAGACTGAAAGGCGCGGGGTTTGACGGAAACGCGTTTATTTCCGCGCGAGCTTCGGGCGGAGCGGCAGAGCTTAAAAAATCGCTTGACTTTCTCGGCGAAATACTGTATAAAATTAAATGATACCACCGGGTACAAAAAAATGCTGCGGCATTTTAATCTGTTTCGTTAGGTCTTTGAAGAAGCGGATTAAAATGTCTTTTTTTTACGGAAGTTATTTATGAAAAAATTTTTCAAACAGTTCACCAAATTCGAAATAGTATTGTTTTTCGGTTCGCTTGCAGTAATATTGATTTCATTCTTTGCTTTCCGCAACGAGCGTTATCTTTATCTTGCCGCGTCTATCGTCGGACTGCTTTTGCTTACGTTTTCCGCAAAGGGCAGTTTCATCGGGCAAATCTTCACTTTGATTTTTGCCGCGCTTTACGGCTTTATCTCGTATTCGTACGCCTATTACGGCGAAATGCTTACATATCTCGGAATGAGCGCGCCCATCGCGGTTGCCGCGCTTATAAGCTGGGTGAGAAATCCCGCCAAAAGCGGAAGGGCGGAAGTCAAAGTCAATACCCTTTCTCATAAAGAATATATCTTTATGTTCTTTCTCTCAGTCGCCGTGACTGTTGCTTTCGGCTTTATTTTAAAGGCGTTCAATACGGCAAATCTCGTTTTAAGCACAATATCCGTTTTTTCAAGTTTCACGGCTTCCTACCTCACGTTGCGGCGAAGCAGATTTTATGCTATTGCTTACGCCGTTAACGATATAGTTTTAATCGTGCTTTGGGCGCTTGCCGCGGCGGAAACTCCGCAGTATATCGCAATGGTAATAAATTTCGTGGTTTTCCTCGCAAACGATACCCACGGTTTTATAAATTGGACGAAAATGCAACTTCGCCAAAAAAAGAAAGATGGAGGGGAAGAACCCGTCGCGGAACAAGCGGAAACGGCATAATTTTTAAAGCGTTATTGACATTAACGTTTTTTTATATTATAATAAAGTAAAGTATATTTTCGTAAAGGAGGAATTATGAAAAAAGTTTTGGTACCGTTTATTATTCTTATGTGCGCTCTGTGTTGTGCCGTAGCTGTTTCGGCTTGCCATACGGATTCGGAAGTTCCTTCGCAAAAACCCGACGGCAACGGCGGCGAAACTGCGCATACGCACGAATATACTTGCAGTTTAGCCGAACCTACCTGCACCGCGGGCGGATATAACGTTTACGTGTGCGACTGCGGAGAAAGCTATACGGAAGATATCGAAGAACTACCCGCTCTCGGGCACGCCGAAACCGAACATGAAGGCGTTGCGGCTACCTGCACCGAAAGAGGATACAAAGATTACGTAACGTGCAGTAGGTGCGATTATACAACCTATGAAACAATAAAACCGCTCGGGCACGCCGAAACCGAACACAAAGGGGTTGCGGCTACCTGCACCGAAAGAGGATACAAAGATTACGTAACGTGCAGTAGGTGCGATTATACAACTTATGAAATAATAGAACCGCTCGGACACGATAATGAAGAATTTCCCGCGCGAAAGGCAACGTGTACGCAAACGGGATGGAACTCATTCGAAAAATGCCTGCGGTGTGCGTACTCTTCATTTGAAGAAATCCCTATGCTCAAACACTCGCCCGAGTGGGTACGGCGCGGTTCGTTTTGCGCTAATGAGTGTACGGTTTGCGGTCTCGTCGTGGAGACGGCTTTGCATACATTTGCCGCCGACAAATGCGCATTATGCGGATTACCGCGCGCCGTTTATCTCGATTATTTTAACGGCAGTTACGGCTATGAATATCTTGGTACGGAGCCTAACGGAAGAGCATTGCAGGCTCTGTATTCGGACATGGATGCGGAAGTATGCGCACTGCACGTAAACGGCGAAGACGTCGGGGGAGATTATTGCTTTGCCGAAATAAACTTTTCAAGATACGGACTTGAAACGGACGACGCAATCAAAGTGTGGAAAACTTTCCGCGACGACAATCCGCTGTACTATTGGTTTTCGGGAAAGCTCGTTTATACGGTTGAGAGTTTAAATCTTTTAGTTTACGAAGAGTACGCCGACGGGGAAGTAAGAAACGCTTTAAACGAAGAAATATATGCGGCGGCGGGCGAAATATGCAAAGCCGTCGAAGAAGAAAGCTCGGCTTATATGAAAGCGCTTGCTTTTCACGATGCGATTATAGAGGCTATCGATTACGCGTACGACGGCAACGTTCCACAGTCGGCTTCGTGGGCGCACAGCGTCCTCGGCGTATTGCAGGGAACGGGCGCGGTGTGCGAAGGTTATGCGAAAACTTTCCAACTGCTTTTAAACGTATGCGGAGTGGAAAATATCTACGTTACGGGCGAAAGCGTCGGAGAGAGGCACGCATGGAACCTTGTCAGACTCGACGACGGAAACTGGTACTGGTGCGACGTTACCTGGGACGATACTCCCGGATATTTTTGGGGTATCAACTATGAATTTTTCTGCGTTACGGACGAAAATTTCCTTGAAGAACATACGCCTGAAAGCGGCAGCGGAACGGGAATAAATTTCCTTTACGGTTTGCCCGAGCGCGCGCAGTCGGATTATTCTGGCGAAGAAGTTAACTTTAAGCATATTTTTACCGTAGACGGACTCGAATATACGGTAATCGGATATAACAGGGTATCGCTTTCGGGAATAGAAAAAGGAGGAAAAATTGTAATTCCCGAACAGGTAAATTACGAAGGGTGCGCGTACGCCGTCATAGCCATAGGCAAATATAACGTTAGCAATAATTTTGTAAGTTCGGATATAGACAGACGAATGGTTTCGGTTTACGTACCTGCAAGCGTGCGCTTTATCGCTTACAATACTTTTTACGCAGTTGCCGCGCTCGAAGAAATCAACGTTGACGAAAATAATACCTATTACAGTTCTCTTCAAGGCGTGCTGTTTAC
>CAMXOH010000080.1 GCA_947245485.1 uncultured Clostridia bacterium | reverse complement strand
TATGCAAAGGGAATTTACAGGCTCTATAAAAAATATTACAGAGAAATCGACTACGAACTCGAAACTGCCGGAATTGACGTAAACGCTTTCATTTCGAGCGCATTACGCCGCAGTTAATTGAATATACTTTAACTGATATGAATTTAAAGAAATTTTCTACCGATATGGCGCGCGGCGCGGGAATCGGTATAGCTATGATTATTCCCGGGGTAAGCGGCGGCACGCTCGCCGTGCTTTTGGACGTTTACGACAAGCTGATTGACGCGCTCAGTAATTTAAGGCGCGATTTTAAAAACAGCTTTATGTTCCTTTTGCCCATTCTTCTCGGCGCGGGACTTGCGGTAGCGGCGGCTTACTTCCCGCTGAAATATGCTTTGAAATACGCGCCGTTCCCTACCGTTATGCTGTTTGCGGGACTTATGCTCGGCTCGTGTCCCAAAATTATTAAGGACGGAATTAAAAAGGGATTCGGTAAATTTGACGCGCTCTCGGTTATTCTCCCTCTCGCGCTCGTCATAGGCATTTGTTTCATACCCGGACTGGGAACAGCCGATTTGTCCGCGTCGATGCCCGTATACGGATATTTTCTTCTCATCCTTATAGGCGCCGTGGCAAGTTGCGCGCTTGTAATTCCCGGAATAAGCGGTTCTATGCTTTTGCTCATTTTCGGTTATTACGAAGCGATTTTCGATACGGTGTCCGCGCTCAGGACGGATTTTTTTCATTCGCTCCTCGTACTCGCCTTATTTGCCGTAGGTTTGTTAATCGGATTTTTCAGTATTGCGAAACTTATGAAACTTTTGATGACTAAGTTCCCCCGCGGAACGAATTGGGCGATTATAGGATTTGTAATAGGCTCCATTCCCGCTATTTTCATCACTTATAATTCCAACTTCCCCGACTTTGTATACTCTTCGCTTAACGCGGCTCATATCGCCGTAGGATGCGTCTTGGGCGCGCTCGGAATTATTGCAAGCTATGCCTTGACTGCGTTTGCAGAGGGTAAAACGGCAAAAGCGGCACGAAAAACGGACGAAATTCAGGCGGACACAGCTTCTGACGAACCCGACGACGGACAAAACGTTTAATTTTAAAATAATATTCCATATAAAAAAACTATTCGCGGCAGGTTTGCCGCGAATAGTTTTTTATTCAAGCGAATTTATTTCTTTTTCTTTTTAACTGCCGCGCCGCGAGGTTTGCTTATTTCGGCAACCATAACGTCACAACACTTAATCATAACCTCGAAACACTCGTCGAGAAGTTCGACGCTTTCTTCGGCGAGCTTCTTTTTCTTCAACGCGTCGTTTACAATCGCCGCCGCGTAATTGAACGAAGTATATAAATTTTTGAGGTTATTTTCAATCTGTATAAAAGATTTTTCAGCCGTTACGTGGAAATTATATATATCCTGCAAAGATTTGCTTGCAGGCTTCAATAATTTCGCACTGCGCTCTTCCTGAATTTTTACTACGTCCGCCCTGAACTTTTTAATGAAGTCGAGCATTCTCAAATCTTCGAAATCTGCCATATCTTCACCCCGTTGTTCAATCGGCGCGCCGTAAGGCGCGCCGCGAACGGTTTTTAGTTGTTTGTTTTTACAACGCTGTTATAGCTTGCGTTAATCGCGGGGGACATATTTTTGTATTCTTTAACGCCCGTGCCCGCAGGAATAAGTTTACCGATGATAACGTTCTCTTTAAGTCCGACAAGAGGGTCAATCTTATTCTTAATCGCCGCGTCGGTAAGAACCCTTGCCGTCTCCTGGAAGGAAGCCGCGGAAAGGAACGAGTCGGTAGACAGCGCCGCTTTGGTTATGCCGAGAAGCACGCGCTTTTGGAGCGCGGGCGTGCCGCCCGTTTCGATGGCTTTTTGGTTCTCCTCTTCTACGGTGAACATATCGACTGTTTCGCCCGGAAGAAGTTCGGTAGAGCCTGCGCTTTCGATTTTAACCTTGCGGAGCATCTGACGGACGATGATTTCTACGTGTTTATCGTTAATGTCAACGCCCTGCGAGCGGTAAACGGACTGAACCTGTTCGAGAATATAGTCCTGAACGCCCCTTACGCCCGATACTCTTAAAATATCCTGAGGATATACCGAACCCGTATTGAGTACGGTACCCGCTTCCACTAAGTCGCCGTCCTTTACGTGGAGTTCAGCGTTGAAAGGAAGGGTATATTCCTTTTTAACTTCGCCCGAAATCTGGTCGCGGATTGCGATATGCTTCAAGTTGTCCTTATCGTCCACGGAAGCGATACCCGAAACCTCGCAAAGCGTTGCGCAACCCTTGGGTTTACGCGCTTCGAAAAGTTCTTCTACACGGGGAAGACCCTGCGTAATATCGCCCGTCGCCGCTATACCGCCCGTATGGAAAGTACGCATGGTAAGCTGTGTACCGGGTTCGCCGATTGACTGCGCCGCGATAACGCCGACTGCCTCGCCGGGTTGAACGGGCGTATTAGTAGCCATATTCTTGCCGTAGCACTTTGCGCACACGCCGAAACGCGAGTTGCAACTGAAAATCGAACGGATGGAAACCTGTTCTATTCCCGCCGCGATAATCTCTTTCGCAAGCGAATCGGTAACGAAACCGTTTTGGGGAACGATTACTCTACCCGACGCGTCTTTCACGTCTTCCGCAACGAATCTGCCCTGAATTCTGTCTTCGAGTCCTTCGATAACTTCGCCGTTGGGTCCTATTATCGCCCTTACCACCATACCGCGGGGTTTCTTACTGCCCGCCATACAGTCGTCCTCGCGGACTATTACGTCCTGCGAAACGTCTACAAGTCGTCTTGTAAGATAACCGGAGTCCGCCGTCTTTAACGCCGTATCCGCAAGTCCTTTACGTCCGCCGTGCGACGAAATGAAGTATTCGAGAACGGAAAGTCCCTGTCTGAAACACGACTTAACGGGAACTTCGATTTTCTTGCCCTGAGGGTTAACCATCAGTCCGCGCATACCCGAGAGCTGTTTCATCTGGTCGATTGAACCGCGGGCGCCCGAGTCAGCCATCATCCATATGGGATTGAATTTATCGAGCGTCTTTTTGAGCGCGTCCGTAACCGAATCGGTAGCCTTATCCCACGCCTCGATAACAGCGTTGTATCTCTCCTCTTCACGGAGAAGTCCGCGCTGGTATTTCTTTTCGATTTTGATAACCTTTTCTTCGGTTTCGTTTACTATGTCCTGCTTTGCCGCGGGAATATGCATATCGAATACGGAAGTGGTTACTGCGCCGATTGTAGAGTATTTATAGCCGAGCGCCTTGATTTTGTCGAGTACGTCAGCCGCGCGGGGCGCGCCGCCCGTCTTGAAGCATTTTTCTACGATTTTTCCGAGCTGTTTTTTGCCTACGGCAACCGAACCGCCGAGGAACTCGTAGGAAATTTCGTATTTGAGGTAATCCTCTTTGTTTACGCGGTTGACAAAACCCAAATCCTGCGGCATATCGGAGTTGAATATTATTCTACCGACGGTGGTTTTTACCCTGCCCTGAACGGTTTCGCCGAAGAAAGGAGATTTTTCGTCGGTAATTTTTACGCTTCTTCTTACGTAAATTTCGTCCTGCATATGAACGAGCTTAATCTGGTAAGCCATCAATGCTTCGTCTTCGGAAATATAAGCGTTGGGAACGTACTTTTCTGCTCCCTCTTCGCCCGCCGCGCATTCGTAGTATCTGTCGCCGCTGTAACGGTAGTACTTGCCCTCTTCGCGTCTTATTATGGTAAGATAATATGCGCCGAGTACCATATCCTGTGCGGGTTGCATAACGGGTTTACCGTCCGACAGCTTCAAGATATTGTTGGAAGAAAGCATCAAGAATCTTGCTTCCGCCTGCGCTTCTACCGAAAGCGGTACGTGTACCGCCATCTGGTCTCCGTCGAAGTCGGCGTTGAACGCCGTACATACGAGCGGGTGAATTTTAATCGCTCTGCCTTCGATTAAAACGGGTTCGAAAGCCTGAATGGAAAGTCTGTGTAGCGTGGGCGCACGGTTTAAAAGAACGGGGTGCTCTTTAATTACCTGTTCGAGAACGTCCCAAACGAGGGGTTTTGCTTTTTCTACCGTTCTCTTCGCGCTCTTTATATTGTGGCATTGTCCGCTTTCCACAAGTTTTTTCATTACGAAAGGCTTGAAAAGCTCTATTGCCATTTCCTTGGGTAATCCGCACTGATAGAGTTTGAGTTCGGGTCCTACGACGATAACCGAACGTCCCGAATAGTCTACGCGTTTGCCGAGAAGGTTCTGACGGAATCTGCCCTGCTTGCCTCGGAGCATTCCCGAAAGGGATTTAAGCTCTCTGTTGGAAGGTCCCGAAAGCGCCTTGCCGCGTCTGCCGTTGTCGATTAACGCGTCTACCGCTTCCTGTAACATACGCTTTTCGTTCTTGACAATCATCTCGGGCGCGCCGAGTTCCATCATTCTCTTCAAGCGGTTGTTTCTGTTTATAACTCTTCTGTACAAGTCGTTTAAGTCGGAGGAAGCAAATCTGCCGCCGTCGAGCTGAACCATGGGGCGCAGTTCGGGAGGAAGCACAGGCAGAACCGTAAGAACCATCCATTCGGGGCGGTTGCCGCTCTTTCTGAACGATTCGAGAATTTCTATTCTCTTGACGGCTTTGACGCGCTTTTGCGCGGCGGTGCTGGTCTCTATAACGTTTTTGGTTTCTTCACACTCTTTGTCGAGGTCAACCGCCATAAGAAGTTCGCGGATTGATTCCGCGCCCATACCGACTTTGAGTCCCGTTGCTTCGCTGTCGCCGTACTTTTCTTCGATTTCGCGCAGTTCTTTATCGTTGATAACCTGCTTGTATTCGAGAACGGGCACGGTGCCGGGGTCGAGAACCACGTATGCCGCAAAGTAGATAACTTGTTCAAGCGCTTTGGGCGACATATCGAGAATAAGTCCTATTCTCGAAGGAACGCCGCGGAAATACCATATATGGGAAACGGGAGCGGCAAGCTCGATATGTCCCATTCTCTCTCTTCTGACTTTTGCGCGGGTTACTTCAACTCCGCACTTTTCACAGGTAATGCCCTTATAACGGATACGTTTGTATTTACCGCAGTGGCATTCCCAGTCCTTCATCGGTCCGAAGATTCTTTCGCAGAAAAGTCCGTCTTTTTCGGGTTTCTGAGTTCTGTAATTTATAGTTTCGGGTTTAGTTACTTCGCCCTTGGAAAGTTCCCTTATTTTTTCGGGGGAAGCTACGCTGATTTTAATGGAACTGAAATCGTTTAATTCAAACATTTTTTAACCTCCCTTACTCCTCGTCCTTGCCGTCTTCGTTGCCGAACAAATCGAGTTCCTCTTCGTCCTCGCTGTCGAACAGCGTGAACTTGTCGCCCAAATCGTCGTCCTCGTCGTCGTCCTCATCGCCTGCAAAAAGCTCTTTGGCGGTGAAGTCGTCCTCGTCGTCGGTATCGAATATGGAGATAGGTTCGAGTTCGTCGTCCTCTTCCTCGACTGAGTTGTCTGCGAGTTCGAACTCTTCTTCGGGCATTCTCGACTCCTGTTCCTGCATCTCGCGCGCCCTTGCAGTGGGTATCGAATCATCGTCGTCGTCAAGCTCGCGGATAACGAGTTCTTCGCCCGTTTCGGTGAGAACTTTGACGTCGAGCGCAAGAGACTGCAACTCCTTCAAAAGCACTTTGAACGCTTCCGGAATACCGGGTTCGGAAATGTTGTTGCCCTTTACTATGCTTTCATAGGTCTTTACACGGCCTACTATATCGTCGGATTTAACGGTAAGAATTTCCTGCAAGATGTGCGCCGCGCCGTATGCTTCGAGCGCCCAAACCTCCATTTCGCCGAAACGCTGTCCGCCGAACTGCGCTTTACCGCCGAGAGGCTGCTGAGTTACAAGGCTGTAAGGGCCGATAGAACGCGCGTGGATTTTATCGTCTACAAGGTGAATCAGCTTAATCATATACTGAACGCCGACGGTGACTCTGTTTTCGAAAGGTTCGCCCGTTCTGCCGTCGTATACCTGAATTTTGCCGTCTACTTTGCCTTCGGGGTTGAGTATGTTGTTTTCCTGGAACAGTTTCTTAATATCCTGCTCGGTCGCGCCGTCGAATACGGGAGTCGCAATTTTCCAACCGAGCTGTTTGCAGACAAGTCCGAGGTGCACTTCGAGAACCTGTCCGATATTCATACGCGAAGGAACGCCGAGCGGGTTGAGCACGATTTGCAAAGGAGTGCCGTCCGCAAGGAAAGGCATATCCGCCTGAGGAAGCACGCGGGAAATAACGCCCTTGTTGCCGTGGCGTCCCGCCATTTTGTCGCCGACTTGTATTTTACGCTTCTGCGCGATATATACGCGCACAAGTTTGTTTACGCCGGGGGAAAGTTCGTCTTTGTTTTCGCGGGTGAAGATTTTAACGTCTACTACTATGCCGCCTTCGCCGTGAGGAACTTTCAAAGAGGTATCTCTGACCTCTCTCGCCTTTTCGCCGAAGATTGCGCGGAGCAGTCTCTCTTCGGGGGTAAGTTCTGTTTCGCCTTTGGGCGTTACTTTACCTACGAGAATATCGCCGGGTTGAACTTCCGCGCCGATTCTTATAATACCGTCTTCGTCGAGGTCTTTAAGCGCGTCTTCCGAAACGTTGGGAATATCGCGCGTAATTTCCTCTTCGCCGAGTTTGGTGTCTCTCGCTTCGGTTTCGTGTTCTTCGATATGAATGGAAGTGAACACGTCGTCCTGCACGAGTTTTTCGGAAATGAGAATAGCGTCCTCGTAGTTGTAGCCTTCCCATTCCATATAGCCTATAAGAATGTTTTTACCGAGCGCGAGTTCGCCGTTGTTTGTTGCGGGTCCGTCGGCGATGATTTCGCCTTCTTCCACTCTGTCGCCCGTATTTACTATGGGACGCTGGTTAAGACAGGTGCCTTGGTTGGAACGCTCGAACTTTTTGAGCTTGTATTCCGTAACCAAACCGTTGTCTTCCTGAACTTTGATTAAATCGGAGGAAACGCCGACAACCAAACCTGCGCGTTTTGCGCGAACCATAACTCCGCTGTCGCGCGCGATTGCGCCTTCTATACCCGTTGCGACGATAGCCGATTCGGTCTTCATAAGAGGAACCGCCTGACGCTGCATGTTCGAACCCATCAGCGCACGGTTGGTATCGTCGTTTTCAAGGAAAGGAATAAGCGCGGTTGCAACCGAAACAAGCTGTTTGGGCGAAACGTCCATATAGTCCATTTTATCGGGAGTGTACTGCGTAATCAAATCGCGGTGACGGCAACCGATATGGGTGTTTACGAAATGGTTGTTTTCGTCGAGCGGTTCGTTCGCCTGAGCGACGATGTATCTGTCCTCTTCGTCCGCGGTGAGATAATCGACTTGCTCGGTTACGGTCGAAACGCCGTTTGCGTCCTTGATAACCTTTCTGTACGGACTCATAATAAATCCGTATTCGTTAACTTTCGAGAAAGTCGCAAGCGAAGAAATAAGTCCTATGTTCTGTCCTTCGGGCGTCTCGATAGGGCAAAGTCTGCCGTAGTGCGAGTGGTGAACGTCGCGGACTTCGAACGTTGCGCGGTCGCGGTTAAGTCCGCCGGGTCCGAGCGCCGAAAGTTTACGTTTATGCGTGAGTTCAGCCGCGGGGTTAGTCTGGTCCATAAACTGCGAAAGCTGTGACGAACCGAAAAATTCGCGGATAACCGCGGATACGGGGCGCACGTTGACAAGTCCCGACGGGGTAACTTCCATTGCGTCCTGCGTAGCCATACGTTCCTTTATGAGCTTTTCAAGCCTTGCGATACCTATGCGAAGCTGATTTTGCAAAAGTTCGCCGACAGAACGTACGCGGCGGTTGCCGAGGTGGTCTATATTATCTATTGTGCCTATGCCGTACTGCAAGTCGATATTCGTCGAAATGGACGCGACGATATCGTCAACCGTGATATGCTTATGGTTGAGTTTTTCGACGATAGGTTTGATTTCCTTTTTCTCGTCCGCATCAAGAACTGTTTTATCGGAATTGAGCAGTTCGTTGAACTTCTTGCAGGCAAGCACGAATTTAACGCGCGTTTCGCGGCGTTTTTCGCGGTTCTTCTTATCCTCGGGTTTCTCGTCCTCGGTTTCGGGCGTTTCCGCGGTATAATAAATCGCGTTGATTTCGTCGATATATTTTTCCGCAACGTCCTCCGCCTTTGCGCCCTCGCACTCTTCCGCGAGTTTCTGCATGAACTTGAAGTTGGGATAATAGATTGTGGGAAGCAATCCGAAGAGCTTGTTATTCTTATCGGACACGGACTTGAAGTTTACCGTGTTGTTTGCGATTATCTTGTGTTTGATTTCGCCTTCCGCCGCGTCGCTTACGAGAACGTAGACTTCGTTGACGCCCGCGTCCTGTATTTCGATTGCCTTAGCTTCTTCGACAATTTCGCCTGCGTGCGCAAGAACTTCGCCCGTTTCGGGGTCGAATACGTCCTCAGCGAGTTTACAGCCGGGAAGCCTGTACGCGAGGTTGAGCTTTTTATTGAATTTGTATCTGCCGACTTTCACCACGTCGTAACGGCGGGGGTCGAAGAACAGATTGTTGAGGTGCTGTTTAACGGACGCTTCCGTGGGAACTTCGCCGGGGCGCAGTCTTCTGTAAAGCTCGATAAGTCCGTCGGATTCCGATTTAGTGGTGTCC
>CAMXOH010000079.1 GCA_947245485.1 uncultured Clostridia bacterium | reverse complement strand
GTAGTTATGTTTTTTAATTTTTATTATTGAAACCGCCGAAAATATCCGCCGCCGTAACCTGCTTCGCCTGAATCATATTGTAATACGGGTCGTCTGAAAAATCACGTTCCTTTTCGTACGTTCCGCCCAAGGCTTCGATAGCGAATTTAAGCTCCTGATATTCTATAAACGTAATGCCCTCTTCGTCGATTCGAGCATAAAGATGTTCGAGCGCGCGTTCGTCGCCGTATGCGGCGAGATAGCTCGCGTGCATAGGCACGTTATCGGCATCGCCGCGAAATTCCTTTATGAGAATATCGTATATCCGCTCGTTACGAATTACCGAGCGCGACATAATTTCAAGCATATACTCTCTTTCAGTTCCATTTTCGTAACGTTCCACCGCTTCGTCGATTACCAAGTCGGCTTTTTCCTTTATGAAATCGACGCAACGGTTTTTAAGTTCTTCGTCAGAGTCGGGCGAAATAAGTATTTCCATATATTTTTTTATCGCTCTTTCATCAGAACCGAGCAGATTAATAGCGTATTCGCGCTCGCTCCCGCCCGCGTCTAAAAGGGGCAGAAGAAGTTCCGCGGCAGAGCGCGACTCGATTGCGTTGCAAAGAAATTCGGGTACGGGAACGCCCTGTTTAAGATGCGCCGAAAGCGCTTTGACAAGTTCGGCGTCAGTCATCTTCGCATAGAAGCCGTTAGGCGTGTCGCCTACGCTCTTTATGAAAGTATCGCCGAACTGCCTGTACATTTTGGGAATCAAATCCTCCCACTCGCTCTCCTTGTACTTGCCCGTGTGTTTGGATATATACTCGCTCAACTTTGCGTCGAACATTCCGTCGAAATCGTAAAGTCTCATAACGCCTCCAAAATTTTTGTTATTTGCTTATCTTTTACGCCGAAGAAATCGCATAAATTATCGCGGGTTACGACGGGTTCGTCTATGCCCGATTTAAAATAAATAACCGCGGAAAGCGCGTCTGTATCCGCCGCATATCTAAGTGCGTCGTTTTCTTCGAGTTTGGAATAAATCTCCTCCGCCGTGCGCGCAAACTTTTCGCCGTATTCCGAATCGATTACGCCGAAATGCGCCGTAAGATTGGCATACGCCTTGACGAAATTTTTACGGTTCTTCCTGCCCGTTTCGAGTTTACGGAAATATATGCGCTTATAGAGATGACAAATCACTACGCCGAAACTGTCCGTTTCGTTCCTTTCGCCGAGAAGCGTGAGTATTTTCACCTTCAATCCGTCGGAAATGAACGCGTTCAAAAGAACGTCGCTTAACAACCCGTCCAATCCCGCTTTTTCCGCGCACATAGCGCCGAGAAATTGAAGCTCGCTGTCGCCCGAACCTTCGCGTTCGTCGAAGCACCAAAGCACGCAGGACGAAATATCGACGAGTTTACAGAACTTGTCCGCCTGCGCTTTGCTGAGTTTTCCGAACGCGGCAAGCGTTTTAAAACAGCTTTCGCGCTCCTCTTTGGGCATACGGTAAAAATAGCTGAGTTCGGTTGCTTCTCCGCTGTCCGCGGCGGAACGTGCTAATTCGTAATAGTATCGCGCCGTAACGGCGTCCGGATTTATGGCGAGCAGTTTATCGAACGCGGCGAAACTTTCCTCGTATTTGCCGCTGTTGAACGCCGATACCGCCTTGAAATAGAGAACGTTCGTATCGTATGAAAGTTCGTCTCCGAGCTTACAGAAAAGCTCGTACGCTTCGGCGTGCATTTTGTTTTCACAGCACACCGTGGCGATTTTGTAAATATCTTCGCTCGTGCTTACTTTTATTTTCAAAAGACGGCGGGCAAGCTCCCTGCTCTCTTCCGCCTGTTTCTGCTCGGTTTTCACCGCGGCGAGCGTGGTTAAAGCCTGTACGCTGTCGGGAAATCTTTTTAAAATCGCATTACACTCGGCTTCGGCTTCGCCGCACTTATCGACGATTATATTGCACATTGCAATATAATTGCGTGCGGAAAGATACGCTTCGTTATCCTCGTCCACTTGTTCGAACTCGCTTATTGCCTGTTCGTACTCGCCCGCGCGCATCAGGGCTATTCCTTCCGAAATCACGTCGGAATAGTCGGCAAGTTTGGGCGGATAAACGAACTTCAAAGGATTTTTTTCACGGCTTAAAAAAGAGCCTATAATCTCTTTTCTGTCGTCCTCGTCAAGCTCGTCCGTGTTCATAAGAAGCCTGTTGTAGTAGTAAGCCGAAATATGCTCGTTGCCCACGTTCATATAAGCGACGGCAAGTCCCTCGTATGCATCCGCAGGTTCTGAAAATTCCGCGCAGTCGAGATACTTGAACCAGCCGTTTATACATTTTTCGTATAAACCCAAATCGTCGAAGATTTCCGCGTAGAGCATATAGGAATCTTCGTCGTTCAAATTCAAGTCGGCGTTTTTGTTGAGCATTTTCAGCGCGCCTATATAGTTGTGTTCTTCGACCAGGTCGGCGGCAATGGCGATAAGCCTGTCGCTGCTTAAATCGATAGTTACCGTTTTATTCATAAATTCAAAAAAGTTTTTCGACGTCCTCACGCGTGAAAACGTAGTCTGTATTACAGTAATGGCAGTGTACTTTCACATTGCCTTCTTCGTTAATAATCTTCAAAAGCTCGTCCTTGCCGAGCGGAAGAATTACGCCCTCTATTTTTTTACGCGAACAGTTGCACTTATATTCCGGAAAAGTCATATAAGTTTTTTTCGCCGTTCCCTTGAAGAAATTTTCTATAATTCCTTCCGCGCCGTACTCTTCCACGATGTCGGCGGCGTTGACGAAAGCCTGCATTCTCTCTTCCGCGGCTTCCATATTTTCGGGTTTGCAACCTGGCATAAGCTGCATTACCACTCCGCCGGCGGCAACGCATTTATTGCCTTGCATTTTAACGCCGAACGCAACCGCGGTGTCGATTTGTTCGCTCATCTGAAAATACTGCATCAGATTTTCCGATACGTCGTTTCCTTTAAGCTCGCAAGTGCCGATGAACGGGCGGTAAAAGCCGTCGTCCTTGATTACAGTCATATAACCGCCGTTAAGTTTCCCGCCGCACGTTCCGTCGATATATCCGCGGATATGCTGTTCGAAGTCGCCCGACACGCTGACCGCGCCCGCGTCCCCTCCCGCTTTTACGGTAAGGGACACCGCGCCTTTTTCGTTTTTAAGACAACCAGACATATACGCCGCGCAGGTGAGAAGTCCGCCGAGCGTCTTTGCCGAGTCGGCGTCGAGATTGTGTGTTTTAATTGCGTCGTTGACCATATCGGTAGTTTCGAGAACCGAAAGCGAAACGTCGTAACCGTATATTAACGCCTTAATCAGTTTATTCATAGCCGCTTACAGATAAAATTTATCCGCTCCTTTTTTTCTTTGCCGAGATGACCTTGCGTTTCAACCGAAAAACCAGCTTCTTCGAGCGCGGTTCTAACGCAGTCCTCTTCGTGTATATACTGAACGTGCCGTTCCTCGCTGCGCGAATACAAGCCGCCGTCCGTGCGCTCGAAAACCGTCAAATCCATCGTAACGTAATTTTCAGACAGCTTGTTGAACCAAATGTAAGATATACCGTCCCTTTCCTCTGCGAAAAGTTCGTTTCCGATAACGTTTCTCAATTTATAAGCCGAGCTTACGTCGAAGATGAAGAGTCCGCCTTTTTTAAGGCAGGAGCGCACGTGCGAGAAAGCCGATTTGAGTTTGTTTTGCGGAACGTAGTTAATACAGTCGTTCACTGCGACGGCGAAATCGATTTTGGCGTTTAATTTTAGTTTGGTAATATCGCCGAGTAAAAATTCCGCCCGAACGCCTTCTTTAAGCGCAATGCGCTGAGCGGTGTCGAGCATTTGCGGGGAAATATCTACGCCCGTCACCCTGTAACCCGCCTTGACCAAAGCACGCGTGAAATATCCGTTTCCGCAACCTATATCTACGCCGCACGCGCCCGCGCCGCGGTTTTTAAGTGCGTTAATTAAATACTGCGACCATTGTTCATAGCCGCAGTCGTCGTTTAAATATTCGAACCATCTGCCAAGCGCAGAGTAAGAATTTACCATTGAAAATCCTTTTATAAGGCGCGGAAAACAAACTTATTTGAGAAGATTGTTCGCGCTGACCTTTTTCTTTTTGCTCTTTTTGTCGTTGGGTTGCAACGCCTTTTCGCGCTCGGCGAACAGTTTGTTGTATTCGGCGTAGACCGTGTCGTTCTTATGCGCCTCTTCATAGGCGGATATGTCTTTGCCGAGCTGTTCTTTATCCGCGGCAAGACGGGATACGTCCGCGCGGGTATAAGTCAAACCAAGGGGAGCCACGACTAAACTTTCGGATATGGGAAGTATGGGTTTGCCGATAAGTTCGCTCTTGCCCGCGGCGAGCAGTTCGCGCGCGACGCGCTTTTCTTCCTCTTCCTTTTCCGCGGCAAGTTCCTTGGGGGTTTTCTTTCTGTTCGCTTCCTCTTCCGCCTTTTTCTGAATGGGCGTTACGTACAAGTCGAACACCCACTGCGTATACGACATCCATATGAGTAATATAAACGCAAGTCCGAACAGAATGAGAAGTATGAAAGAAACGAAAAGCATAAACGACACAGCCGTGCCGATAAGATAAATCCAAAGGGGAATGAGCGCGAACGCTGCAAAGAACAGCGTATGCATGGGACTGCCGAGCATAAGCACGAACGCGTTTCTGAATACCTGAAAAACGCTGAGTTTATAGCTTACGCCTACCGCCAAAAGCCACGCGCAGTAAATGCCCGCAAGCACGGTTGCGATTATAATGAATACGTACGCCGTTATGGGACCCGCGCCCGAACCGCCGCGCGCGATTACCAAATCTTTCCAATCGCCGACAAGCACCGCGCTGAACAGGAATGCCATAAATATTATGAGGGGCAGAACGGTATTTAAATAGCAGACTCTCACTCCGTGGAAAAAGCCTTTTAAAGTGAACTGTCCCTGCGTGTTGACAAGTTTTTTCATCGAGTACGCGCCGCCAGAAATACCAACCGCGGCGATAAGACTGCACGCGGCGAGCACCGAATAGAACAGTATGTCCGCGGAAAGATATATGCTTTCCGTAAGTCCCTGCGTATCGGGATAGGCGGGATAACCCACGCCCGTATTCGAGTTGAAAGGATACTGTAAACCGAGTCCGTTGATATATACGCCGCGTACAATGAGCACGGCTACCATAGGCAAAAGGAAAATGAGTACGAAAAGATTTATAAGAACCACTTTGCCGAAGTTGCCCTTAAAGACGTCCCACGTGAGACCCCATCTGCCCTGTTCGGTAACTTTTCTTGTGTAATCGTCCGAATTCTCGTTGCCTTCGAGATTCTTAACGTTAAGCGCCATAAACGAAAAACCTTTTAGAGTGAATTTTTGACTTTTAAAAGCCGTGCAAAAGGGCGAAACTAACCCTTTATACGTTGTTTAAATAATAATATCATAATATTTAAAATATTTCAAGTATTTTTCCGCGGCAGGAAAAGCTAAATTGAGCTAATTTGAAAAAGGCTTATAAATATTCTTTACATTTGCGCGCGCGTGTGATATTATGAGTCTGCTAATTAGAGGAGCGGGCGAGCATAAGTACCCGCGGCAGAGGAATTTAAGGGAATTTCCGCGTAATGCCGCAGTGAAAGGGCGTCCCCGCCGAGATACGGAACGCCCCCTTAATTCCGCGTCGGGCGCACGGGACAATACCCTTGCGACTGTCATATTAACCGTAAAAGGTTAAATGTTGCGCTAATTGCTTGCTAAGTTTATTTACGGCACGCGGCGCGTTGCCGTATTTTTTATTTAACTTATGGTTAAAAAGGAGTTTTAATGAAAAAATACAACGTCGGAATTATAGGCGCAACGGGTATGGTAGGACAGAGATTTATGCTCCTACTCGACAATCACCCCCGCTTTAACGTAACGCACCTTGCCGCCTCTTCTTCCTCCGCGGGAAAGAGATATTGCGAGGCTGTGAAAAAATGGCATATGAACGAACCCATTCCCGATAAATTCACCAATATGCAGGTGCTTGACGCGCGCGCGGATATGGAGAAAATCGCCGCGGAAACGGATTTTTGCTTCTGCGCGGTGAATATGAACAAGGACGAGATTAAGGAACTCGAATACGCCTATGCCAAACTCGAATGTCCGATAGTTTCAAACAATTCCGCGCACCGCGGAACGGACGACGTGCCTATGGTTATACCCGAAATAAACCCCGAACATCTCGAAGTGATTCCGGCTCAGCGCGAAAGGCTTAACACGAAGCGCGGCTTTATAGCCGTTAAAAGCAACTGCTCGCTTCAATCTTACGTTCCCCTTCTGCACCCGCTCAAAAAATTCGGCATAAAGTGCGCGGCGGTAACTACCTATCAGGCGATTTCGGGCGCGGGCAAAACTTTTGAAACCATGCCCGAAATTTACGACAACGTAATACCATATATCGGCGGCGAAGAGGAAAAGAGCGAAATCGAACCCCTTAAAATTTGGGGCGAACTCAAAGACGGCAAAATCGTACCCGCAACCTCGCCCAAAATAACGGCGCAGTGCCTGCGCGTACCCGTTTCCGACGGACACACCGCGGCGTGCTTCGTTTCCTTTGAAAACAAGCCGACGAAAGAAGAAATCATAAAGGCTTGGGACGAATTCGAGGGCGAACCGCAGAAGTTCTTCCTCCCCTCCGCTCCCAAAAAGTTTATACATTATTCAGAAGAAGCCGACAGACCCCAACCGGCGCTAGACAGGAATACCGAGCTTGGAATGGCGGTTTGCGCGGGGCGTTTGCGCGAGGACAGCGTGTTCGACTACAAGTTTATAGGACTTTCCCACAATACCCTTCGCGGCGCGGCTGGCGGCGCGGTTCTGCTTGCGGAACTGCTTGCTTACAAGGGTTACTTCGATTAAACGCATACCCTTACACAAAAAATATTACTTATGATTAAAATGATATGAGAGGTGAATTTCAATGACCGGTATTTTCAGCGGTATTCTCACTGCAATGATAACCCCGTTTAACGAAAACGGCGTAAATCTCGAAGAGTTCGGCAAAATGCTCGAATACCAAATCGACGGCGGAACGGACGCGGTAGTTATCCTCGGCACGACAGGCGAACCCGCAACAATGAGCGAGGACGAAAAGGAACGGGTTATACGCTACGCCGTTAAAAAGGCTGGCGGACGCTTAAAAATTATTGTCGGCACGGGCAGTAACGACGCGAAAAAAGCGGTTGCGAATTCCGTGCGCGCGGAACAGCTCGGCGCTGACGGCGTGCTTGCCGTAACGCCCTACTACAATAAATGCACGCAGAAGGGACTTTACGAGTACTATAAAGCTATATGCGAAAGCGTGAATATTCCCGTCATAGCCTATAACGTGCCCTCCCGCACCGCCGTTAACATTCTGCCCGAAACGGCGGAAAAAATAGCGGCTCTCCCCAATATGGCGGGCATTAAAGAGGCGAGCGGCAATATGGCGCAAGTCTGCGAAACAATGCGCAGAATACGCGGAAAAATGGATTTGTTTTCGGGCGAGGACTTCCTTAACCTGCCTATGCTTGCAATAGGCGGCGCGGGACTTATTTCGGTAACTTCCAATATCGCGCCCGCGCTCGTCAAAAAAATGTACGAACTCGTAAAGGCGAACAAACTCGACGAAGCGAACGAATTGCAGGACTTTTTACTGCCCCTCGAAGACGCGTGCTTCTTGGAGGTTAACCCCATACCCATAAAAGCGGCTTACAATATGTTGGGTTTTGACGCGGGAGTTCCGCGCGCGCCTTTGACGGAGCTTGAAGAACATAACAAAGAGATACTGTCGAATGCAATAAAAAATGCGGGGTTGAAAAGATGATTAACGTACTTGTCTGCGGAATAGGCGGAAAAATGGGCGCAAACGTTTACGAACTTTTAAAAAACGACGAAACCGCCCGCGTAGTTTGCGGCGTTGATTTGCACGCGCCCGAAAGTATAAACGTGCCCGTTTATAAAAGTTTTGGCGAAGTAAAGGAAAAAGTCGACGTGGTTATCGACTTCTCCTCTCCCGCCGTGCTTAAAAGCGAGCTTGAATGGGCGGTTGAAAACCGCGTGCCCGCGGTGCTTGCCTCCACGGGTTACACTGCCGAACAGCTCGAATATATTAACGAATGCTCGAAAAAGACGGCGATTTTCAAGACGGCGAACTTTTCGCTCGGCGTAAATCTTTTGGTAAAGCTCGTAAAAAAAGCCGCCGAAGTTTTGGGCGAAAGTTTCGATATAGAGATAATAGAAAAGCACCACAACCAAAAGGTTGACGCGCCGTCGGGCACGGCGATTATGCTTGCGGAAAGCGTGAACGAAGCGTTTGACGGAAACAAACGTTACGTAAACGGCAGAAGCGGTACAGTCGGCAAGCGCGGAAAAGAAATAGGTATGCACGCCGTGCGCGGAGGAACAATAGTCGGGGAACACGACGTTTTATTCGCTGGCGAGGACGAAATTATCACCCTCTCCCATTCGGCGCGTTCCAAACGCGTTTTCGCGGCGGGCGCAATAAAGGCGGCGAAATTTATTGCGGGCAAAAAGTCCGGCATATACGATATGAACGACGTTTTATCGCTTTAATAATAATCCACCCGCATAGCGGGTGGTATTTCATTTTCGGGCAATAAGCCCTAATCATTACCGGCTGCGCACAAGTGCGCGTATTTTAGACCTGCCTGTCATGCGTCATCTTGCTACCCGTCATCGGATAC
>CAMXOH010000078.1 GCA_947245485.1 uncultured Clostridia bacterium | reverse complement strand
GCATTCGGCTATTACCGAAGCAAGGTACTTGCCGCTCGTCATTTTTTCAAACCTATACGCCTGAGGTTGAGCCGTTTCAAGCGCGACGATTTTATCGTAGTCGCCCTGCTTAAATCCGTCGAAGTTGCCGCATTCGGTATTTATAACCATTCTGCGTCCGCCGCCGTTTTCGCCGCGTATTTCGCTTGCGTCTTCGAGGTAGGCGAGATTTATTCCCGTTCCGTATATATAACCTATGAAAGAGGAATATTTTTTATCCGCCCCGACAGTGCCGCCGAGAAGGGTTGCAACCGTGTCGTTTAATATAACGATTTTTCTGTTTTCCGAGCTGTATTGTCTTATCGCCTGCAACGTGCAAGCGCCGACTTTCGTTCCGTTTATTCCGCGCGCTTTGAGCTCCTTGGTAGCTCCGCACATTACGCCGTCTTTGTCCGCGCTCATCTTCACGGGATAGGAGAAACAGAAACCTACGTTACCGCCCTCTTTAAGTAGCCTTTCCACGTTTTTCGCTATTTCGCCGTAGAACTCGTCTTTGGAAAGTTCTCTGTCGGAAGCAGGCATTACCGTCTTTTGCACGTTTTCAAACACAGCCTTGCCGTCTTTGAAATAACCGAGCGCGCTACGGAAATTTGTTCCGCCCGCGTCTATTATGATTATTTTATCCTGACTTTCGCTCACGGCGTCATCGGGTTCGTAGAGGTAAGTAGACAGCATCGCAAGCGAACTTTCTTCGCCTTCGAGCCCCGCGCGCATACCGCTTAGAAAAACGTTTATGCTTTCTTCCGCGTCTATATTTTCTGCGGACTGTCCGTGTCTGAATAAAAACTCTTTAACCATTTAATCTTTCTCCGTACAAATTACGGCATACTGTCCGAATCCGCTTACCGTCGCGCTTTCGCCCGCCGACATAAAAGCCGTTTCGCCCTTATGAAGTTTAAGTTCGCCGAGCTTGATTGTTCCGTCAAGCACCGTTACGCAAACGTAGCTGTCCGTCCTTCCTATTTTGCGTCCGCTGTTGTAGCGGTATACCGAGAAATATTTGCATTTGCCGAGAAGCACGCTGCGCGCGGGGTCGGGCACGGGTTTCTTTACAAGCTGCGTCACCCGCTTTGCCTTATCCACGTGAAGTTCGCGCGCGCAACCGTTTTTATCTACCCTGCCGAAATCATAAACGCGGTAAGTCAGCGAACTGTTCTGCTGTACTTCGAAAAGCGTAATCCCCGCGCCGATTGCGTGAACCGTTCCGCTCGGGATAAAGTACGTTTCGCCCGCCTTTACGGGAACGCGGTTGAGGTAGTCGCAGACGGTGCCGTCCGCAATAGCCGCCGAGAACTGCTCCTGCGTCATATTGCGGTTAAACCCGAGATATAAAAACGCGTCGGGTTCGGCGGCAAGTATGTACCACATTTCCGTCTTGCCGAACTGCCCCTCGTTTTGAAGCGCGTATTCGTCGGACGGATGAACCTGCACCGACAGAGGCTGAGCCGCATCGATTATTTTTGTAAGCACGGGGAAGAAATCGAAATTCTTGCAGTTTTCGCCCCAATCGGACCGGGTAGCCACATCACGCAAAAGTTTGCCGGCGTACTCTCCGCCGACAATCTCCGATGGACCGTCCTTATGGAATGAAAGCTCCCACGATTCCGAAAGAATATCTTCCGCGCTCTGCTTGTTCCACTCGCTTTTCAATTTCTTGCCGCCCCAAAGATAACTTTTCAGAGCGGGTTTTAATTTAACAATCATTTAAACAAACATTCCGTATTGTATTCATTTTTAGTCTGTAAAACGAAAAAAAACGGTTTTTTCTTAATAATTTTAAGTAGGTAAGTTTTGTCAAATTTTTCAAATTTATGCCAATATTAAGAAAAACGGTTTTTCTTTATTATATCACAGAAAATGTGCAGTGTCAACATTAAAGCAAGATTTTTTTAACCGAATCCGTAAAAATTATTTTGCTTTCGACAAACAGTCTTTTTTTACTGAAACCGTTGTCTATTTCGTCGATTAGCACCTCTACCGCCTTCTTGCCGAGCAGCACGTAATCCTGGTCCGCATAACTGAGCTTGGGTTCGAACATACCGTGGTCGAGCGAACGTCCGAGCGCAAACACCGCGAAATCTTCCCCGACTTTAAGCCCTGCCTCTTCCGCGGCGCGGTAGAAACCTGCGGAAATTTTACCGTTTGCCGTTATGTAAGAAGCGTTTTTCTTCAAAATTTTCTTCGCTATGGCATAGCCTTCGTCTTCGGACTGGTTAATGCTTTCATATATGCGCAAATGCGCGTCTATTCCGTGACGCGCGCAAACCGCCGAAAACGCCTTTTCCCTGTCGCGGGAAATAGTGAGGTTCGCATCGCTGTTCACAAGATAGATATCGTCGCCGTAATACTGTATAAGTTTTTCCGAGACTTCCGTAACAAGTCCGATATTGTCTATATCGACAAAACTGATACCGTTGTCGTTTTCGGGTCTGCCTATTACCACGCAGCTTATTCTGCCCGATTCGATTTGGTAAAGACGCTCGTCATTTACACACGGCGTCATTATGACTGCGCCGTCGATGGGAGCTATTCCGTGACGGAGAGTATTAAGGAGTTTGTCCTTATCGGAGTTATAATATATTAGGAGAGAATAGCCGCTTACGGAAGCCTGTTTAAGACAACCCATAATGACTTTCTGATAAATTTTTCTGTCTACTTCTTCACTGCTCTCCAACAGAAGGGCAATTATGTTAGACTTATGCCCCGACAGCGCCGAAGCGTAAAAATTGGGGTGGAAGTCAAGTTCCTCGCAAGCGTCCAAAACCTTTTTGCGCAATTCTTCGCTCACGAATTTTTTGCCCGTCAATACGTTTGACACCGTGGATTTTACAACGCCCGCTCTCTCTGCAACGTCGGTTATTTTCACAACTTTTTTCATCGGTAATTATCCTAAATTCTTTTTTACGAGTTCGATTAATTCGTCCGCATAGACGAACTCGAATTTATCGTCCAATCCCTTTATTACGTAATCCAAATCTTCTATATTTATCGTCCACGGGTGAATGTTAATAACCGTATACCCTTCCGCCGAAGCGGGATTTACTTCGAGCGCGTTTATTTGCTCTATAAAATTATCCAAAAACTCTTTCGTGACTTGCCCGGGTTTGTCGCTGGGATGCCACAGCGAATATTTTACCGATATGAACGGCTTACCCGACGCCCAGAAAATTTTACCCCTGCCTCCGCGGTAATGGTCGGGGTCGAGCTCCCAGATACCGCCCTTTATATTGTCGTACCGCGCATAGCAGCCGAGCCTGTCTTTCGTATAGCTTTCGTCCTCGGTAAGATGAAGCTCATCCAAAAGACAAACAACGTTCAAGTCCGAGTCCGCCATAGCTTCCGCCGTCAGGCGGGTAAATCCGTCGAGGTGTTCGCGCGGATAAGAGAGACAGTTTGCGTATCCTATACCCGAAACGCCCGTTATGAAATAATCGTTCTTCTTACCCGAATAAATTCTTTCCGCCGCCTTGGGGCAAAGCCTTGCAAGCGAGGGCGAGAAAGTCCAACTCATTTTATAGTTCATAGGACTTCTCTGTCTCTGTCCGAACGTGGACGAAGTGCAGAACGTTCTTTCAAGCCACTGAATATTGTCGCCGTCGCTGACTACAAGCGCTATATAGTGCTTGTCCTCCCGTATCGTCGTGCGCGGAGTTTTCATCTTCAATTTGCAGTCGCCGAGTCCGAAATAACTGTGGTTGCAGGACCAGTCCGAAGGCAACGCATATTCCCCGTATGTAGATATATCTCTTATAAACGCAATTTCATCGTCGTTCCAACCGTAGACGGGAACGTTGCCGTCAAGCCACTGCAATACCTCGCGCCTGAAACTTCTGTCCTCCTCGCTCTCGCTCGTGTAAATGCACGCCCAACGGTTGCAAATTGAAAAGTCGCGCAATGCAAGATGGAAATTGTCCTCTTTTACGACTTGATGAACGAGCGCGTCTCTATTGAGACGAGACTTGTATTTAAGCCATATTTCGCGTTGGCGTGCGGCGCGGCTGCCCTTTATATCGGCAAGGTCTGAAACCGTTTTAAGTCCGAGCGCGTTGAGCTTTGAAATAAGCGTACGGGGCGCGCAAAGTATATCGGTTGCGGCGGACACCATAGCCGCCATATTGATGCCTATATCGTTACAGTTCAAGTCGTAACAAGCCGCGCCCTCGAACAGGGAAACGTTTTGTTCTATAAGTTTGAAAAGTTCGGTTTCGCAATACTCTTCGTCGAGATACGATAAGTAATCGTCGGTGTCTATATATACTTTAACGCCCTTTCTGTTAAGCATTCCCTGAACGAACTGAGCGAGCGCCTGTTCGTCAAAAGAAAGTTGTTCCCATACAAGCAGATTTACCAAATCCCTTTACCTCAAAAAAACAGTTTTTTCAATTATATCATACGGAAAATAAAAATCAACGTATTTTACATACATTATATTTTTTAACATTTTTCTGCAAAATTTAACAAAAGTATAAAACAGCCGCCCTGAACCGCCCTGTTGCAGAAGCCGACGGATTTACCCGAAACCGTATCGTACCAATCAGAAAAAGGTATTCTGTCGGGAGTGTTTTTGAGGTATCTGTCAAGCGAATCCAAAAGTTCGGCGCGCTTATTTTCCCTGTCGGTAAGTCCCGCCGCCCACACAAGCCAGTCGCTCTTGGTATACGTATTGCGGGTATCGAGCGGCGTGCCGTATTCGTTAAGCCTCGAAACGTAACAGTCAACTTCGTTCTCATAAAGTTCGGGCGCAAAAAGAGACAAACCGAGAATTTTATCGAATGCGAGGTTGTATTTAAGACTGAACGTTTGCCCGTCGCCGTTCCACACCAAAGGCATATGCCCGCCGCGCGCGCTTCCGCTTATTTCGGCGGAAAATTCCGAAGCGGTTTTCCTATACCTATTATATAATTGCGTTTTGCCGAGCGCCTTGCATATTTCCGCATAGCACGCAATACCGACAGCCGCTTTAATCGCAAGGTTGAGATTGTTTCCGAGGTGTCCCGCAAAATCGTCCGTACAGAGTTGGTTTTCGGGTTTGAGTCCCTTTTCGGCGAGATAGTCAGCCCACTTTGTAACGGTTTCGAAATATTTTTCGGAGAGAGTATACTTTCCGTCGGACTTGCCGCACGCGGCAAGAATTATAAGCGCGTTCGCGCACTCTTCCACGGGCATTTGGTTTTCAAAACAATACACGTCCGTACCCGACGGAAGCATATATACGGGGAAGCGCGTCTGACGCTCGTAACAGGTGAGCGCGCTGTGAAGCAATTTGTTGTCCCTGTCGTTCATTCCGTAAACCTGCCCCGTGCAGTACGGATATGTTCCCGCGTCGTGCGGGGCAAAGGGATAATTCCATACGGGCATCGACGCAAATTCAAAAATAGGTCTTAACATTCCTCTTAAAAGTTCGGGATTATATAAAAGGAACAGCGGCATAGACGGATAGCTGATATCTACCGTAGCGATACAGCCGTTGGAATGACACTCTTTTGAAAGAAACCTGATTTCCCCGTCTCTTCCGCGCACTATTTTATGCGCGCCCATTGCCTGCCGCAAGGAAGCTATTAAAATGTTTTTATAACTTTCGCCGTAAGGCGCGGCGGCTTTTAAAAGTTTGTCTTCAAACGCTGCAAGTTTTGAACCTATTTCCCGTGTATTCGCATTTACGTATTCGAGCGCGCCGAGTACGGTATTGCTTTCGAGATACAGTCCCTTCAATAGTTCGCCGAAATAATTAATGCTCACGGTATCGTCGAACGCAAGCATAACTTTTCCCGAATGCGCGCGGCAAACGGAAACGATGTACTTGTTACTCTTCCTTTCGGCGGTTTCGGGAATAACCTCTTTTGCAATATAGTTTTCAAAAGCGGGTTCGTCGCAGAAATAAGCGCGTTCGCCCGATATGTAGAAGTAACCCCAATCCGCGCAACTTCCGTCGTCGTTCTGCGACAAGGGCATTTGGCGTGAAAGTCCGAAAAACGCGGCATTGAAACCGTTTAAATACAGCGCGCCGCCGCGCACTTCGTTTTCGGTTGTCTTTTCGTTATAGCACAAACTCTGTTCCGCGGCGAAGATAATTTCCGCCTCGTCAACTCCGCTGATTTTATAATTCACGTAGCAGACGGGACATGACGCGAGCATAATATCGTCGGGCGGCAACGGCGATACGAATTCGAGTTCGAGCTTAGCCTTTCCCGCTTCGAACGAATAGCGGGTCGTAAAAGCTCCGACTTCGAGCGAAGTCTGTATAGCCTGCTCCATTCCTTCGCGCTTGCCGAGGAAGCAATACTTTTTGCCTTCCGCCTTTAAAATGCCGTAAAACTTTTTGCGCGCGCCCGTCCAGAATATAACGTCGCTACCGTTTAACCTTTCATCGGGAGACCATATGGAATAATAAGGGTCTTTAACGAACAAAGGATATGCGGGTAATAATCTTTTCATAATAAACAACTCCGGAACAATTGATTTGCGGAAACTTTTCCGTCAAGATTATTTTATTATACGGGGTTGATTTTGTCAACGGTAAATTTTACTCGCCCAGCGGACAATAAATATACGGTTACATTTTAAATTTCATATCTTTAAATCCGTAAGTTACGCAGTGAAAACTCTCGACTAAACTTTCGTCTTGCGTCATAAGCAGTAAATGAAGTTCGTAACCTTGTTCGGTTTTATGTAATTCGAACTTTTCGACAGCAGTGTTTTTAGCGTTAATTTCTTCTTCCAAAGTTTCGGCGTCGGTAAGAACAAAGGTTTCCTCATTGTCCAATTCAATATAAAGTTCATTATCTTTTCGTTCTACGTTAGTAATTTTAACTTCGTCCAATAATTCCACTATCGAATTTATATAAAGACGCTTTTTAAACTGAGTTCCGATAGTTAATTCCGAAGAAACGATTAACGACTCGTTTATACTGTCTTTCAAAGTTTTCAACGCGGCTGTTTTTTCGGCGTCTATATATTCGATTATCGTTTTTTTGACTTTCTCTTCCGCATACCCTAATGCAAGCAAGCGTTTGTCTTTTACCTGTTCCAAAATTTCATCGGGCAAATAGGATATAATCCTTAATCTGTTTACATACTGCGATAAGAAATCTTCTTCGAGCGAACGCATCTCCCTTTCTTCCGCATCGGCAAAATGTTCACTGTAAAAAGGAAACGTAGACGGCAATAACATAAATTTTAACTCGTTTTCCTTTTCCGTAAAATTGAATTTTGTATTCGCGGTTTTTACGTCGGTTTCGTCCACAGTCCCGCAATTTCCGTTCAGAAAAAATACAGGTAAAGTTCTCTTTTCTCTTGAAGCCAATGCACAATGCAACTCGTGAAGTTCAAGTTTGTTGTTTAGTTCTTTTGTCAGTACTTTCATTTTTACACCTCTTGTTTTTTATTTATATTTCCCATTCGTCGATTAAACTTATAATCGGCTTTTTTCTTTTATATGCGTATTCGCAAGCCATATAAGCGCCGCCGAAATGAGTCATTACACCCGCAATAATATAATCAACTTTATCTACAAGGCATTTATTGGTTTCGATAATAGCAAGCCTTTTCGGAACGCTTCTTTCCAAAAGATAAACGCTGTCGTCAAAGCACTTCGGTAAATAGAAAGCGCTGTTATCGTCGGTTTTTGCCTCGGGAATATACGACAGCACCATTGTATTTTTTATTTTCGGATAAATGCTTTTAAGTTCAAAAATCAAATTACCGCAATAACTATTGAAGTCACCGCGGAAGTCCGAATAAAACTGTGTAACACCTTTATTATCAATAAGTTCTATAACTGAATTTAACAATTTCTCTCTATACTGTTTTACATTCATATCACGATGACCGAAAAAAGCGCAAGATTTCATAAGTAGTTAATCCATTGAACGTATAAAAATTTTTATATCGTAGATATTATTTATCAACTATTGTCGTTTAGCGTAAAGCAGTAACTTAACATAAAATTACGACAATTTATTACTATTAATTGTCTAATACAGCAATAAAAAAGAGATAAAACAAAATGGCTATCTCAAAAGAATTTCAAGAAAGATTTATAGATTTGGTAAGCGATTTAGAAATTAAAACAAAAACAGAAATTGCTTCTACTATCGGAATTACTTACGCAACGTTCAGTAAAATTTATAATTACGGAATATTTCCGACAGTGCCGATACTTGTCCGTATTGCAGATTTTTTTAATGTTTCAATAGAATATCTTATTGGAAACACTGAAAACGATAATTTTATTAAATCCGATAACCCTAAAAAATTTAAAGAACGATTATATGAATTAAGAATAGAAAGAAATATAACTACAATATATAAACTTTCGGAATTAATTCATATTCATCGCAATAACATTGCCCAATGGAACAACCACAATTCAATTCCGCTTATTGATGATATCGAGTTAATAGCGGATTATTTCAAAGTTTCTATTGATTATTTACTCGGTAGAACTGACGACAGAACGCCTTATAACTAAAAATAGTGCCGTTCTTCTTGCGAAAAACGGCACGTAGAATATACCGTTAATCGCTGAGCTGTCAGGCAAACAAAATTTCAAAATGAGATTTGTATGCGACTAATTAAGTATAGTTCTACCGTTACTATACTCATTTTGAAAATAATTATTGAGTTTACCTGACACACTTATATTAACAAAAGACATCACTTATGTCAATGAAAAAGCCGCTACGTAAGGGTAACTGTTATAGGGATTTCCTTGTGGGCAA
>CAMXOH010000077.1 GCA_947245485.1 uncultured Clostridia bacterium | reverse complement strand
CGCAAATAAAAAGGTTTAGGCATGGCGTTAAGCTGTGCCTTTTCTGTACTTTTTTCGTGGACGAATTAGGCTACTCGTAGCCTAGTGAGATATAGATATGTTTTATATTTCCCGCAAAATTCAAGCGGTTGCGTTCTTTCATTTTTCGTTATATAATAATTGTACGATAAACAGTAATTTGGCGGAGAAATTTATCTATGGGCGACAACGAATTAAAAGAAATATGGCAAGAAGAATTAAATATTTTCAAAGGCATACTTTTCAATAATTCCGAGTTTACCGAAGGTACAGAAGATAGTCTTTCGTATAAATTTGACTGTACCGAGTTTGAAGTTCTCAAACAAGAGTACAAAATACAAGAGATAGCGGGCAACGGCACTTCTTTTGAAAAAGCAGTAAACCTTACACGCTACTTTGCTCCACGCCTTCTTCACGACGGCAACTTTGATAATCATATAAGCTGTAATGCGTTAGAGCTATTGAGATATAGTTTAAATAAACCGTCTTGCGGAATAAACAGTCTGAATAAGTCAAAGATTTTGCAAGAATTGTGTCTTGCGTTAAAAATTCCTGCGCGTAGGGTATGGATTATGCCGTATTCGCCTTATGATATGGATAATCACGTTGTAACCGAAATATACGATGACACGTTGAGCAAATGGGTAATGCTTGATGTTACAAGTAACGGCTATTTTGCCAATGCCGCAGGTGAACCGTTGTCAGTCGTTGAAATTCGCCGAAATTTTGCTCTAAACGAAGTGTGCGACTTTATTAAAACGGTGTCAGAGTGTGCGGAAGTGTTTTCTGATAAAAAAGCGGAAGCCATATATTATGAAAGGTATTTTGCAAAAAATTCATTTTGGTATGTGGTCGAAAAGAATAACAGTTGCGGCGATGACGGGGAACGGCTGTATTGTATTCCCAAAGGCTTTAATCGGTATGCGTGGACAAAGCAAAACTTGGAATACAAATTGCATTGTTCACCAAATAATGGAGCCATAAATCAAAGATTAAAAGTTATAAGCGAAGCTGAGTATAAGCAGGTAAGCAGTATTTCTATATTATCACTTGCGCCGTAACTAAATTTCAATTTATCTTTCTAAAAGGTTTGTAGTAAAAAGCTCTCGAACATATCGTTCGAGAGCTTTTGTCCTTGCTTGAAAGTATAACTCTTAATAATTTAGTTTTTTAATTCCCTATGGGAAGTGCGCTTTAAACCGCGTTCTTTTTTATTTTAATTTTTACTGTTTGTCTATTTTTTTGCCGTAGACGGAAGAAATGCTGTTTGCATACTTCTGCATACCTTCGCAGGATTTTATAGACACAGAACCTTCGTAATCGTTTAGTTTTTTAATCTGTTCGCGCGAGAGTTTTGAAGGAATATCGATTTGAACGGTAACGTAGAGATTGCCCGTTCCGTTCACCGTTTTAACGCCCTTGCCGCGTATGCAGAAACGGGTGTTGGACACCGTGCCTTCGGGAACGTTCAACTCGATTGTATCTTCAACCCCGGGCACGAGAATTTTTCCGCCCAAAACCGCAGTTTTGTAGGATATGGGCACCGTGACGTGCAAGTCCTTGTCTTCCCTCTTTAAGAGTTTGTGCGGCTCTATGCGGAAATAGAGGTATAAATCGCCGGGTTCGCCGCCGTTGCCCGCCGCCTGCCCGAAGCCGCGCTTTCTAAGACTGCTGTCCTTATCCACGCCCGCGGGAATATTGACTATGAAGCGGGTTTCCTTGCGCTGATAACCCTTGCCCTTACAGTCGGGGCATTTATCGAGTACCTGCCTGCCCGAACCGCCGCAGTCTGGGCATACTCCCACCTGTATTGTTCTGCCGAAAATTGTATCCTGCTGATACTTTATTCTGCCCGAACCGCCGCAGCAGGCGCAGACTTTAAAGGAAGTGCCGAGCTTTGCGCCCGTACCTTTACACGCCGTGCACGGCTCGTTGCGGTTGTAGCTGATTGTACGCGAACAGCCTTTTATTGCGTCAAGGAAAGAGAGTTCGATAGTCTGCTCTATATCCGCGCCGCGCGCGGGGCGTTTTTCTCCGCCGCCGCCCATTCCGCCGAAGCCGCCGAAAGGATTTCCGCCGCCGAACATAGAATTTAAAATATCGTCGAAGCCGCCCATTCCGCCGAAGCCGCCTCCGCCGCCGAAAGGATTACCTCTCATACCGGGGTGTTCGAGTTCGTAATCGTACTGCTTGCGCTTCTGCTCGTCGGAGAGAATTGCGTTGGCTTCGTTTATTTCCTTGAACTTTTCCGCCGCCGCTTTATCGTTGGGATGAAAGTCGGGGTGATACTGTTTTGCGAGCTTTCTGTAAGCCGACTTTATTTCGTCCGACGTAGCCGTTTTGGATACGCCGAGAATATCATAATAGTTTTTGTTAGTAGCCATAACCGACCTTGTTTTAAACTTAATGTTGCCTTGAAAAGCATTTTTTAAGGCTTTTCAAGGCAAATACGTTATATTTTCTTTTAGTGTTGTAAACTTCGGAGATGCAAGCAAGACAAGGCGAGCGCGGATTTGCCGAGGGCGCGTACACAGAAGTACGTAACCGAGCCAAAACGCAAGCTCAACGAAGTATTGCGCCGCATATACGATGTTTTAATCAGTGCTGACGGAACTCCGTATCGTCGTCGCCGCCGTTTGCTCCGTTACCCTGCGCGCCGCCCGCCTGCTGATACATTTTTGCGATTACGGGTTGAATTTCGTTCTGCAAAGTTTCGATTGCGGCTTTAATGCGTTCGTTGTCGCCCGATTCGAGTTCAGTCTTAGCCTTTGCCGCCGCATCCTCGACAATTTTCTTATCGTCGTCCGAAAGTTTGTCGCCCGCTTCCTTAACGGTCTTTTCGATGCTGTCAACCATACTTTCGAGCGTGTTTTTATTGTCTACCGCTTCTTTGCGCTTTTTGTCCTCTTCCGCGTATCTTTCCGCGTCCTTAACCGCCTTGTCTATATCCTCTTCGGAGAGGTTTGTTGAAGCGGTGATGGTTATATTCGTGCTCTTGCCCGTGCCCAAATCCTTTGCGGTTACGTTGACTATGCCGTTCGCGTCAACGTCGAAAGTAACTTCGATTTGGGGAACTCCGCGCGGTGCGGGGGGAATGTCCGTGAGCATAAATTTGCCGAGGGATTTATTGTCGCGGGCAAACTTTCTTTCGCCCTGCAATACGTTGATTTCAACGCCCGGCTGATTGTCCGCCGCAGTGGAGAATACCTGACTCTTCTTTACGGGGATTGTCGTGTTTCTTTCGATTAAGGGAGTGGATACTCCGCCGAGAGTTTCTATGCCGAGCGTCAGGGGCATAACGTCGAGGAGAAGCACGTCCTTTACTTCGCCCGAAAGCACGCCGCCCTGTATAGCCGCGCCGATTGCGACGCATTCGTCGGGGTTGATGCCCTTGAACGGTTCTTTGCCCGTCACGCTCTTAACTTTGTCGTATACGGCGGGAATACGCGTCGAGCCGCCTACCATAATTACTTTTGCTATATCGCCGTAACCCAGTCCCGCGTCCTGCATTGCTTTGCGCATAGGCTCTATTGTTCTGTCTACGAGGTCTGCGGTGAGCGCGTCGAACTTCTGCTTGGATAAATCTATATCGAGGTGCTGGGGCGCGCCGTCAACCACTGTGATGAAAGGAAGGTTGACGTTCGTGGTGCTCATACCCGAAAGCTCGATTTTGGCTTTTTCCGCCGCTTCTTTGAGCCTTTGCATAGCCATTTTATCTTTGGAAAGGTCTACGCCCGTATCCCTTTTGAACGTTTCTACGAGGTAGTCCATAATTTTGCTGTCGAAGTCGTCGCCGCCCAGACGGGTATCGCCGTTGGTTGCAAGAACTTCGAACACGCCGTCGCCTATTTCGAGTATAGATACGTCGAACGTGCCGCCGCCGAGGTCGTAAATCATAACCTTCTGACTGCCGTCCTGTTTATCGAGTCCGTAAGCAAGCGCCGCCGCCGTCGGTTCGTTGATTATACGAAGCACGTTGAGTCCCGCTATTTTGCCCGCGTCCTTGGTAGCCTGACGCTGTGAGTCGTTGAAGTATGCGGGGCAGGTGATTACCGCGTCCGTAACTTTCGTGCCGAGGTAAGTTTCCGCGTCCGTTTTGAGCTTAGTCAATACCATTGCGGAAATTTCCTGCGGGGAATAGCCGTTGTCTATATTCACCTTGTATCCCTCGCCCATATGGCGTTTAATGGATATAACCGTTTTGTCGGGTTGCGCAACCGCAAGTCTTTTCGCCGCCTGTCCGACTATTCTGCTTCCGTCGGCTTTGAACGATACAACCGAGGGGGTTGTTCTGTTGCCTTCGCTGTTTGCTATTACGACGGGTTCTCCGCCTTCCATTACGGCTACGCAGGAGTTAGTCGTTCCTAAATCGATTCCTATTACTTTTCCCATAATATGTTCTCCTTTATTTTTGCGGGGTTCCCCGCGCGTTATTAAATATGATTTTTATTTGTTTTTTTTTAATTAAACCGTTACCATAACCTGTGCAAAGCGAATTACTTTGTCCTTGTTGCGGTATCCCTTTTTCAAAACCTGTTTTACGGTGTTGGGGGTTTCGCCCTCTTCGCAGGGGAAGTTCATAATGGCTTCCGCCACGTCCTCGTCGAACGCGTCGCCCGCCGCGACGGGAATTTCTTCTATTCCGAACGATGAGAGAATGGTATTGAAGTGTTTGATTATCTTATCGATACCCGTCCTCGTCTTTTCGTCCGCCGCCGAATCGAGCGCATAACCGAAGTTGTCGGCTACCGGCAAAAGTTTCAAAACCGCGTCCGATACGCCGTCGCTGTACGCTCGGGAAACCGCCTGCGCGTTGCGTTTACGGTAGTTGTCGTACTCTGCCGACACCGAATACCACTTGCGCTTGCAATCTTCCGCGTATATTAACGCCTTTTCGAGTTCGGACGGCTGTTTTACAACCTCTTCCGCCTGTTCTGCTTGTTCAGACTGTTCGTTCTGTTCTGTTGCTTCGGCTGCTTCCGTCTGTTCGCCGTTGCGGCTCTCTTCCGCCGCCGCTTCCTCTCGGACTGCGTTCTCCTGTCCGTTTTCCTGCTCTTCGCTTACCTTGTTTTCTTCCATTTCAACTCACTCGGGGGTATATTTGTTTTATCTACATTATTTATATAAACATTCGCCGCGCCGTTAAACAAAAAAGGCACATATTTTTTTCAGCATAAATTGCGGCGGAAAATATTTTGCATAATTTTATAAAAATATTTAAATTTTATTCATTTTTATGCACTCACCGTTTTTTTGTTGCAATTATATACGCGCTGTGTTATTATATATAATGTATATATCCGCAGACGGCGGTTCAAAATAAATTATAGAGGTATAAAAATGAGTAAAGTGAGAAAAATCCTTATCGTTTTTCTTGTCGCGTGCATAAGCGTTTGTTTAAGCGTTGCCGTTGCCGCGTGCGATAAGAGCGGTAAATTCCCCGATTACAAAAACCCCACGGACTCGATTATCGGTCCCGGCGGTAACGAAGAAAATACCGACGGAAGATATAAAGTAAAAGTCCTGTCGGCAGGCGGACTTCCGCTTGACGGCGTTCAGATTTCGTTTATGAAAAACGGTACGACTCAGCTTACGGGAATTTCGCGCAACGGCGAAATCATAGTCAATCTCGTAGACGACGTATACGAACTCAATATCGATGCGGAAAGTTTGCCCGCCGGTTATTACGTACCCGAAGACGCCGACTACAAGACTTCCGCAGAGGAAAAGGAAGTTACGATAAAACTTCCCTCGAAAGTTATACCTACTTCCGCTCCTTCTAACAAGAGCTATAAGCTCGGCGAAGTTATGTATGATTTCAGCTATACGACGGCGGCTACTTCCGAAAGAAAGATTTTATCCGAACTTGTGGGAAAATATAAAGCGGTTATGCTTAACTTCTGGTATCTCGGCTGCGGTCCTTGCAGATTGGAGTTCCCCGCAATAAACGAAGCATACGAACAGTTTAAAGACAAAATTGCGATAGTCGCTCTTTCCTCGCAGGATAACGCGACTACGATTAAAAACTTCCAGGAAGAAAACAACTTGGCGTTCGATATGGCTTACGACACCGCAGGCATTGAAAGCCGTTTCGGAGTAGGCGCGTGGCCCACTACCATTATCGTCGACAGATACGGCGCGATAGTTTACAGGTCGAAAGGCAACGAGACGAGAGCGGGCGTATGGGCGGCGCTCTTCGCAAAATACACTTCCGACAACTATGAACAGAACATAGAAGAGGACGAATCGGGCGACACGGGCGACAACGTATTCAAAGCTCCTCCCGAAGACACTCCCGCGCCCGATTACAGCGAAGCGCTTTCGGGCAACAAGGTGCTTGCGGAAGGCACAGACCCCGAAAAGATTGCCGATATGCACGTCGAAACCAACGAAAAAGACAAGGACACAAGCTGGCCCTGGTACGTCCGCGAATCTGACGGAGTTTCGTATTTAGACGCTTCCAACTCCGGAACTACCCCCTCTTTCGCTATCCTTTATATAGAGTTCAATCTTAAAGCGGGCGACATAATATCTTACGATTACATTGTAAATACCGCGCAAGAGGATTTGTTGCTTGTATTTTTAGACAGCAATTCTTTAATTAAGCAATATAACGGAATCGGCGGAAGCTGGCAGACGGAAGAAGCGATTTACATTGCAAACAGAGATATAACGGTAACTCTCTCTTTCATGTACTACAAAGTTGACACCGCAGAAAAAAACCAGATAGAAAACGATTTTGCAAGAATCGGCAATATTTCGGTTATCAACGCCAGCGAAATAACCAAACCTTTCGATATACTTCGTTCCGCTTCCTATCTCGGTTTGACTATAAACGATTTAGCGCTCGGGAACGACGGTTTCTATCACATTAACAAACCGGGAACGAATTACGACGGCGCGTTGCTCTTGGTAGATTTAAATAACAGTACCGATTGGTCCAGAAATCACGCAGGCGGAGATTCGTTCATAACTACAAACGAAGGAAATAAACATTCCGCTTCAGTATACAATTTCAGTTTCTGGGAATTCTCGAACTATCTTACAAGACCCGAAAAAGATACGGGCGTAACATACAATTACACCGAATATTCGTACTATCTCAATGAAACGATGAATATACACATGTATTATTCGAGAAACGGATATGTGCCCGTAACGGAAACGATGCGCAAAATACTTGAAGATTTCTGCTTGAAGTTCAGTGAATCGAAATTCAATAAAGGCGACTACTACGAGGGCGAATGGATTGAAATGTGTTACGTGTTCGAACACCTCAACGGCGAACACGACGAAGGCGATAGATGCGAAAGCGTTGACGACCCCGTACGCGGACTTCTCATATACGACGCAATCCCCGCATCGGAAAACGTTGCAAACCACGTAAACATCGATATAGAATTTCAGTCCGTAGGCGGCTTCTACTACTCTTTCACGGCTCCAAGAGCGGGCGCTTACAAATTGTATTCGAAAGCTGATAAGCTAAATACCGAACCTGTCGTGGCAATGTGCAGATGGGACGGGAAAAACGAAGATATTTTCGATTTTTTTGACGGCGACAGAAGCACTGCCCAGTTAAGCTCACAGTTCACAGGATATTTTTATCTCGAAGAAAACGAAACAGTTTATATGATGATGAGAATGTCGCAGATGAACGAAAAAGGCGAATTCGACTTCTTCATCGAGTACGTCGGCGAAAGTTACGCTTGGCTTAAAACCGCGTCTCCCGACGGTGCATGGGTTGGTTCGGTAGACGAGAACGGCAACTTTACAGGCGGTTCGACGGCATTTAACACAGAGCCTTGGGCGCTCCGCGAAGACGGTTACTACTACACCTACTCTACCGACGATAACGGCAACTTCCTCGAATGGGGTTCGGTATTCTATATCGACTTCTTAAACGTCGGATATAGCGGAGACAGCCGTACGCTGTTAGAATGGATTAATGACGGAATATTCAATCTTAAACCTCAATTCAGACCCGACTATACCACTAAAATGCTCAGCTACTATTACGAGTCCATTGAAAACAAGGACGAAGGCGACGAGCTTTACGGCAAGATAGAAGCAAGCGAAGAGCTTGTAGAGATTCTGGCGATGGGAATCGAATACAAAACCGAAGACCACGACTCCTTGGCTACCGGCTTCTGGCTCTCGTTCGGATACTTCTACGATTATATCGGACCCAAGGAAAACTAATTCACAAATAAAATTCGGAGGATTTAAATATGTTAAAGACTATTAAACGCATATCTCTCATTCTCGCAGTTGCGCTTTCCGTTTTATGCGCGGGAATATTTGCAGTTGCTTGCAACGGCGACGAAAACCAGAACAGTAAAGATTATGCCATTACGGTAGTTTATCCCGACCAAAAAGCGGTAAACGGCACAACCGACGGCAAGGCGAAATATGACGAGAACGATAAGACTGTTTCCGTTCAGATTTGCGTAGTTCTTGCAGACGGCGAAACGGGAATGTGTTTCAGCAAAAAACAGCTCGATGCAAACGGAAAAGCAACTCTTCCCGCTCCCGACTACACGCTTAAAGAGGGTGAGAAGTTCAAAGTTCAGGTAAACAACGTACCCGAAGGATATAAATGCGACGATACGAGAATTTACTATTCAACTTCGACTTATATGACTCAACCCGGCGCATACACGGTAACGCTCGAAGCCGAATAATCAAAACAAATTATAATCCCCGACGCAAAAGCGTCGGGGATTTATTTTTAAATCGAGCCTCGGATTATTCGGGGACAAGTTAAGGGAAGCGGCGCGTTTGCGCCGCTTCCCTTTCCTGTTGCTAAAAGACAACCTCCCGCTATGCGGGAGGCAAAAAAGAAGCGGAAGCGTTGCTGTTTTGTCGTCATTGCGAGGAACCGTAGGTGACGAAGCAATCCAGAAGTAAATGTTCGGAAAGAGCGGAATAGTCTGGATTGCCGCGCTACGCTCGCAATGACG
>CAMXOH010000076.1 GCA_947245485.1 uncultured Clostridia bacterium | reverse complement strand
TCGTCATCGCGCAGGCGAGCATAAACGAAGTAGTCGAAATTTGCCGCACGGCGATAGATAAGAGCGACTGCGTTAAAAAACTTACCGCCAATTTCGAACTTGACGAGCGTCAGGCAACGGCAGTTGCGGAACTCCGCCTTTACAGAATTTCTCACCTCGAAGTGGACAAGCTAAAAGAGGAGTTAAACCAGCTCGAAGAAACTATTGCCGATTTGAAAGATATTCTCGCGCACGAGAGCCGCGTTTTCGATATTATCAAAATCGACCTTCTCGAAATCAAGCGTAAGTATCCTTCGGTAAGAAAGACGGAAATTGCGATTGACGTTGACGGCGAAATCGTAGACGCGGATTTGATTCCCGTAGAACAGGTAATTATTTCAATGACTCACACGGGTTACGTTAAGCGTCTGCCCGTCTCCGAGTACCGCGCGCAGAACCGCGGCGGAAAGGGTATTACGGGACACCGCCCCAAGGATGAGGACTTCGTCGAAAATATGTTCGTATGCTCTTCGCACGACGACATATTGCTGTTCTCAGACAAGGGAAAAGTTTACCGCATAAAAGCATACGAAATTCCCGAAGCGACGAGAATTGCCCGCGGAAGAGCGATTGTTAATATAATACAGATAGAACAGGACGAAAAAATCAAGACGCTTATTCCCATTCAACCCGGACTGCACGGCAGTATAGCGTTCGCTACTAAAAACGGACTCATTAAAAAGACCCGTTTAAGCGAGTTTATGAGAATAAACCGCAACGGTAAAATTGCGATAAAGCTCAATGACGACGACGATTTAATGACCGTAACAGTAACTTCCGGACACAGCGAAATTATGATTGCTTCGCGTTCGGGCAAATGTATAAGATTCCACGAAAAGAACGTGCGCACTATGGGCAGAGACACGGCGGGCGTAAAGGCGATGAAACTTGACGAGGACGATTGCCTTGTGGATATGCTTGTAGTTGACAATACGAAAGACGTGCTTACGGTAACTTCCAACGGCTACGGCAAGCGAAGCGATTTGGAAGATTACAGAGTGCAGGGCAGAGCCGGCAAGGGCATAAAAGCGGGCGTATTCAATGAAGTAACAGGCTATCTTGTAAGTATGAAGCAAGTTACCGACGATGACGACGTAATGATGATTTCCGAAGGCGGAACAATTATAAGAATGCACTGCGCGGATATTTCACGTATCGGCAGAAACACGAAAGGCGTAAGGCTTATGCGTCTTAAAGACGGCGCGGTTGCGACGGTTGCGCTCACTGCAAAGGACGAGGAGGAAGCTGCTGAGCTTCTTGCAGAGAATGCTCCCGAACTTACCGAAGAGCAGTTAAACGCACCGGCGTATGAAGAGGAAGCAACCGAAAGCCTCGGCGACGACGGCGCGGAAGAGCAGAACGAAAGCAATATAAAGCAAGAGGCTGAGTCTCTCGACTTCGGCGAGGACGAATCCGACGGCGAAACAAACGAAGACGAAGATATTTAACAAATAAGAAAAACAGCGCCCGCTCGGTTAACCGAGCGGGCGCTTATAATATTCAAATTGTTCAGTTCATTTCGTTATTGTCTGTATTCGGTGCGGTTGCCGCGGTTGCCGCCTGCGCATTTAACGCGGTATGTTTCTTGCCGGTAGACGAGGGGAACAAATAGTGCATAAGTTCTATTATCCAACTCGAAACGGGGAACGCGGCTTCGATAACAACTACAATAGTCAGTATTTTTGCGTAATCCCACTTTATTTCGCCCCAGTCGGCGTATACGAGTTTCGCAAAGAACGGAACTGAATAAACCGTAATACACAGCGCGAGCATACTTACGCACAGCACTGCCCTGTATACGTTGAACGGGCGGCAAACTCTGAATACCATTACGAGTCCAGAGAAGGTTAGCGCAATCATACACATTGCAAGGTAATGCTCTCCGAACTCTTCGGGGTCTATAACCTGCGTCAGATACATAGCCATAACGCACATAATCATTACCAATGCGCCGGCTACTGCGCCGCTCATAACGTGAGTTATAAACTTGCCTTGTACGCGTTCTTTGTTTGGTTGTAACGACAGGAAGAAAGAGGGAATAGCTATAATCGCAATTTCAAGCAAAAGCATGTTCTGCGGCATAAACAGATAAGGTACGCCAATCGACATACATATTGTCGCCAAGATTGCGGTGAACAGCGTTTTCATAAGATAGAGCGAGGACGAGTTTTTAATATTGTTAATAACGCGTCTGCCTTCCGAAACGACTTTGGGCATATTGTTGAAGTTATTGTCCATAAGCACGATATGGCTTACGTTTCTTGCGGCTTCGCTTCCCGACGCAACCGAAATAGCGCAATCGGCTTCTTTCAGCGCAAGTATGTCGTTAACGCCGTCGCCCGTCATAGCTACCGTATTTCCTTCCGACTTAATAGAACGGACGAGAATGGCTTTCTGTTCGGGGGAAACTCTTCCGAAAACGGTATACTTGTTTGCAACGTTTATAACTTCTTTTTCGTTGAGTCCTTCAAGCGAAATAAACTTTTCTGCGTTTTTGATACCCGCGCGTTTTGCAACTTCGCATACGGTGACGGGGTTGTCGCCGGAAATTACTTTAACGTTTACGTCGTTCTCGCCGAACCATTTAATGGTTTCTATTGCGTCCTCGCGGATATTGTCCGCAATGGAAATTACTGCGATAGGTTTAAGAACCGCGGGCAGTTTGTCGCCGACAATAGGCGTGGGTGAATGGGCAAGCACTATAACGCGCAAACCCATCTGAGCATAGCTCTTTACGATTTTTTCAACTCTTGCGGGGTAAGGTTTAAGCACGAATTCGGGCGCGCCCATACAGAACGTTCCCACGTCCTCGAAAGAGGCGGCGGAAAGTTTTCTTTTGGAAGTAAAGGGAATAGTGGCGGTTGCCGTCAATTTATCGCTTACGCCGAAGTGGTTTCTTAACGCAATGGAAGTTTGGTTATTATTGTCCAATGCGGACAAAAGACTTCCCATAATATCGTTCAAGCCGTATTCGCCCACTGTGTTTAAAATAACGCAGTCGTTTACGCGCATTCTTCCGTCGGTAATAGTTCCCGTCTTGTCAAGGCATAAAACGTTTACTCTCGCAAGCATTTCCAACGAATACATATCCTGAACCAGCGTTTGGTTTTTAGCAAGCCTCACTATACCTACGGCAAGCGCGATACTCGTTAACAGCAACATTCCCGAAGGTATCATACCGATTACAACCGAGCAGGTACGCTGAATCGCATAATTTATATTAGCGTTAAAAATAAAGTCGCCTACTTTCGAGTTTATATCGAAGTTGTTTTTCGAGGTGAAGAACATTCCTATCGCGATAGGTATAATGAGTATCGAAATAACCTTTATTATGAGCTTAGTGGAATTCATAAGCTCGGAGTTGGGTCTTTTATATTTTTTAGCTTTGGAAGTCAACTTTTCGAGATAAGTTTCCTTACCTACTTTTTCAACTCTGAATTTACCGTTGCCGCCTGAAATGAAACTTCCCGCATAGAGCAAATCGCCGACGGATTTCTTGATTGCAACCGATTCGCCCGTTAGCAGACTTTCGTTTACTTCTACCGAGCCTTCCGCAAGTATACAGTCTGCGGGAACCTGATTGCCGAGTTCAAGAATGATTACGTCGTCTAAAACAATTTCGGTTGCGGGTATTTCGGTTACTTCGCCGTCGCGCATTACTTTTACCGTATTGGCGGCGAGTATCGATAGTTTATCGATGGATAGTTTCGAACGTATTTCCTGTATAATACCGATTACGATATTCAAAGTCGTAATAAAAAGTACAAGATAGTTCGTTATCCCCTTTGTGTTTGCGATAAAAAGCGCGATACCTGCAAAAAGACACAGTAAGTTGAAGAACGTACAAATATTACCTATAAAAATACTCGCATAGGAACGGGAGTATTTTTTATTTGTATCGTTGAACAGAAACTGTTCGAACCTTGTCTGAACCTGCGCGGGCGAAAGACCTCTGTTAAGTTTCGGGGAGAATCTGTCAACCTTTGTGTTTATCTGCTTTTTCGGGTGCCGTTTGAAGTATTTGATGATTTTATCCTTGTCAAATTCTTCGTTGCTTTCGGCTTTGTCGTTTACTTCGCCGCTTAAATCCGTTCCGTCGGCAGTTGCCGCGGCGTAAGCCGCCGCCGTTTCTTCGGCTGCGCCCTTAACCTTCTTTTCGGAATCCGCGTCGTTTTCGTTTTTTCCGTTTACTTTAAATACAATTTTACTCATAGTTAACAATCAACCGTATTAATTATAATTTTCTACAATACCGATTATAACACGTATTAATTATTTTTTCAAGATATTAGCGGCGTTTTAATTGCAATTACCAAAATTTTGAAGTATAATTTTAAAAAACCGTAAAGTCTGAACGGAGGCAAGGTAATGATAGATATAAACCTTATAAGAGAGAATCCGGAGATTGTCAAAGAGAATATAAAGAGAAAATTTCAGGATAAAAAACTTGCGCTTGTGGACGAAATAATCGCGCTCGACAAAACCAAACGCGAATTGCAGTCGGAAGGCGACGCAAGGCGCGCAAAGCGCAATTCGCTCGCAAAGAGCGTCGGCACATTGATGCGCGAGGGTAAAAAGGACGAAGCGGAGGAAGCAAAGCGCCTTTCGAAAGAAAATAACGAAAGAATTGCGGAAATCGAAGCGGAAAGCGCGGAAATAGAGAAAAAGCTCAGAACCGCAATGCTTGCCATTCCCAATATCATTGCTCCCGACGTCCCCGTGGGAAAGGACGACAGCGAAAACGTTCAGGGCGAAGTTTTTCTCGAAGCAAAGGAAAAACCCTTTGAAGTTCCCTACCATCTCGATATAATCGAAAAATTGGGCGGCATAGATTTGGACGCCGCAAGAAGAACGAGCGGCAACGGCTTTTACTACCTCATAGGCGACGTGGCGAGATTGCACTCCGCAGTGCTCGCTTACGCGCGCGACTTTATGATTGACAAAGGCTTCACCTACTGCATTCCGCCCTTTATGATAAGAAGCGACGTCGTTTCGGGCGTTATGAGCTTTGAAGAAATGGAAGGAATGATGTACAAAATCGAAGGCGAAGATTTATACCTCATCGGAACTTCCGAGCATTCTATGATAGGCAGATTTATGGGCGAGGTTTTGAACGAAAATTCTCTTCCCCAAACGCTTACTTCGTATTCTCCCTGTTTCAGAAAGGAAAAGGGTGCGCACGGCATAGAGGAGCGCGGAATTTACCGTATTCACCAGTTCGAAAAGCAGGAAATGATAGTTATTTGTAAACCCGAAGAGAGCGACTACTGGTACGAAAAACTTTGGAGTTACACCGTGGAACTGTTCGTTTCAATGCAAATTCCAGTAAGACAGCTTATCTGCTGTTCGGGCGACTTGGCTGATTTGAAGTACAAATCGTGCGATATAGAAGCGTGGAGTCCCAGACAGAAGAAATATTTCGAAGTTGGCAGTTGTTCAAATCTCACCGACGCACAGGCAAGAAGATTGGGCATCAGATATAAAAATTCGGCGACGGGCAAGAACGAGTTCGTGCATACCCTCAACAATACGGTAGTCGCGCCGCCGAGAATGCTGATTGCATTCCTTGAAAATCACTTGCAGGCTGACGGAAGTATATTTATACCCGAAGTTCTCAGAAAGTATATGGGCGGAAAAACCCACATTTTACCTAAAAATTAATTAAATAAAAGCGGCGGCGGATTTCAATCCGCCGCCGCTTGTGTGTCTATTGAATTATCTTAAAAGTTTTCTGAATTTATTTGCTTTTAACCCCGAAATTTTAAAGCTCTTTGCGCGAAGTACGCTGAGTTTAGCCGCCGTGAACTTCTTTTCAAGGGTAATATACAGAACTATTTCCGCTTTGAGCTTGTTATCGAAGTCGATAAGGCTGTCTGCTTTGCAGTCGCCGTCGCGTATGGCAAGCATTGCGTACATATAGTAGATTACGAGATGTTCGCAGAGAAGATTGGAAGCGTAAGAGTAAATCTCTTTCGTAAGTTTGGCTTTTACTTTGCCGAAAGTTTCGGCGCAGTACAAAAGTCCCGCTACGTTTTCATCCGTAAATTTTCCCGCGTATTTTCCGAATCTGAACGGGTTATAGATGGTTTTAAGAAGATTTTTACATCCCAGAACGCCTGTAACTTTTAAAGAGAAAGCGTCGGTGCAATCCTTGACAGCCGTCTTTAAAACGGCGGTTTTTATAGCGCAACCGCCCGTAAAACATACCATATCGGCGGCATTTTTATCTATTATGTTCAAAAGCGGCTGTACGTCCGCAAACGCAAATCCCGTATCGCTGATAACTGTATATTTGCCTTTGGCAACCTTTAACGCGCGTATTAGAAATTCCTTTTCGCTGTCGTTTTCTTCGGGGTATAAAAGCTCTATTCCGTCATAAAGCGATTCGTTGCGTTGAACGGGCTTGCAAACAGCTACGCTCAATAAAATTTTCATATGGAAATTATAATACAATCGTTTATATTTGTCAATAGCCTTTGCGCACGCAAATGTTAAATAATTAAAAACAGTTGCTCATTAGCCGTGAATATGATAAAATAAACAGGAATTTTAAGTGAGAAGAACGCATAAATGAATTTGGTATTTTTCGATATAGAGTGCGCAAGCGTAACCAAATACACCGCTAAAATCTGCGCTTTCGGTTACGTAATTTGCGACGAAAATTTCAATATAATCAAAAAGGAAGATATACTTGTAAATCCCAAAGGCAGTTTCCGCCTTACGGACAGAAAAGGCGAACAGGGTATCGTTTTACCGTACGCGTATGACGACTTTAAAAATTATCCGCCGTTCCGCAGCGTCTACGGATTTATAAAGGAACTTCTCGAAAATCGCGATAACGTCGTTCTCGGGCATTCGACAATGAACGACGTAAAATATCTTAACCTCGAAACAAAGCGGTTCAAACTTCCTTCGTTCGAGTTTGCGTTTTCGGACAGTCAGCTCATATATATGGCGTATAAAAACGATTATACCCGCCAGATGGGACTCGAAACGATAGCGAACGAACTCGGCGTGGAATTTACTCCCCACCGCGCCGCGGACGACGCCTATGCGACTATGCGCGTAGTGGAAGCTATGTGCAGAGCCGAGGGGTGCGGCTATTTTGAATTGATACAAAAGCTCCGTATGAAGAACGGCAGAATTAAAAATTACTCCGTCTTTGCGCCTACTTCGGGCGGTGAAAAGGAATATCACGACGGCTTGAATAAATTAAAGCGCGAACGCGCGGCAAAGCGCACGCAGTATTTTAACTATGTTTCCCGCAAAAAAATAAAGCGCGGCGGTAAATTTTACGGCAAAATTTTTACTTTTGCTCGTTCTATCGAGGACGATTTGCCGCTTGCTGAAAGACTTGCGGATTTAATTTATCTGAACGGCGGAAGATATTCCCGGCATTTGACGCAGAGCGACTTCTACGTTGCGGAGGACAACGACGAAACACAGCGTACGGTAAACGCGCAGAAACTCGAAAGCGTCGCCGTAATAAGTCTTGAACAGTTGGAGGCTATGCTCACTTGAACTTACCCGAAGAATTTCTCGCGCGGATGAAAAGCGAGCTTGCGGACGGATACGAAAAATTTCTTTTAAGCTATGAAAGGAAAGCGGAGCGTGCGCTCCGCGTGAACACGCTTAAAATACAACCCGAAGATTTTAAAAGCATTTCTCCGTTTGAACTCGAACAGGTGCCGTGGGAGAAGAACGGATTTTATGTTACGGGAGAAAACCTCGGCAAAACTATTTATCACGCCGCGGGACTTTATTACTTGCAGGAACCTTCCGCAATGTGCGCCGCGCCGAAACTTGAAGTGAAGCAGGGCGAACGCGTCCTCGATTTATGTTCCGCGCCGGGCGGTAAAGGTACCCAACTTGCGCAATATTTAAACGGTAGCGGAATACTGTTTCTCAATGAAATAAACTTTTCACGCGCAAAAATTCTCTCTTCCAATGTTGAACGCTTAGGCGTTAAAAACGCCGTAGTGATTTGCGCCGCGCCGTCAAAACTTGCCGAAATATTCGAAGGATACTTTAACAAAATTTTGGTTGACGCGCCTTGTTCGGGCGAGGGTATGTTCAAAAAAGAGAGCGCGGCTATTCCCGAATGGAGCGTCGAAAACGTAAACGCCTGCGCAAGGCGGCAGACGGAAATTCTCGAAAGCGCGTACAAAATGCTTTCGAAGGGCGGCAGAATGGTCTATTCTACCTGTACTTTCGCCCCCGAAGAGGACGAACATCAAATAGAGAATTTTATTAAAAAGCATAGCGGTTGCAAGCTGTCGGAAATGAAAAAACTCTATCCGCACGAAATTCGCGGCGAAGGACATTTCTATGCGGTTATCGAAAAGACGGACGGTGATTGCAGGAATTTACCTATAATGAAGTGCGACTTACCTAAAAAATTTTTGTCGGCGTACAGGGAGTGGGAAAGGGATAGCTTAAAATTGTCTTTTGAAAATCTCAGTTTGGTTGGACAGGCTCTTTACTCTCTGCCCGACGGTATGCCCGCAGTAGGCGTGCAGACGTTGCGCGCAGGCGTAAGGCTTGGCGAATTTCTTTCGGGCAGGTTCGAGCCTTCCCATTCGCTTGCAATGTGCCTTACTTCAAGCGAAGCCGCTTCAATCGAAGTCGGCGAACAGACGGCTCTTGGTTATCTGCGCGGACTCACTTTCGGTTGTCCCGAAAGCGAAAAGGGATGGAAACTCGTTTCATATAAAGGTTTTCCGCTCGGTTGGTGTAAAATTTCGGGCGGAACGGCGAAGAATAAACTTCCCAAAGGCGTCAGGATATAATTTAATCATAACTACGTGTGCAACACGTAGTTTGTACAAGTCCTAAAAGGGCACGGTACCGGTAGCGCTGTTCGCGCGTTGAAAAGCTGTCAAGCAACCGCTTACCGCAAATGCTGTCATTCTTTCGTCATTGCGAGCGTAGCGCGGCAATCCGGTCATTTTGTTGTCTTTTCCGGATTGCTTCGTCACCTACGGTTCCTCGCAATGACGACAAATCAGCAACGCTACCGCAAATGCGTTCATTCGTCATTGCGAGCGTAGCGCGGCAATCCAGTCATTTTGTTGTCTTTTCCGGATTGCTTCGTCACCTACGGTTCCTCGCAATGAC
>CAMXOH010000075.1 GCA_947245485.1 uncultured Clostridia bacterium | reverse complement strand
CTTGAAAGTGCAACTCTTATAAAATTTTTGTTTTTTAATCCCTATGGGAATTGCGGTTAATGCCGCCCCTTTCTTCTTTAATTTATTTTTGAACAGGATTTTCTTGAACTTCGTTTGTACCCGAGGAAAGTCCCACTACTTTATCAACCGCCATTGAAAAAGCTATTCCCTGTCCTTCGGATTTGAGTCCCGCAGATTTATAAATCGCGTGCAGAACGTTATCCTTTATTTCTTCCGGAACTAAAATCATAACTATTTCTTTATCGGGTTGAATGGTTATTTTAAAGAACTGTTCCGCCTCTTTATTAGCCGTACCTCTCGCATGGATAACCGTTCCGCCCCTTGCGCCGACTTCTTTCGCGGCGTCCATTACAAGCTCGGAATATCCTGCGTTAACTATACAAATTATAATTTCGTAATTCATTCTGCACCTCTTACACGTTCATTCTGTTATTGCTCAAAAATCTGAAAATCAGAGTTCCTATAACGCTTGTCAGCGGTACCGTAAACGCAACGCCTTTGCCGTCCTTTATGGTTCTGAATTTCTCTTCGAGCATATTTACCGCATCGGAAACTTTATTTTCCTGAATAACGCTGAATATTATCGCCTTTTCCGAATTGTCAAGTCCGAGAAGTCCCAACATTTTCGCGTCGGCAGTTCCGTGCCCGAACGCCGTAATCTGCATATTTACGTCAAGCGACTGAATTAAATCCGCGTAATATTCCGCTTTATTGCGCGCTACTATTGTAACAAGCAATTCAAGCCTGTTCGAAGTAACCGTATTTTGGTTAGGTTTATTTTCGGCAACCTTTTGTTCGTTTTTTTCAACGGCTCCCTTCTTAAACCTGCGCCTTATTCTGTTTTCATTATTATCAGCCATAGGAAGCTCCTATTTGAAGTAAATAATCTGTTCGTCGTCTGCGGCGAGAATGCGCTTCAACTGCAAATTCGTACGGACTTTTGCCGACATTACCGCCTTGAAACCGAGCGCTTGAATGGTTATAAGCGGCGTCATTGCAACCATAGCCACTACGCCGTATGCAAGGCTGTAAATGCTGTCGTTGCCCCAAACAGAGTCGCAAGCGCCGATAACGAGCGGGAGAATGAAACTTGACGTAAGCGGTCCGCTTGCTACGCCGCCCGAGTCGAACGCAATACCCGTATATATCTTCGGTACGAAAAACGAGAGTCCGAGCGAAATGAGATAACCGGGGATAAGGTAGTAAAGAATGGAGAATTTAAAAATCATTCTTATAAGCGAAAGTCCGATTGAAATGCCTACCGCGATAGAAAGCGCGATTAACATTTCTATTTTCTTGACTCCGCCGCCCGTTACCTCTTCTACCTGCTTGTTTAAAACGTGTACGGCAGGCTCCGCAAGTACGACTACCATACCGAGAATGAAGCCGAACACAACCAAAAGCGGTTGACTGTACGCGGCAATCTGCTTGCCTATTTTATAGCCAATCGGCATAAAGCCGACTTCGACTGCGACGAGGAAAATAACCAAGCCGAGGAAGGTATATAAAATGCCGATGGCAATTTGAAGCAATTTTCTTTTAGGTAACTTTAATACGGTGAACTGCAAAATCATAAAGAACGCGACTACGAGTCCGAGAGCGAGTAATACGTCCGTAATTTTACCGCCGATTAATTTGCCGAGATGAGAACCGAGATAATTTTCTATTGCGTAAATATCGGTGTTATATGTATCGAGACTGCCTTTTGTCGTCATAGAAAGCATCATAACGGCAATTATAGGTCCTACCGAACAAAGAGCAATTAAGCCGAAGCTGTTTTCATTTGCGTTCCGTCCGCCGATTGTGGACGAAATACCGACGCCGAGCGCCATTATGAACGGTACGGTAATCGGTCCCGTCGTTACTCCGCCCGAGTCGAACGAAAGGGGCAACAGGCTGAATTTACCGCTTTCCGCAAGCAACGCGCAAAGCGCGAACAGCATCATATAGAAAAACATTAACAGCATAGACAGGTCTTTTTTAAAGACTATCTTCAAAACCGCGATTACAAGGAAAATTCCCACGCCGAGTCCTACGGTTATGATAAGAAGCCATTTACTCACTTCCCCTTCGCCCGGCATAATATCCTTTACTTGGTTTGCAAGAACGGATAAGTCGGGTTCAGCAATGGTAATAAGCAAACCCATAACAAAGCACACGGCAACGAGCACCAATACTTTTTTAGATTTAGTAAGTCCCGTTCCCACGTGTCCGCCCATAGGCGTCATTGCAAGGTCTGCGCCCAGATTGAAAAGTCCTATTCCAAGAATGAGAAGCACTGCCGATACGGCAAACGCCACCGTTTCCGTAACCGTAAGTTCCACAAGCGGCGTAAAAGAAATTATAAGTACTATTACCGTAACGGGAAGCACCGAGATTAACGATTCTTTAAGTTTTAAAAATAATGCCTTACCCATTTTTTGCTCTGACTTTCTGCCTAAAAACTAATATATAAATATAATATCACAAAAAAATAAATTTTACAATTTAAGATAAGCAAATTTATTAAAAAATTAAATGCAAATCCAATAACTTTTGCTGTAATATTTGTTTTGCGTGAACAAATACAGCACCTCGCCGTTTTCAAAATATTCGGAAGGTATCATCTCTACCGTGTTTTGTCCGTCTATATACCAACCTTGGATATTTTCGAATTGTATTTTTTCAAGCGCAGAACCGTAAAACGCATACGAGCCGATTTTCTTTACGCTTTCGGGGATGAAAACGCTTGTTATCGCGTTACAGTTATAAAACGCCTTTTCCGCAATTTGCGTTACCGGCTTGCCGTTATACCGAGACGGTATTATAATTTCCGTTTGTTCTGCATTGCCTATTCCGCACAACGTATATCCGCCGTCCGAATTCAGCGTCCACTCCATACCTCTTGTTCCGCCGAAATGCTTTCCGCATTGCAGACATAAATTATCGTCGTAACTGTGTCCGTACGAAGGAAGTTTTTCAATAAAAAGTTCTTCCCCGCAACTTTCACACTTTTTTATTCTCTCCCCGTCTTCTTCGCAATCGGGAGAAACGGTTATCTGCCATTCGCTTTCCGAATGCCCTGTTTTTTCTAAAATTCTCTCTTCGAAATGTTTTTCGTTGTAAATACAGTAACGCCTTTCCGCGCCCTCCGCAGTGCACGTCGGCGCAGCAAACTCAACCCAATTTCCGTATTCGTGTTCCAACGCAGGAATAATAAACGTTTCCAAAACGTCGTTACACTCCGTGCATATTATACTTCCGCAACCTTCCGTGCCGCAGTCGGGCGCAAGCTCGATTATTTGTTCGGGTTTATGCCCCAATGGCGGAATAATCCTGCTTAAACAATGCCCGTTATCGTTGGCGCATATGCGCACTTCTTCACCGTCTTTTAAACAAGTAGGATATTTTTTAACAGTCCAATCTCCGTAATCGTGTCCGAGCGGAGCTATTATCTCTTCCGCAAGAATTTCAAAACAGTTCAGACAACTCTTGGTTCTTTTGCCCTCGTCTTCGCAGGCAGGCAAAACCGTATCTTTCCAACCGTCCGTAGTGTGCGGAAGTTTTGCAAGCGTTCTTTCCTCTGTGTGACTTTCGTCACGGGAACAAACCCTCGCTTCTTTTCCCTCTTTCGTGCAGTCGGCAGACTCGCAAATTTCCCATTTACCGTAATCGTGTCCGAGCGGGGAAAGTTTTTCCGTATACAGTAACAGTCCGCAGTTAACGCACTCACACTTTGCCGAACCTTCGCTTTCACATGTAGGTTTCTCTATTGTAATCGGTTCGCCGTGAAAATGTTCGGTTTTCGACAGCGTACGAATTTGGAAATGGGTTTCGTCGTTCAGACAGACGCGCTTTTCTTCGCCTTCGGAAACACAGCTTGGCGCATACGTAATAAGCCACTCTCCGTAATTATGTTCGAGAGGCGGCAGTTCGCTTTTATCGTTATAACCGCATCTTGCGCATTCACGGTAAGCGTTCCATCCGTACTCTGTGCAAGTAGGCGATTTCCCGTCCTTTTCTATTAAATCGTGCCCGTAAGGCAATATAACTTCTTCCTGCGTCTGCCCGCAAGCGCATTTTAAAAGCCTGCTTCCCGCATTGACGCAATCGGCGTCTTCTATTATTTGAATTTCCGAAAAGTAATGAATATGCTCCCCGTCTCCGCTTGCGTCGGGAATTTCTTCCTCGTCCGAATCGGGGAAATATTCCGTTCCCGAATCGGAGTCCTGTTCACCGTTTTCGGATTCCGAAAAAGTATTTTTCATAAAATCGAAAAATTTGCAAGCCGAAAAAGCCGCCGCGCAAGCAATAGATAACAGCGAGATTAAAGATAATAAAATAATTCTTTTAATTTTTTTCATTGGTAATCCTGTTTATAAGTCATAGTAATGCGCCCGCACAAAACAGTGCGGGCGCAAGGTTAGAATTTATTATTTATTAAGCACCCTGTGACTCTCCCGTTATTTCGAAAGAAACGTCGGTAAATTCCACGGTAATTCCTCTGTTAGCGAAAAGACAGAGATATACGTAGTCTGTATCGGTAGCTTCAACGTTAAAATCGGGATAAGTTTCGGAGTAACTGTTTGCCCCGTCGCTGAAAGTCACCTTAAACGAGTTTGCTGTTTTCGTTACTGAAACGTTATAAGAAGAACCTTTTTCAACCGTGACGGGATTTTTGGGATTAGCCATTTTTCCGTTTACGTAACTGAATATCGCGCCTTTCGAAACTACCGCGCCTGCCATAAGACAATCGCTCTTAATAGTCGCGTCCGACTTGTCAACGTAAATATCGTCGCGTATCATCATTCCGAATCCGGTCTGATTATTTGCGCTCGTCGTCATTTCCGTAACTTTTACGGTTGCGCTTGCCGTAAAGTTTTTGTTCGCGTCAATTTGAATGAACGCCGCGCCGAAGCCGTAAGAAGAACCTGCGAACTTGCCGTTGTTAGAACTGTTTCCGACGGTAAATTTACCGTTATCCTGCGATACGGAGAAGTTAGCAATTTTATCGGAACCGCCGACGTCGCCCATAACCGTGCTATACCAATTAGCTCCCGATACGTTTCCGAGATTTTTTTCCTCATACGCGCTGGGGTCGAATTGCGTATAAGCAGATTTTACGAAATCTGCATTTATAGCCGCCGCGTAATCCGCTTTCGTTGGTTTCGAATTGTTCGTTTTTATATGTTTTTTAAGCGTGCAATCGGATTTTTTAATCGCTTCGGCAAGTTCGTAAGCAACGTTTTTCGCGCCGTAATAATTAAGATGCGTCGTGTCCTCACCGACAGGAACTTTAACTCCGCCCTCCTCGTTATAAGAAGTGAACGCATGGTAATTGAGAGCTTCCGTTTTGAGTTCGATATATTCGGCTTTTGTAATTGCAGTCAAATCGATAACAGTCGTCTCTGTCGCCGCGCCGAGAGTTTTTATGGCTTCGGGGTAATTGCCCTTATCGGTTATGTGTCCGCTTGCCGCGTCATACTTTTCGCTGTCGGCATTGTATCTTACGATGGGCGTACAGAGAATAGGCGTCGCGCCTTTATCCTTTGCCATTTTTACGTAATTTTCATAAAGCGTATACCGAAAGGACGGTCCGTTCTCGGTTGAAGAATCCGTATGAGTTTTTGTCGGGTCCGTATACCGCTCAGGGTCTTCGCTTTTTTCGTCGTTATGTCCGAAACCGATTATAAGATAGTCGCCTTCGGATATGCTGTTTTTAAGGGTCGTGTAATTTTCTTCCGAAATAAAACTTAAAGAACTTCTGCCTGAAAGCGCAAGATTGACGATATTCGCCTCGTCTACGTTTATGTAATTATAGAGCTGAGTGCCGTAACCGTAACGGGGTAAATAGTAATTATCGGTAAAAGAACAAACCGTAGAATCGCCGACAACGTAAATTTTACCCGTAAATTTTTCCGAACTGTCGATTTCGCCGTCGGTATTGCCGTCTCCCTCGTTATCGCCCTCGCCGTCGGTATTGCCGTTTCCCTCGTTATCGCCCTCGCCGTCGGTATTGCCGTTTCCGCCTGTATTATTGCCGCCCGTGTTGTCTCCGTTGCTTTCTCCGTTATTGGTTGAACCGCCGTCGTTGCCTTGACAAGCGCTCATACCGAAGCAAGCAAAAGCCGCCGCGATGCTCAATAAAAAAGCAAGTAAAGTTTTCCAAATTTTTTTTGTTTTCATATTGAACTCCTTTTTTCAATTTTGCGATATAATATAAAAAATTTTTTCGTCGGTTTCTGTGAACAAGCAAAAAATAGCGAACGTGCGTTTTCTGCGGAGACGCGTACAAAGACGTATGTAACACGAAAAAAAGCAAAGTTTAACCAATTTATGTGCCGTTCAAAAAAAACTTCTGTTTCATTATGACATATTTTGTTAGTTATGTCAATGTTTCATAATATAAAACAAACAAAAAAGTTGATAATTCAAATAAAAAAGAACGGTTCAAATTTCAACCGTCCTAAAATTTTTCGGATATAAACCCCGAAATAATAGTCAAAAAAGATTTGAGATTAATCTGTAAGCCGAGTTCTGTCGTGTACGGTCATCTATCTACGCTTACAGTCGCCTGTAAGTTTCAGCGATATTAACGGATAAAAGCGGACGGGCAGTCCTGACTTTTGAGTCGGCTTTTATCCCAATCTTGCATCGGGTGGGGTTTAATTGGCTCTCTCCGTTACCGGAGAGACGGTGAGCTCTTACCTCGCCATTCCAACCTTACAGCAATAAGCTGCGGTATATTTCTGTTCACTTTCCTTGAAGTCGCCTCCTCCTGCCGTTAGCAGGCACCGTTGCCCTGTGATGCTCGGACTTTCCTCACGCAGCTTTCGCTGCCCGCGACCGTATAATTAACTCAAATCAAAGTTATTTTAGCACAAAAAATTAAATTAACAAAGTATTTTTACCATTGAATTGATTTTTTAATAAAATTATTTTAGAATAAAAATACAGGTTATTTTATAATGGAGTAAACAATGAAAAAAACTAAAATCATTTGCACCCTCGGTCCTGCAAGCGATAACGAAAAGGTTTTATCCGATTTAATCGACGCGGGAATGAACGTTGCGCGTCTGAATTTTTCGCACGGAACACACGAAGAACATGCGGCTAAAATAGCAATGATTAAAAGAGTGCGCGAACGCAAAAAAGTTCCCCTCCCCATCATGCTCGACACCAAAGGTCCCGAATTCAGAATTAAAACTTTCAAAAACGGTAAAATCACGTTAAAGGACGGCGACAAGTTTACTTTTACGACAGAAGACATTGTCGGCAGTAAGGAAAAAGTTTCCGTTTCGTTCGAAGGCATATGCGAACAGATGAATCCGGGCGATAAAATACTTTTAAATAACGGACTTATGGTCTTCGAAGTAATCAAAGTCGAAAAACCCGAAGTTATATGTAAGACTATTGTCGGCGGAGAGCTTTCGAACAGGAAAAGCATGTTCTTCCCAGATAAAGAACTCGACATGGTCTATCTTTCCGAACAGGACAAAGCAGACCTTAAATTCGGCGTGGAACAGGGCGTCGATTACGTCGCCTGCTCCTTCGTTTCAAAAGCGCAGAACGTCGTCGACGTCAGAAACTGGCTTAAAGAATGCGGTTCCGAAGAGGGCGAAATAGAGATTATCGCAAAAATCGAAAGCCGTTCGGGCGTTAATAACCTCGACTCTATTGTGGATGCAAGCGACGGCATAATGGTTGCGCGCGGAGACCTCGGCGTCGAAGTGCCTTTCGAGGAATTGCCCAGCATTCAGAAATCCATAATCAAGGCTTGCCGTATACACGGTAAACGCAGTATAACAGCGACGGAAATGCTTGAATCTATGATTAAGCAACCCCGCCCCACCCGTGCCGAAATATCCGACGTTGCAAACGCCGTATACGACGGTTCGTCCGCCATTATGCTTTCGGGCGAAACTGCCGCGGGCGCTTACCCCGTGGAAGCCGTAAAAGCTATGTCCAAAATAGCCGCACAGGCGGAAGCAAACACCAATTATATTGCTTATATCAAAGAAAGCGATTATCATATCGAAAAACTTTCCGAAGCTCTTGCGCATTCCGCCTGCACGCTTGCACAGGATATAGGCGCAAACGTTATAGTCGTTTGCACGAGAACGGGCGGCACGGCAAAGACGGTATCGAGATTCCGTCCGATGATTGATATTATAGGAATGACGACGGACGAACGCGCTTACAGAAAACTTGCGCTCAGTTGGGGCGTTATTCCCGTGATGAGCGAAGAATTTTACTCGGTAGACGTACTCTTCCATTACGCAAAACGCGCCGCCATGGAAACGGGACTCGTTAAAAAAGGCGATAAAATCGTGCTTACGGGCGGTACACCTAACGGAAAGAGCGGAAATTCGAATTTAATCAACGTAGAAACAGTGTAACGATATAAACAGCCGTACTTTTTAAGCGCGGCTGTTTTATTAATGTTTTATTAAAAAGAAGAGCGCGCTTTCAAAAAAAAGCGCGCTCTTCTTTTTTAGAGAGAATATGAAAAAAAGTTGTGTATGCTTATTTATTACAAGCATATTATAATCGTTAAATGTGTAAAACGTATGAAAAACTAATGATTTTTAAATTTTTCGTAAATTTTTTCCGCAATTTTTATTCCGTCCGCGGCAGAACTCGTTATACCGCCCGAGTAGCCGCTCCCCTCTCCGCAGGGATAGAGACCTTTCAGTGAAACGCTTTCGGCGCTTTCTGTACGCGACAGCTTAACAGGCGAAGAAAAACGAGTTTCCACACCGGTCAAAACTGCGTCGGGACAAGCGAAACCCTTTAATTTTCTGTCCATATCGGGAATGGCGGCTTTCAAAGCGTCAACAGTAATCTTAGGCAAAATTTCGTTCAAAGGCGAAAAAACCGTGCCTGCGGAATAAGTAGGTTCGACGGTCTTAAAAGACGACGAAATTCTGTCTTTTGCGAAATCGCCGTAGAGCTGTACAGGCGCGGAGTAGTCCGAACCGCCCGCAAGATACGCTCTCCTCTCTATTTCACGCTGAAAACGCATACCCGCAAATAAATCGCCGGCGCCGAAATCTTCGCTTTTCATCTGTACCATTAAGGCGGAATTCGAATTTTTTTCGTTGCGGGCAAAATTGCTCATACCGTTTGTTACCACGCCGCCCTCTTCGCTTGCGGACGGAATTACCACGCCGCCCGGACACATACAG
>CAMXOH010000074.1 GCA_947245485.1 uncultured Clostridia bacterium | reverse complement strand
GATACTCGACGACAACGGCAGAGTTATATTCACTAACGATTCCGTTAAGAATGGAAAGAGACTTTCCTTCAACTACACCGGCGGCATTCAGCTTGGTATTAACGCGGAAAATACTAAGTTTGAAGTTTCCAACATTTCGGTAGCGAACGACACCGAATATATCGATAAAACGCTTATTTCTATCGCAATAGACGAATGTTCGCCTACGGCGTTCCCTGAATCGGATTATACGGCAGACTCATACAGAGCGTATTCACGTGCGCTCAGCACGGCAAACAGCGTGCTTTCCACCGCAACTTCGGAAGCGGAAGTTACGACTGCGGCTGCTAAACTCAGAGAAGCGTTTGCTAATCTTAAATTGAAAGATATAGAGTATATCGCAGTTGAAAACGGACAGTTTACTTTCAAAGAAGTAGTTTACAGTTCGGCAGTTTATAAAAACTTCGACGAAGTAGTCGGAAAAATAGAAGCATTGGCAAACAATGAAGAAATCGAAGCGGTTTCGCAGTATGAAGCGGCTGTTACCGAATTATTGAAAGAACTCGTTGAAAAAGTAAAACTTTCGGTTACGAGCTCGCTTGCAAACGGTAAGTATCTCTTAACTACTCTTCCCACGGAAAACGTAGTATTCACCGCAACGGTTGAAGAAGGCGCAACAATCGTCTGGAAGCTCAACGGCGAAGCAGTTACCGCAGGCGTTTCGGCAGACGGCAAAACTTACAATATGGCTCCCGCGTTCGGCGCATACAAAGTGGAAGTTGTTGCAACAAAGGACGGCGAAACAAGTCTTCCCGTAGTTTACGAAGGCGAATTTGTACAGTCTGTTTATACAAAGGCTGACAACGAAAATATCACCGTTGAAAACAACGTGATTTCAATCGGCTCCGTAGACATCGGTTGGGGCGATTATAAGGGTAAAAAAGTTGTTCTTGACGGAATGTCTTTTGCAGGAAACGTAACAGTATACTTCGACGTTAAATTCGAGGAAGTAAAAGGTCTTGACAACGTTCTCGGTATCTTCTTCCTTAACGGCAAGGGCGAAGAAATCGGCAACTGGGCGGTAGTCAACCCCAGCCACGGATTCTTCGAGGTTGCTACAAAAGACGAAGGCGACTTAAAAGTCCGTGAAAACGCAGAATCGTTGAAAGAACTCAACAAAACTCTTCACTTTAAAGCTACGCGTTCCGTTGTAAACGGCAGAGGCTACCTTTCTATGTGGCTTCTTGACGATAACGGCAACGTAATCGCAACAAACAACGGCAAAAATATTGCTAAGGATTATGCCGGTCCCGTTATGCTCGGCGTTCAGTCCGAAAATGCAAAGGGTACTCTTACGGTTGTCCGCGTAGAAAACGACGCAACAATACTCAACACCGCTTCTCTTAAAACCGCGCTTGAAACAGTCAAAGGCGAGTATAAGGAAGTAGACTATACCGAAGAAACTCTCACCGAGTATATCAATGCGCTTGCAGCTGCAAATGCGGCGTTTACAAACGCGAATATAACCACGGTTGAACAGTTTAATGCAATAGTAACAGCGCTTACGGCTGCCCACACCAATCTTGTTAAAATCAGCGTTGATACGGTAAAAGCAACCGTTACCGAAACAAGTTTCACTTACGGTAAAATCACTTATTCGGAGGATGAATACAAAAACCTTAGCGGCGAGGAAGGGATACTTGCAAAGGTTAACGCTCTCAATGCAAGCGTAACCGAAGAAATGCTCGTTTCCGAATACGTTGCTGAAATCGAAAAACTTATCGGCGAACTTGTATTGAGTCTCGATATTACCGTTTTGGGCGCACCCGAAGGCAAACTTATCGTAAACAGTTTGGAATCCTACGAAATTACGGCAACCGCCGAAAACGCGGCTATAACCTGGACGCTCAACGGTAACCCCGTAACCGACGGCATTGTTTCCGAAACGGATGAAGAAACAAAAACGACGACTTCCAAGTTCACTTACACTCCCGCAGAAAACGGCGAAAAATTTGTAATCGTTGCAACTGCTACGAGAAACGTAAACGGCGAAGACAAAACGTTCTCCAAAACTTACGAAGGTTCGTTCATCAAAACCACTTATGCAGTAAATTCAAACCATAGTGAGAAGATTGAAGTTGCAAACAACGTTATTAACGTTAAGAACGGCGGCAACTGGGATAACCAAAAAGGCGAAAAAGTCGTATTGAAAGATATGAACCTTCACGGCGAATTTGCTGTTTCGTTTGACCTTACTTTCACTAAAGACGATGAAATGTTGTTCGGACTGTTCTTCATTTCTCAGGACGGAATTAATGATAATTACAACGGTTCGTACTATACCATAATCAAGAATACCGAAAAGAAAATCGGTATCGGTATCAACCAAGGCGGCGGAGAACCTAAGAAAGATATTCCCGCAGGCGTCGTAGAAACAGGTAAAGTGATTCACCTCAGAGTTTCCCGTATAGCTTTTGAAGGCGGCTATGCGTTTAAAACGGAAATTCTCGACAACGAAGGAAAGGTAATTGTAGAATACCAGCGCGGCGGATGTACGAGCAACAATGTCAGTCTCGGCGTTCAGACCGAATTCAATAACGGTTCGTTCACGCTTGCAAATTTCCGTCTTGAAAACGGCACGGTTATCGACAGAAAGGTTATGAGAGACGCGAAAGAGAACTGCGATAAAATCGATAAGACGGTTGATATCAAGTATCTCGACGTAAACTTCTCTGACGCAGAAGCAACGGAAGCGTATGCGGAAGCTCGTCAGGAAATTTTCGACGCATATTACACTCCCAATTCGACTCCCGCAAGAATAGAAGCGGCAGTCGCAGCTTTCAAACCTGCGTACGACGCGCTTATGCTTACTAAGCTCGACGTTGCTACGGTAGCGGCGGTAATAAGCGAAAACGGCGACAAATTCACTTACGGCGGCAAAGATTACACTCAGCTTTATTACACGAATTTGGAAACCGTTATCGACGGAATCGAAGCGCTCAACGCTAAAATCGTCGGCACCGAAGAAATTCCCGCGGAAATCGTATGGGTTTCCGATTACGACAGAGAAATCAAAGCGCTTATCGCAACGCTTGAACTCTCGCTCAAAGTAAACGTTACAGCAACCGTAACCGACGGTGAAGCGGTTGCAAATAACAGCGTAATAGTTTATCCCGCAGAAAGCTATACTTTCACTGCAACGGGTTCGATTGAGAACGTTGAAAACGCGGAATATACTTACGCTTGGGAAGTTGACGGCGTTGCTCAGGCAAGCACCGAAAACACATTGACTCTCGTTCCCACGCAGGGTACGCATAATGTAACTGCTACTCTTACCTACACGAGCGAGCAGGGCGAAATAACCGTATCCAAAACGTTTGTTATAGTATTCGAAAATGCAAACGTTCACACGCAACAGCAATTCATCGATAACAGAGGCGCGAGCGTATCCGAAGTCGATGGAACCTTTAAAATCGAAAAAGGTGCAGACTGGGGAGCGTGGAAAGGCAGAAAACTTGTATTTGATGAACTCGTATTCAACGGTTCTTTCAGCGTGACATATGACCTTAAAATCGACAACGTTGACGTAAATGCAAATAAAGTTGCTACATTCCACATTTTGAATACCGATACGTTAAGCAGAAACAGTCAGCAAGACCTTGCGGACATAGGATTCGGCGCAATATGCTTCCATAGAAATCTTTTACAGCTTACCTATAGCGGAAACGACAAATTCTATAATTTCAGCGAACATGAGTCGGGCGTTATTGAAAAGTTTGTAGTAGGTACTACTCTTACGCTTAAATTTAACGTGTATAAAGATGCGGAAGGACATTTAAGTTTCTCCATTGCAATGCTCAATCCCTTAACCGAAGACGGTAGTTGGATTGAATTCTCGCGTAACGATTGGACCGACGGAACGTTCTCAAGCGGTTTGACGTTCGGTATCAATATCGAAAACGTAGGCGTTACAATCAGCAATTACAAGTTTGAATTGCTTGAAAACGGCGAACATGGCGACAGGGAATATATTGCCGGTTCCGTAAAATCAAAAGCGGAACTTTATAACAAACTGAACGATTATAAAAACATAAACGCTTCTTCTTATGCGGATTATGCGGCATTCAAAAATTCTTATGACGCGGCTTATGCAATGTTATGCAATAACAGCGTGAAAGCTGATTATGTAACTGCGGTTGCTGAACTTGACGCGGCATACAAAGCATTGACGAATAAAGAAGTAGCGGTCACGGTTAACGGACTCGACGATGGTTATAACTATTACCGCGGTATCAGTCAATTTGTTCCCGTATTCGGCGAAGGCATAGATGCAAGCGCAATCAACTGGACTTATAAATTCCTTGCGGCAAGCGCGGAAGAAGGCGCGGAAGCGGTTGATGTTACCAGCGAAGATGAAAAACTTGTTCTTTCGTCAGGCAAGTATTCCGACGTAGTTCTCAATTTCACTGTCAATGAAAAGGATTACGCTTATAAGTATCAGGATTTCACGGTTGAAGATTTGGGTATCAAATCCAACAGAGATTCGATAACTATTGAAAATGGCGTAGTTAACGTAAAAGGCGGCGGCGGTTGGGAGGGCAACCAGTTAGAGCTTGAAGGATTAAAAGCGCGTGAATTGCAGTTTAGCTTCGATGTTTACGATTGGTCGTCTGTCAACCAGAACATTATGTGTATAAGAATGTTCGATAACAGAACGCAACTTGTTTTCGGTTGGAAGAGAAAGAGCGCGACAGAAGCTCAAATCGGTTTCGACGATTACAAGAACAATGGCGGTTACAAAGACTTGACAACATATGATACCGGTTTAGTGCAAGGAGCTAATGCCGAAAGCAAGGTTACTTTCGTGGTAAACGTTAAATCGGTTGCTCCCGGAACGTACGAAATTGTCTATTCCGTATACGGACAAGGCGAAAACGGTCTCGAACTTCTTGGTACGGCTACCAGACCCGAAAACTTCAACAGACATTTCGATTCTAAGACCGCACTTGAATTTGCATTCGAAGGCGTAGACGTTAGACTGGATAATTTCAGACTTATGTACAACAACTAATTCATTTTTCTCCTTTTGTAAAAGGCGCTCCCGCAAGGGAGCGCCGCAAAGGGGGGAGAATCACAAAAACTTATAATCCGCAAGTGCGCGCGGGCAGCGCGTACCTGCGGGTTACAGGTGGAAAATGAAATTTATCAAAATTACAATGACGGCGTTTTCCGTCTTAATATTGTTGCTTACCGCATTTGGCATCGCGCAGTTATGCGGTTGGGAGTGGCCTACCGAATTCAGCGCGGCAAACTGGGTAATGAGCGTCGCGTTGGGTATTTTCTGCGTCCTAATCGCCGTAAGCGCGTTCGGGCAGAAATTTAACGTAAAAAGGCTCGGTTCGTACATTCTTCATTTCGGATTTATAGCCTTTTTAATCGGTTGCCTTATCTATACCGCAAGCGGCGTTCACGTTCTTACAAGCGTTCCCGTAAATAATTCCGCGGCGTACAGCACTATTCAGACAAGCGACGGAAAGCTCATCGAACTCGGATTTTCGTTCGGACTCGATAATTTCAAAATAGAATACTACGACCCCGTATACGATGTGTACGAAAAGACGGCGGACGGCGCAAAGCAGGTTAAAACGGATATTCAGCTTAACCGCGACGGCGTGTTCGACTTCGGCAAATACGGCGGCAAATACACGCTTGCAAACCTTTCGGACGGTAAGGGCGGCATTGTAGAACAGATTAATTTAAAGGACAATTACGTTGCGTTCGTAAGGCGCGCGGTAAAGAAATACACCGCTACCGTATCTCTCTTCGACGGCAACGACAAAAAAGTCAAGGAACTTACGGTTAACCATCCGCTCCGTAAAAAAGGTTTCAAAATTTACCTTATGAGTTACAGCGACAAGAACCGCACCGCAACTCTCCTTTTCAAAAAGGATTACGGCGAATGGCTTTCCACTTCGGGACTTGTGCTTATAATGGGCGGAACGTTTTTCCACTGTCTTGTTTATCCCGTAATCTCGGGCAAGGGCAAAAGGCTTCCTCTTAAAAAGGAGGGTGCGGAAAAATGATTTGGGTAAGAGTTATACTTGCGCTGTCCGCGGTTGTGCTTTTCGTAGCAACGGGACTTATTCTCAAAAAAGTCAAATTCTCGCTATTCGTTGCTTTGGGCGGCATTGCGCTCAACCTTGTAATAGTAATAGCCAACTGGATAATGAACGGATACGTGCCGTTTATAAGTATGTATCAGGTTCTGGCGTTCGTCGGCGTGTGTTTCCCGCTCACTTATCTTTTCATAAAGTACGTGCGCAAAACGGAAACTTCGTTTGCCTGGTTTACGCTTTGCGAGGGCGTGTGTATGTTCGGCTGTCAGTTTATGTACAGCACAATGGTATGGCAAAGGGCGCCTGCGTTGCAGTCCGTGTTCTTTATGCCGCACATTCTCTGCTATATGCTCTCGTATTCGCTTTGCGCGGTTGCGTTCGTTCAGACAATAATTCTCATCGTGCGCAAGGCGAGGAAGTGCCCTGCGGAAGATATAGCGCATACAGAAAAGACGATTTATTCGCTTGTAATAACGGGTTTCCCGTTTATGATTGCGGGATTGTTCCTCGGCGCGATTTGGGCGAACGAGTGCTGGGGCGTTTACTGGGGTTGGGACCCCAAGGAAACGTGGGCGCTTGTGACGACCTGTCTGTACGCTTTGTACTTTCATACGAGAAAGAATAAGTTTTTTGCAAAAATCATCATTCCCGTCTTAATACTCGCGTTCCTCGCGCTTATTATGACCTTTGTCGGGATTAACCTGTTCGGACTTAACGCTCTGCACAGTTATTCATAAATTAAAAAAAAAGGGAGGTATTTATGATACAAAGAAATAGAAAATCAGTGATTTTCGCTTTGTCGGGCGTTCTGCTTGCGGCTGTTTCGTCGCTCTGCGTGTTAAGCGCTTGCAAGTCGCCGGAATTTAACGACGCAACAGTCTACCACAGCGACTCGCAGTATATTTCTCCTTCTGCGCTTTCTTTGCAGGACGGAAATATTTACGTTTCGGACGCTACGGCAAACAAAGTCTACAAACTTGACGCCGAAGGCGACGTCGAGGCGAGCCAAACGTTCGCGGACGCAGTTAACGGCGTTTACGTTTGCGGCGAGGACGTGTACGCGCTCGTGGGGGGACTTGCCGGCGAAATTCACCGTCTCGACTCTTCGCTCAAAGTAGTGGGAAAAGCCGACACGCAGCACACGCCCAACGCGGCTTTGGTTGCAGGCGACAAACTTTACGTTGCAAACAGATTCTCTAACAGCGTTTCTGTCTACAATAAAGATTTGTCTGCTCCCGCGGTAATCGAACTTGACGAGGGAAGAGAACCTTTCGCCCTTGCTTACGCTCAGGGAAAAGTGTTCGTCGCTTGCCATTTACCGAACGGCGCTGCGAACGAGGATGTTGTGGCGGCAACCCTTGTGGTTATCGACCCCGACACGCAGGCGGTAAAAAGCAATATCAAACTTATAAACGGCACGGGCAGCGTTAAGGATATAGCGGTTTCTTCGGACGGAAACTATGTATATCTTTCGAACATTTTCTCACGCTATACTTATCCCACCTCACAGCTTGACAGAGGTTGGATTAATACTAACGGTATAACGATTGTAGACGCTGTAAACGAAGAAGTTTACGCGGGCGTGCTTTTGGACCAGGTTGAAAAAGGCGCTTCGAACCCTTGGGGTATCGACGTTGTGGGCGAAGACGAAAACGCTAAAATCGTCTGCGCAATCAGCGGACTCGGCGAAATTTCCGTGGTTAATGAAAAGCAGATGTTCGATAAAATCGCAGGCGTTGCAAACGGACAGTACGGCGGTTACGGCGTAAGCGAAATAGTAGACCGCGTAGAATTCCTTGCAGACTGTTCCGACCGTTTCAATATCGGCGGCAACGGACTCCGCGCAATCGAACTTATGGAAGAGGACGGCGTCGCATATGCGTATATGACGCAGTATTTCGACGGCGCGATAGTTAAAGTCTCGCTCACCCCGAATGACAAGGGAACCCTTGACACCGAAAAATATAGTTTAGGCAATCAGGGCAAGACCACTACCGAGCGTCTCGGCGAAATTCTTTGGTACGACGGAACGTACTGCTACCAGTCGTGGGAATCCTGCGCAAGCTGTCACCCCGACGCGCGCGCGGACGGCTTCAACTGGGATAACCTCAACGACGGACTCGGCAACCCCAAACAGGCGAAGAGCATGCTTTATTCGCACCGCACCCCGCCTGAAATGATAACGGGCGCGCGTGAGACCGCGGAACTCGCAGTCAGAAAGGGTATGCAGTTTATTCAGTTCAACACTATGTCGGAAGAATATCTCTGCTGTATAGACGACTATCTCAAATCTCTTAAACCCGTGCAGAGCCCTTATCTCAACCGCGACGGTTCGCTTACGGAAAAGGCAAAGCTCGGACAGCAACTCTTTGACGAATACGGATGCAATACCTGCCATACCGGACCTTTCTATACCGATATGCAGATGCACAAGTCTTCGTCGCTCGAAACCGACGACACTTGGGAGACGAGAGATTTCGATACTCCCACGCTCATCGAAATTTGGCGTACCGCTCCTTATATGTTCAACGGCAGCGCGGCTACAATGCAGGAAGCGGTAGAGTACTTTATCAAAACTTCCGGCAAGACGGCAACCGACGAACAGATTGACGCGATTTCCGAATATATTCTTTCAATCGGCGACAGCGGCGAGCTTTACGGCGTAGAGCAGGTGTTCTTCGACAGAAACGACGGCAACGACGCTTTGGCTGTAACGCTTCTCGTTCCCGGCAGGACTATGACGGAACTTACCGTAAGAAAGCAGTGGGATACCGATAAAAAAGCGCTTGTCACCGTAACTCTCTACAACGAGCAGGACAAGAAAATCGGCGATTCCGTTATGGCTGTTCTTACGAATATGCAGGCGGGCGATTACGCTTCGATAAAGATGAAAATGGAAATTCCGGAAGACCTCGCCCACGGCAGTTATTATGAAGTAACAATCCAGAACGCGGACAAAACTTCGGAATATCTGGCTACTACGCTCAGAGTATATTATGTTTAAGGAGGATTGAACGATGAAACTGACAAAGAAAAGAAAAATTCTTGTTACGCTTCTCGCTACCGCTATGGTTTCGTGTATTGCGGGCGCGGCGGGTTGTCAGGCGGCTGTAAAAGGCTACAACGACCCCAAAGTCAACTCTACGCTCACCGACCTCAATAATGAGAAAGTAAGCGGCGCGCAATA
>CAMXOH010000073.1 GCA_947245485.1 uncultured Clostridia bacterium | reverse complement strand
GCAATAGCCTCAATAGAACCCCGCCACTATGGCGGGGTTTTCGTTTACACAAAAAAGTGCGTTCCGTATAGGAACGCACTTACAACTTAATTTATTAAATTATTTGCCGAAATATCTTTTAAGAAGACCCGCAAAACCAGCGCCGTGTCTTGCTTCGTCCTTAGCCATTTCGTGAACGGTGTCATGGATAGCGTCGTAACCGAGCTGTTTAGCGCGTTTTGCAAGAGCGAACTTGCCTTCGCATGCGCCGGCTTCCGCCGCCGTACGAAGTTCGAGGTTTTTCTTAGTGGAAGGCGTAACGACTTCGCCGAGAAGTTCCGCGAATTTAGCCGCGTGTTCCGCCTCTTCATATGCGTAGCGTTTATATGCTTCCGCGATTTCGGGATAGCCTTCCCTGTCGGCAACTCTCGACATAGCAAGATACATACCTACTTCGGTACATTCGCCCGTAAAGTTAGCGTAAAGACCTTCCATAATTTCTTTATCTTCTACGTGTCCGTCGCCTACTACATGTTCGCACGCATAAGTGGGTTTTTCATTGCCTAACGGTTCGAATTTCGTAGCCTTGCATACGGGACAAACTTCTACGCCGTCCTCTACGATTTCACCGCAAACTGCACATTTTTTCATAAATAAAATTCTCCTTTAAATTTGGATTTATTAAAATTATTATAACACAACTTAGTAAAAATATCAATATAAATTTTTAAAAATTCTCAAAATTTTCATATTCTGCCAATTTTTGTAAATCACGGAAATTTTCCGCGAAGATTTTTGCGCCCGCCGATTGCAGTTGTGTTCTGCTTCTGTAACCCCATAATGCCGACACACAACGTATGCCCGCCCTCTTTGCGGTTTGCACGTCAGTTTCGCCGTCGCCCACGAAAAGACACTCTTTTTTGCCGACGTTAAATTCGTCGATAATCTTTAACGTTTCCGCGGGGTTCGGTTTAAGCGCAGTTCCCGCAGACTGCCCCACTACCTTGCAAAAGGAAAAGCGGGACAAAAATTCGTTATAAACGTTATCCGTAGCGTCTTGCGGTTTATTGGTAACTATTGCAAGTTTAATGTTTCTTTTGTTAAATTCTTCGAGCGCAACTTCTTCGCCCGCATAAAGTTTCGTGAGTTTATTGTTGCAAGCGGCAAAATTAACCGCATAATCGGCATAGACTGCTTCCGTCAAATCTTTTCTTTCGCCGACTGCGCGCTCAACGAGTTTTTTCGCGCCGTTACCGACAAACTCAATAGTTTTTTCAAGCGTAATTTCAGGCAAGCCGAACCTTTTCAGACTGCCGTTTATTACGCCTTGAATATCGGCGGAAGTATCGAGAAGCGTTCCGTCCAAATCAAATATAATTGCCTTTACCATACTACATTTTTTCGGGAATGCCTATACCTAAAATCGCCAAAGCATTTTTAAGTGTCTGCGAAACGGCGGACGTAAGCGCGAGTCTGAACTGTTTAGTATCGCCCTCCGCAGAAATAACTTTGCAGTCGATATAAAATTTATTGAATTTTTGCGCCAAATCTACGGTGTAACGCGCTATATAGCTCGGTTCGTATTTTTCCGCGGCTTCGTCGAGCACCGAAGGGAATGACGCAAGCGCTTTTATCACTTCGAATTCCTGCGCGTTTGGTTCGTACTTTTCGGGAACGGTTCCCGCGCAACCGCTTTTTGCAATGACGGAATTTGCACGGGCGCATGTATATTGGACGTATACGCTCGTTTCGCCGTCGAAACTTAAAACTTTATCGTACGAAAATACTATATCTTTAATTTTGTTATTATACAGCGCGCCGAAGATTACCGCGCCGACGCCGACTTTTTCGGCAATTTCTTCCTTGTTTTTAAGCTCGGGATTTTTCTCTCCGATAATCTTATACGCTTTATCGATGCACGCGTTTATTACGTCTTCAAGCCACACGACTCTTCCGTTTCTCGTGGACATTGCCCCGTCTTCAAGCGATACCATACCGTAAGCAACGTGAATTAAATCTTTCGCCCACTCCTTGCCCATAAGTTCGAGCACCTTGAAAATTTGCTTAAAATGGAGATTTTGCTGATAGGCGACAACGTAAAGGCATTTATGGAAGTCATAAGTATTCTTACGGTAACACGCCGCCGCCAAATCGCGCGTGGAATAAAGCGACGCGCCGTCCGAGCGCAGTATAAGACAGGGCGGCATAGAGTAATCGTAAAGCTCAACGATTTGAGCGCCCTCGCTCTCTTTTAAAAGTTTTGCGGCACGGAGTTCGTCTATAACGGGTTGCATTTTGTCGATATAAAACCTTTCGCCTGCGTAGCTGTCAAACGTGACGCCGAGCTTTTCGTAAATGCCGTGCACATATTTTAAAGTAAGCGATTTGAACCACTCGAAAATTTCGTTGGCTTCTTTATCGCCGTTCTCTATTAACCTGAAATATTCGCGCGCTTCGCTCTTCATCGCCTCGTCCGCTTCGTTGTTAAAGCGCACGTACAGTTCGTTGATTGCGTGGATTCCGCCCTTTTCAACTTCTTCTTTATTCCCCCAATGCTTGTATGCGCATATGAGTTTTCCGAACTGCGTACCGTAATCGCCGAGGTGGTTAATGCCGACAACGCTGTAACCGAGAAACTTATACAGTTTATACAGCGCGCCGCCGAGAACGGTTGTCGAAAGATGCCCGATATGGAAAGGTTTTGCAATGTTTACGGAAGAATAATCGATACATATTGTCTTGCCCTTGCCTATTTCCGAACTGCCGTATTTTTCGCGGGAAGAAAGTATTTCGTTTAACACTCTTTCCGCGAGACTTGCTTTATTGACTTTGAAATTGAGATAACCGTTAATTGCCGAAACTTCGCTTATAACCGCGTCGGTAACGTAAGCCGATTTAAGACTTTCTGCTATAATTGCGGGACTTTTCCTAAGAATTTTTGCAAATTTAAAACACGGGAGAGCGTAGTCCCCCATTTCCGAATTAGGCGGAAGCGCAATGGAAGAATAAATTTCTTCCTCGCTTACCCCTTCTATTTTTATTCTTTGTGCTATATGCTTTTTATAATCCATACGCTTGTCCTTGAATATTTTAAATTATTTTAGCACACGGGCAAAATTTTGGCAACTTTACCGCCTATTTGTTTTGATTATTTTTAGTTAATATATTATAATTTAGTAAATTCAAACTATAAGGAACGTTAAATATGAAACTCGGTGTTGTAGGACTTCCCAACGTAGGAAAATCTACGCTGTTCAACGCAATAACGCATGCGGGCGCAGAAGCCGCCAACTATCCTTTCTGCACTATCGAACCAAACGTCGGCGTTGTAGCCGTGCCCGACGTAAGACTTACTCAACTTGCAAAACTTTACGACAGTAAAAAGGTTACGCCCGCTATTGTCGAATTCGTCGATATTGCGGGACTTGTCAAAGGCGCTTCCCGCGGGGAAGGTCTCGGCAATAAATTTTTATCGCACGTGCGCGAGTGCGACGCGATAGTTCACGTCGTACGCTGTTTCGAGGACGAGAATATCACGCACGTAAACAATACCATAAACCCTGTTGCGGATATACAGACGATTACCCTCGAACTTATTCTCGCAGATATTGAAGCCGTAAACAAACGCGCGGACAGAGTAAGAAATACTGCGCGCGGCGGCGCAAACAAGGAAGCCGCGGCTGAGTATGCCTTACTCGAAAGGCTTGAAAAGTTTTTAAGCGAAGAAAAACCCGCCCGTCTTTTCGAGTATTCGGACGAAGAAAAACCGTTTATCGACAACCTGTTTCTGCTCACGAATAAACCCGTAATTTACGCGGCAAATATATCCGAGTTCGATATGGGCAAAAAGGAAAGCGAAATACCTCTTGTCTGCGCGGTAAAAGAATATGCGGCAAAAGAAGGCAGCGAAGTTCTTGTCATCTGTGCAAAAACCGAAGAGGAACTTTCTTTAATGGAACCCGAGGATATGCAGTTGTTTTTGGAAGAATTGGGTCTTGAAGAAAGCGGTTTAAACAGGCTGATTAAAAAGAGCTACGCCTTACTCGGTCTTATATCATACCTGACTGCCGGCGAAAAAGAAACGCGCGCCTGGACAATCGTAAAAGGCACGAAAGCTCCGCAAGCGGCGGGAAAAATTCACACCGACTTTGAAAAAGGATTTATACGCGCCGAAATTTGCGACTGGCAAACGTTATTGGACTGCAACGGACTTTTGGGCGCGCGCGAAAAAGGAAAGGTACGCTCCGAAGGTAAAGATTACGTAATTAAAGACGGCGACGTGGTACTCTTCCGCTTCAACGTTTAAACAGAATAAAAAATTATCCCCGTCCGTTAACGGACGGGGATTTCTGTTATTGAATTACTTTAATTCAGCGAAATACTTAATGGTTCTTACCATCTGGGAAGTGTAAGAATTTTCATTGTCGTACCAGGAAACGACTTTAACAAGAGTCGTACCGTCGCCGAGGGGCATGCACTTCGTCTGGGTTGCATCGAACAACGAACCGTAAGTCATACCTATTACGTCGCTCGAAACAAGCTCTTCCTCGGTATAGCCGTAAGAAGCGGAAGAAGCCTCTTTCATTGCGCTGTTAACAGCCTTAGCGTCGATTTCGCCTTCGCAAACCGCGATAAGCTGAGTAAGCGAACCGGTGGGAACGGGAACGCGCTGTGCGCATCCGTCAAGCACGCCGTTGAGTTCGGGAATAACAAGTCCGATTGCCTTAGCCGCGCCAGTCGAGTTGGGAACGATATTAACGGCAGCCGCTCTCGCTCTTCTCAAATCGCCTTTTCTATGAGGGCCGTCAAGCACCATCTGGTCGCCCGTATAAGCGTGAATGGTGGTCATATAACCTTTCTTGATTTTGCAAAGTTTATTCAAAGCGTCAGCCATAGGCGCAAGGCAGTTGGTTGTGCAACTTGCCGCGGAAATAACCGTATCGCTTGCTTTCAAAGTCTTTTCGTTTACGCTATATACAACGGTAGGAAGGTCGTTGCCCGCGGGTGCGGAAATAACGCACTTTTTAGCGCCTGCTTTGATGTGAGCGGAAGCCTTTTCCTTCGAGCAGTAGAAACCGGTGCATTCAAGCACTACGTCAACGTTGTGTGCCGCCCAAGGAAGATTAGCCGCGTCTTTTTCCGCGTAAATCTTGATTGTTTTGCCGTTAACCGTAATGCTGTCTTCTCCTGCCACTACCGAATCGCAATACTTGTATCTGCCCTGAGCAGAATCGTATTTGAGAAGGTGAGCAAGCATTGAAGGGCTCGTCAAGTCGTTGATAGCTACGATTTCATAACCGGGAGCGTCAAACATCTGTCTAAAAGCCAGACGGCCGATACGTCCGAAACCGTTGATTGCTACTTTTACATTTGCCATAATTTGAATTCCTCCGAATAATTATTTAAATTCATCACGGATAAGTATACCAATAATTCCAAATATAGTCAATAGGTTTTTCGTATTTAATCTTAATTGTTTAATTGTTACAAAAATACTTATTCGTGATTTTCATTATATATTCGGTTATTCACTTCGAAACGCAATTTAACACGGCTTTTTTAAATATTTCTCTAAATTGACTTGAAATTTACGCTTTAATGACTTATACTTAAATAAGAAAATTACTTTGGAGGTTTTTATGGCATTAGTTTCGGCAAAAGAAATGCTCGAAAAAGCAAGAGACGGTAAATACGCCGTCGGTCAGTTCAATATTAACAATCTCGAATGGACAAAATCTATTTTACAGACTGCGGAAGAACTGAAATCCCCCGTTATACTCGGCGTATCCGAAGGCGCGGGCAAATATATGACAGGTTTTAAAACGGTTGCGGCAATGGTTAAGGCAATGCTCGAGGAATTGAAAATTACGGTTCCCGTTGCTCTTCATCTTGACCACGGCACTTACGAGGGTTGCTATAAATGTATAGAAGCAGGCTTCTCCTCCATTATGTTCGACGGATCGCATTTCCCTATCGAAGAAAACGTTGCCAAGACGAAAGAACTTGTAAAAGTATGCGCGGAAAAAGGCATGAGTCTTGAAGCCGAAGTAGGTTCAATCGGCGGCGAAGAAGACGGTGTCGTAGGACTCGGCGAATGCGCAGACCCCGACGAGTGCAAAAGAATTGCAGACCTCGGCGTTACCATCCTCGCGGCAGGTATCGGTAATATTCACGGCAAATATCCCGCAAACTGGCCCGGACTCCGTTTTGACGTTCTCGAACAAATCAAAAACAAAACGGGCGATATGCCCCTTGTTCTTCACGGCGGTACGGGCATTCCGACAGATATGATTAAAAAGGCTATTTCTTTGGGCGTTGCTAAAATCAACGTAAACACCGAGTGCCAGCTCTCCTTCCAGGAAGCTACCAGAAAATATATCGAAGAAGGCAAAGACCGCGTAGGTAAAGGTTTCGACCCCAGAAAACTTCTTGCGCCCGGTTGCGAAGCAATAAAAGCAACGGTAAGAGAAAAAATGGAAATTTTCGGAAGCATAGGCAAAGCATAAAAAATTTAAAAGGACGGCTCCGCAAGAGCCGTCTTTATTTTTTTGTTTAAAATCAAGTATTTTGCGCAAACTTATTGCGTATGAAAAGAAAAATAATATTTTTTGTATTAATCTGCTCTTTGCTCGTAATTCTTATGCCTGCCTGCAATGCCCGCGAAATAGGTTCTTTAAAGTCCATAACCAATCCGTATATAGCAAACTACGAATGTACGGAAGCATATTTCGGGAAAGAAGATTTTCTCGGTAAATTCGACTATATTGAATTGAATTTAATAAATAAAAAAGAGTTCGAATTTATTTATAAATTAAAGGGAGAAAAAAAGCGCGTAATAAAAAGCGAATACAGCGTGAACCCCAAAACCAACGAACTTTCCGCCGAAATCGGCATACTCGGACAGACTTTTCACCAGACTGTGAAAATCGAAAACGGAAAGTTTACAATCTCGAAAACCATATGCGGAAAACAGTTAATTTTAAAATTCAAAGCAAAATAAAATTACGCACGGCAAATGCCGTGCGTTTAGCTTTTTATTCGGGTCTGTAATTGCCTGTTATTTCCTCTATACCCTCTACTTCAATCTTGCCGTATATATCTTCCATTTTAATTTGTTGCATATCGTCCTTTTCATCTTCAAACTTTTCGCCGTCGGCGGAACGCTCCTCCCTCACAACGAAAGAATGGGGCGTTTCTTCCCCTGAGAAATCGTAATCGCGTTTAACGAGGTTTTTGTCGGAATATACTTCATAGAGATACGCTTGAAGTTTGGCTTCCATTTTTCTTCTTCTTGCCAAAAGAATGAAAAATATTAAAAATAGAAATGCAAATACGCTTACGGCAACGATTGCAAATATATACTTGGGTTCCATAATTTTATTTTACTACGCTTTTGAATTTATGTCAACTTTTCAAGCAAGTTTGATTTTCATAAATTAAGGCTATATACAGTATATTAAATTATGAAAAAAATTATGTTTTGCGGGGGCGGAAGCGCCGGACACGTTATACCCAATATCGCAATTATCGAAGAGCTTAAAGGCGAATATTCAATTTGCTATGCAGGAACCGACGGTATAGAAAAGAGCATTTGCGCCGAAAACGGAATAGAATTTCATCAATTCGATGCGGCAAAACTTGTAAGGGGTAAATTTATTTGCAATCTTGCCCTGCCTTTTAAACTTATAAACAGCATTAGACAGGCGGGCGAAATGCTCGAAAAAGTCAAACCCGATTTGCTCTTCTGCAAAGGCGGTTACGTGTGTCTGCCTCCCGCCTTTGCCGCAAAAAAATTAAAAATCCCCGTCATTACGCACGAATCGGATATAAGCGCGGGACTTGCAAATAAGCTCATCGCGCGGAAATGCAAAGAAGTTTTAACCTCTTTTCCCTCTGCGGCATACCGATTCAAAAACGGAGTCTACACCGGTTCGCCTATGCGCAAAAATCTTTTTGACAGAGACAGAACGCAGGCTCTCGAAAAATTCGGATTAAATAACGGCAGAGCGACGCTCATTGTCTTCGGAGGCGGAAGCGGTTCGAAAATCATCAACGAATGTTTGCGTAAAATTATTTTCCAACTGTGTTCACAGTTCAACGTATTGCATATCTGCGGAAAAGGAAATTTAGTTGACAGCAATACTTACGGATATAAGCAAATAGAATTTACAAACGATATGGGACTTGTTTACGCTTGCGCAGACGCCGCAGTCGCAAGGTGCGGTTCCAATTCCGCAAATGAATTAATCGCGCTGAAAATACCGACTCTGTTCATTCCTCTTGAAAATTCGAGCAGCCGCGGAGACCAAGTCAAAAATGCGGAATACTTCTTGGAAGCGCAACTTTGCAGGGTGCTTAAAGAAAGAGATTTAACGCCGCAAACGCTAAAAGAAGAGATAACAAAACTTATGAAAGACGAAAATTTAAAATCCGCGCTCGAACGTTCAAACGTTGAGTGCGGAAACAAAAAAATTATCAGGGAAATTAAATCAGTCCTTGGATGAGTATTTTAAGTCCTATTCCTATAAGCACGACGCCGCCGATTATTTCGGTAACGCCGGCTTTATTTTTAAATACGTTGCCTACTTTAACGCCGATTAATAACCCTATAAGGCTGATTACGAAAGTTAAACAGCCGATTATTACCGAGGCTACTACTACGTTCATTATACTGTCTTTAAGTCCGTCAGTAGCTGCAAAAGAAACGCCGACAAACAATGCGTCTATGCTTGTAGCAACGCCCTGCAATAAAATTTCGGGAAAAGAATATTTCTTTTCCGTAATCTCCTCTTCGGGCGAACGGATTTCCCTGATTGCGTCAAGAATCATTTTACCGCCTATAATAAGCAATAATGCAAAAGCCAGCCAATGGTCTATGGCGTCGAACAAATTGCTGAATGCCTGCCCCAAACCAAACGCAATGAAAAACCCTATAAGCGGCATTACCGCCTGAAAGACGGCAAAAGCCGTAGGAATCACTATCCCCTTTCTATTCGTCAGGTTGCGGTAACACAGTCCGTCAGTCACGGAAACTGCAAACGCGTCCATCGAAAGAGATATTCCTATTAAAATAATTTCTAAAACAAGCACCCAAGTCAGCGACATAATAATATTATATCATACGCAAGCCGCAATGTAAATAATATAATTTTATTTTGTTTGTAAAAAAAACTATAAAACAGCTTAAAAGCGTTTGCTTTTTTTAATATTTTAAGTATAATAATATCTGTTATTGAAAAATGCCCTGAGGTGTAGCGCAGTTTGGTAGCGCGTCTGGTTAGGGACCAGAAGGTCGTGGGTTCAAGT
>CAMXOH010000072.1 GCA_947245485.1 uncultured Clostridia bacterium | reverse complement strand
ATACTTCTTCATAGTTGCTTTCCGCTCCGGCTTTACGTTCTTTGTAGTTTAAACCACAATATCTGTCGCTTACGGAAAGATTATAACACAATATATTGTTAAAAGAAAAGTTTTTGAAATGGGTTTTTTAAAAATTTTTCGGCATTATGGCGATTTTCGTTAAAAAGTCCCCGCGTAACCGCGCGGGGACTTGTATTTTATTCTGTCTTGTTTTCGTTTTTGGCTTTTAATAAATCACGTATTTCTCTCAATAAATCGTCGGTAGTTTCGACGGGCGAGGGCGCGGCAACCGCTTCGAGCGCGGATTGCTCCGCTTTCGCCTCTTCCTCGCTCAATTCGCCTTTTTTGCGCTTTTCTTCAATGGCTTTTCTCTGCTTTTCCGCCAACTTTTTACCTTTGTTGTGTATCGAATTAATCGTTTTAACAATTAAGAATAATACGAACGCTGTCAGAAGGAAAGTAATAATCGCCGAAATTACAGCTCCGAAATCGAGGATAACGCATTTCGCCAAATCAAGCTCGCCGTCGGTATATCCTTCCCTTAAAATTACCTGCAACGCGCCGGCGTCGTTCGTACCGGGAATCATTGCAAGCAACGGCGTAAGAATATTGTTTACGAGCGAAGTGATTATCGCCGTAAACGCGCCGCCGATGATAATACCGACAGCCATATCCAAAACGTTACCGCGGGTTATGAATTGTTTAAACTCTTTAAAAAACTTTTTCATACAAACTCCGATAATTTATTTTTTTAATTATAGAAAACCGCCCGACGCGTTGTCAAGCAAAAATCAAACTAAAACCGAAATAAGCTCCCTGCGAAGTTCCTCGTACGCGCCCAACGCCCGCGGCGGCGACGAAGAAAGCGTTCTGTCGTATTTTATATTCCCCTTGTCGAGAACCAATATCCTTTGTGAAAGCGCAATCGCTTCGTCAACATCGTGCGTAACGAATAAAACCGTTCTTTGGAAACGCTTCCAGATTTCGAAAAACAATTCTATTATTGCAGACTTAACTTTTAAATCGAGCGACGAAAAAGGCTCGTCCATTAACAGTAGTTCGCTATCATAGATAAAAGCCCTTGCAACGGATACTCTCTGCGCCTGCCCTCCCGAAAGGTTAATAGGAAAACATTCGGCTTTTTCGGCTATATCCAGCTTTTTCAGCATTTCGTGAATTTTTTCCTCGTCGTTGCAAACAAGTTTCAGATTTTCAAGAACGTTCAGGTTCGGAACAAGCCGCGGAGTCTGAAATACGTAAGAACATTTTATTTTGGGTATGTTTCCTCTATATTTTGTATTTCGAGCTATTGCATTCAAAAGCGTAGTTTTACCGCACCCGCTTTCACCGAGAATACAAGTAATTTTTCCTTCTTCTATATCGAGATTGAAATTTTCGTAAACAGTAAGTTCGCCGTATTTTTTCGTGAAATTTTTTATTTCAATCATTGCGCCCCTCCTTTTTGCTCCATTTAAAAGTTAATCTTTCAAACTGTGAAAACGCAATCTCGATAAACAATCCTGCGATTACGGCGGCAATAGTCAGCGCGGCAAGACGAGGCATTTCGGCATAAAGACGCGCGCTCTGCATTAATCCGCCAAGACTGCGGTAAGTATTAGCAAGCACTTCCGCAGAAATCATTATCTTCAAGCCGAAAGAAAAATCCGCCCCGACTTGCGCAAGCGTATTCGGCGCAACCGCGGGAAGATAAATTTTAAATAATTTCGTGTACTTTCCGAGTCCGAAGACATTAGCCATTTCAATAAGTTCTCCGTCCACCCCGACGAAAGCCGCCACAATCTGCGTATATAACATAGGAAACAGGACAAGCGTGGTAACGACGACGGGCGCAACTTTCGGATTTGTCCAAATCAGCAAAATCAATATTACAGCCAAAGTGGGCAAAGTCCGCAAAAATGCCATAAACGGTCTTAATAAGGCGGCGAAGGCTTTGCTTGTTACGGAAAGCGCGGCAAGGCAAATGGCAAGAACGAAAGAAATAGTAAAGGCAATAGCCGTTCTGCCGAGGGTATTCAAAAACGCGTTCCAGAAAGTTCCGCTTGCGATGCAACCGAAAAGACTTTTAAACGTATCCGTAAGCGACGGAATCAAGTAATCGTTTTTAACCGAACAATAAACTATTATCCATATTATGGCTGTCAACGCTACCGAAGCAACCGAACAAATTATATTGAGTTTTCTTTTTGATAAAAATTTCAGCATCAGCCTATTTCGGTATATCCTATACCGTGATTTTTTAAAATAAGTTTGAAAGTTAACCCCGGAACGGCGGCAAGGTTGACCACCCCTACCGTTTTGCCCTTCAAAGAACCTAAATTTTCAACCGTTACGGGCGTCGAATCGAAAGAGGCAATATAGAGGTTGCCGTGCGTAAGCGTTCCGATAAGTTTGTACTTTTCACCCGAACCCAAGAGTTTTATAGCAAGATTAACGGGCAAAACGCATATATCTGCTTTGGGATTGTTACCCGTTACATAAGTCTGAATAAGACTTGCGTCAACCACTTCGTATTTAACTACTCCGCCGCAATTCAAATCTTTTGCGCCTGCAAGTAAATTTGCGATTCCCAAAGCGGGCGCGCCGTCTGGAGCATATACCGAAACGTTTCCGTCGTAAATTTCCTCTCCGCGCGTTCCGTCCCAAAATAAGCTGTCGGAAGCCGTTCCGAAAGATATTGCGCTGACGGAATTGAGTTTTTCCATAAAACTGTTGATTTCCGCCTTTCCATCTTTCGCCGATACAAAATTTATACCGCAGTTGCGGATAACTTCTTTATTGAGATTTTTAGTACTGAAAGTCGGACTCATTCCTGCGGTTAAATGATTTTTTACGGCGTTTACAATAGTTTCGTAAGAAGTATCTTCGTTTTCAAGCCATTCGCGCGTACCGTTAAGAGCGTCAACCAAATTACCGACGAGAGAACTGCCTGCCGCCAATTCGTTTTTTGCAACCACGACGGCTTGCGGATAACCGTTTGAACCGCCGTAAAGTTCTTGAAGATTTCCCACTATTTTAAGTTCTTTAATTGCGGCTGTCTTTGCGCTTGCCGCAGGCTCGGGAACCACATAGTAATCCACGTCGTCGTTTACGCCCACCTGTTCGCCCGTTAGCGCGACAAGATTTACCTTATCGTCGCTTTTATTATCGCCGCACGCCGTAAAAGCGAAACAGATAAACGACGTAATTATGCACAAAATCAAAGATAATGTTTTTTTCATACGACTCCTTTCGTTACAGGCGATTTTTTGCCTGTTAATTCAACAAATATTTAATTAAATTTTAGACATAAGCGTTTTGGCTGTAACGCCTTTAAGCATACCGATTTTGCCGGTAAGCGTATTGATTATTTCTGCGGGAGCGTCGATTACAACGCTTAAAACAGAGACGGATTTCTGCTTGTAGGGAATACCCATTCTACCTAAAATATAATCTCCGTACTCGGATAAAAGAGAATTAATCTCGGAGCTCGACGAACGTTCTTCCACTATAATGCTTATTATTGCAATTCTTTTTTCTGACATAAAAAAATCCCTTCTAAAAGAGGGAACGGCAAAAAGCGCGCACTAATGTACGCGGACAATTCAACCCTTTACCCTCAAATTAACTTTTCAGATTCAGGCGTCTACACTATATCATAAAAAATAAAATAATTCAAGCGCTTGAATAACCGTTATAAAATTTAACATACTTTTTTTATGAAGAAGTTTTTATTTATAATTACCGCCATTTTAGCGCTCGGCGCCGCGTCCGTAACGGGTTGCGCCGACAACAACGAAAAACCGAACGACGGCACGTACGGCATACGCCAAAACAGCCAAGACGAAGACGGCGATAACGACGAAAATACCTGCCCCGACGGAGACTGCGATAAAAACGGAAGCGAAAACGATTTTGAATTTCGCTTTCCCCGCATACCCGACGGAGGCATTCGTTTGCCCGACGACGGCAACGGCGACAAACCACGTCCGCTTCCCCGCTTCCCGAGAAGAAAAGACGGAAAAACGCCGAATTATCCCACTCGCGAACCCGAATTTCAGCCGTAAAACAACGAAAATACCGTACCGCTATTACAGAAAGCGGTGCGGCTTGTTTTTATTTATTCTTGTTATAATTTATAAGACAGCCCTCGAGAATTATCTGTCTTTCCTCATTTGTAAGCGCGCCGAGTTCAAGTAAAATATTTTTTACTTTACCTTCGGAAATCAGTTTTGCGGGAATGGTTTCGGCTCCGTCCCCGATTAATTTTCTTATACCTTCGATATAAATATAATCGCCCTTTTTAAAACAAAATTTTCTGCACGTGAAAGGAAGCATTCCCCAATTTATTAAATTAGAGCGGTAACGCTTGGTTGCATATTCAGTAGCTATATTCGCTATTCCGCCAAGCACGCGCTGACAGGAAGCCGCCTGCTCCCTTGCCGAACCGTCGCCCGGCTTTACCGCAACCACACAGCTCCCGTAAATCGTATCGGGTTTTATATCTATATTTACTTCCTGTAACACTGTTTCGGGTAGTATTCCGTGAACTCTCCTGAACTCTTCGTCCGCCTTTACGCACTTCGCTTGTTTTACATAGTCGCTATCTTTTCTCGAAAGCGTAAATTCCGCAAGTTTCAACGGGTTGGAACGGTACGAAGAAGTTTCGCCCGACGGAATAAGTTCGTCGGTAGTCGTAACTTCGTCTTGCAAAACCGAAACAGCCTTTATTAGCAAGTTTTGCGACAAAGCCAACTGTTCGGGCCAATCGGCAATGTTCGGTCCGTATTTAACTTCAACATTTTCGTCGGGTTTACCCGCGCCGCGGTATACTCGGTTTTCGTAAATGCTTTTGTCAAAGAAATATTTTTTAATTTTGCCGTTATATTCCGCTTGCGTCGCGGGCGTCAGAATTCCGCCGTTTGCCGCCGTTGCCGCGATTGAGCGCGCGTCCATAAGCGCGACTGCCGAAAGCTGTCCTTCGCTCGGCTTCGAACCCTCTCGGTTTTCAAAATTGCGCGTCGTATGTCTTATTGACAGACAGTTGTTTGCGGGAGTGTCGCCCGCGCCGAAACACGGTCCGCAAAAAGCGGATTTAATAACCGCGCCCGCACTTATTAAAGGTGAAATGCACCCGTTCTCGGTAAGCGCTTTAAATACAGGTTGACTTTGCGGATAAACGCTCAATTCAAAATCTCCGTTACCGCAACTCTTCCCGCGCAGAATTTTGGCGGCTTCGGCAATATTTTCATAGCTACCGCCCGCACAGCCTGCGATTACGCCCTGATTTACTCTTACTTTTCCGTCTTTGCACTGTTCGCGCAGACTGAAACCGCCGCCCTTTAAAAGAGCGTTTCCTTTAAGTTCGATTTCTGCGAAAATATCTTTCGCGTTTTCAATTACTTCTTTTATAGTAAAGGCGTTTGAAGGATGAAACGGCAAAGCAATCATCGGTTCAATCGAAGATAAATCTATTACAACCGCACCGTCATAGTAAGCAAGTTCGTCGGGGCAAAGTCTTTTAAAGTCCTCTTTTCTGCCGTGGAGCGCGTAGTACTCCTCGCATTTTTCGTCCGTTTCCCATATGCTTGTAAGGCAAGCCGTCTCCGTAGTCATTACGTCTATGCCGCAACGGCAATCCATAGACAGATTTTTAATTCCCGGTCCTATAAATTCAAGAACTTTATTTTTGACAAATCCCTTTTTAAAAGTTGCGCCGACAAGCGCGATTGCTACGTCGTGCGGTCCTACGCCCTTTTTAAGTTTGCCCTTTAAATAAACTGCTATTACTTCTGGACGCTTAATATCGTAAGTATGTCCGAGAAGTTGCTTTACAAGTTCGGGTCCGCCTTCGCCTACTGCCATTGTGCCGAGCGCGCCGTAGCGCGTATGACTATCCGAACCCAATATCATCGAACCGCATTTCGCTTCCGCCTCGCGCATATATTGGTGAATTACCGCTAAGTGCGGAGGGACAAAATTGCCCCCGTACTTTTTTGCCGCCGTAAGTCCGTAAATATGGTCGTCGGCATTAATAGTTCCGCCTACCGCGCACAGGGAATTGTGGCAGTTTGTCAGCGTATACGGCAACGGAAAACTTTTGAGTCCGGACGCTTTCGCCGTTTGGATAATTCCGACGTAAGTTATATCGTGAGAAACAAGCGCGTCGAAAGTTATTTTAAGATTATTTTCTTCCCCTTTATTATGCGCGGAAAGAATTTTGTACGAAATAGTCGCCTTTTCAGCTTTTCGCTTTTTCTCTTCAACTATAAACGCAACGTTTTCTTTAATCAGTTTTCCTTCGGCGTAATAGACGCCGCCTTTAATGAGTTTAATCATAATTTAAATTTCCTTTCACAATTTATTGTAAAACATTAGACAAATATTTTCAATTATTTTTCGTTGATTTTTAGTCAAAGACAAAGTATAATTGAGATATGAAAGTTTTTAAGTACAAATTCACTAGGCTTACGCTTATCATGATTTACGTAGGTCTTGCCCTCTGCGTTACGGGACTCGGACTTAATATCTTTTCGCTTATAACAAGCGATATAGCCAGCGCGGCAAAACCCGTCTATCCCATTATTCAGCACGCGCTTATGTTTCTTATTCCCGTGGTCCTCGGAATAATTTTAGTCAGTCTTTTGTTTTCGTCTTATTACTCCGTTGACGAAAAAACGCTGAAAACGAGTTTCGGCATTATAAAAAGCAAATACAAGATTGAAGAAATTCAAAGCATTTTGCTTGACAGAACGCTCAATAAACTTACAGTTCATTTTAAAAATTCTTCCTTTATAGTTATCGTCGTAAAAGAAGAATGGTATAACGAATTTATAGACGCTCTTTGCAAGGCAAATTCGGGCATAGAATTTTCAATCAATTCAAAAGAAAACGACGGAGAAAACAAAGAAAACAAAAAATAAAAGTTAGGCGGCGGGAACAAAAGTTCCCGCCGCACGTTTATTACATCTTTTTTCTTGCAACCGCTATTCTTATTTTACGCTTTTCCGCAACGGGCGTCGGAACGGTTTCATTCTCCGTCGCAGGTTCAAAGGCGTTCTGCCCGTAAACTTCGCCGACGCTTTCTTCCGCGTCAGTCGCCGCAACTTCCGAAACGGATTCGGTAGCACCCGTAGGTTGGGTATAACCGTAGTCGGCATACTGCGGTTGAGCGGGGCGTTCATAATACATATTTTCAGCCGCCGCAGGCTGTTCTTCGAAAGAGGTTTCGGGGTGTCTTATGTTAGCGGTATTTTCGGAAGCCAAGGGTTTCGCGTCGATTTCTATATCCACTCCGCCCGCCTGCATCATATTAACGTAAGCCAAAGCGCAAGGGAAAATACTCGTCTTTTTGCAACCGCGGCAAAAAGGCGCATACATACCGCAAAGGTCGAACCCGCTGACAAGACTGTTCTTGTATTTGTCCGCATCGATAACAAGCTGTAATTTTTCAAGATTTTCAGCCGTAAGTTTTCTCGGCATTGACTGTAAAAGCTGTAAAGGCGCGTTACTGTCCCACATAATCGATTAGCTCCCTACTTTTGTTTGATTTATTATACTATATAAGTTTATAAATTTCAAGCAATTTCTTCAACGGTTAGCGAGGAAAGTATTTCCTCATACTTATCTTTCATAAAAGAAATACTGTCGGGTAAAGTTACCGCCGCAGTACCCGCTGCAACTCCGCAACGAAGAATATCCTGCATAGACGCGCCGCTAATCAACGCGCTCGACGCCGCCGCAACCATTGCGTCGCCTGCGCCGACGGTTGAATTCATTGCGACGTTTACGCTTTTACAGTGATAGCATTTATCTCCGTCCGTTAAAACCGCACCCCTTTTACCGAGCGACAGCAGTATGTATTTAGCGCCCTGCGCCAAAATTTCATTGCATCCTTTGAGCATTTCTTCTTTTGAAGTGATAGTTCTCTTTAAAGTCTGCTCCAATTCCTCTAAATTGGGTTTGACAAGCTGTACTCCGCATTTGAGCGCTTCGGTAAGCCTTTCGCCCTCGCTGTCCACGATTTTACACACGTTGGACGGAACGGATTTTAAAACTTTATTATAAAAATCGGGTTTCATTCCCTTTGCGAGTCCGCCCGAAATAATTATTCCGTCGCAATTTTTCGAAAGCCGAGCAACGAGTTCCAGAAGCTCCCTCTGTTTTTCTTCGCTTACGGCAAGGCTAACGTCGTTAACTTCGGTAAGCATCGACTTGTCGTCTATAAATTTGTAATTTTCGCGTACCCTGCCTTTATTCCATATAAAGCTGTAAGGAACTCCCTCGCGGTGAAGCTCCTGCTCGAACATATTTCCGTTCTCTTCGTACATAAATCCCGTCGCCATTACGTCGGCTTTAAGCCTTGCAAGACCAATCGCGATATTAATAGCTTTACCCGTGTAAAAAATACGTTTGCTTATTATCTTATTAGTTTTTCCAACGCTCAAAGAGTCGACTTCCATATCGACGTCTATGCACGGACTCGGACAAACGGTTAAAATCATTGAATTACCCTTATCGAACATATTTACCGCGAGTATTTTTCTGTCCGAAAAACGGGCGTCCGCGATAAAAAAGCCGCCTTTTTGCGGCGGCTATTAATTTTGTTACATTGAAATCATTTGAAGCGTTTCGTAAAGTTCGTAATTAAACTTCTTCTTCATGTTAACTGCTTCTATGATGTCCATATCTATAATTTCGTTTTTGCGAATGCCTACCACTCTGTTTCCTATTCCTTCGTTAAGGAGTCTGACGGCTTTATTACCGAACTGTGCGGCAAGCATTCTGTCAGCCATAGACGGCGAGCCGCCGCGCTGAATATGCCCTATCGCCGTAGGACGTACGGAATAAGTGGTTACGGATTGAAGCTGTTTTGCAAATTCTTCCGCCGTGCAAACGCCTTCCGCCACAACAACTATATTCGAATGTTTTCCGTTCGCGCGGGAACGGTTGATTTTCATAACTATATCGTCCAAATCGAAAACGACTTCGGGAACGACGATAATTTCCGCGCCGCTTGCAATACCCGCAAACAATGCTATGTCGCCGCAGCGTCTGCCCATAACTTCAACTACCGAAATACGTTCGTGAGAAGTCATAGTATCGCGCAATTTATTTATTACGTCAATACAGGTATTTACGGCTGTATCGAACCCGAGCGTGTAGTCCGTATATTCAAGGTCGTTATCAATCGTGCCGGGTATTCCTATCGTGGGGATGCCGTAATCTTCCGAAAGGCATTTCGCGCCCCTGAACGAACCGTCGCCGCCGATTACGACGAGACCTTCAATACCTCTGGCTTCCAAAGTTTTAACGGCTCTCTTCTGTCCGGCTTTGGTAAGCATTTCAAGGCATCTCGCCGTCCTCAATTTGGTGCCGCCGCGCT
>CAMXOH010000071.1 GCA_947245485.1 uncultured Clostridia bacterium | reverse complement strand
GTTCCGCCTCTTTGTACTATGTCGGATACAGAGCGCATCTCCATTGAAACCATTTCGTCGTCGATAAGTCCCTGATAGCCGCGCTCTATTCCGTATACTTCGATACCGTAATAAAGTGCAGTACGAACAACCGCCCTTATGCATGCATTCATGCCGGGAGCGTCGCCGCCGCTGGTTAACAAGCCTATTCTTTTCATTATAACCTCCGATTGAATACGCCGTTCAATTTTGCCCCCTACGCAATCATGAACTCACAGTTTACATCATTTCCAAATTTTATTATATCACAATATATTTTAAAAAATCAATACTTTTTCGCAAAAAATTAATTTTTATCTATATACTTTATATCAGTCATATTTATGAACGCGCTAAGCTCCGCCAAAAGTCCCCTGCAATAGTTGACGCCTAAGGGAAATCTGTATTTTTTATTTCCCCTGACGATTTTGCAGAGCGTCTCGCCCTCGTAATTATAAAGCATATTTATGAACTCGTCAAAAGTCTCGTCGTCGAGTTCGCCCGCGTTCAGCCACAGCACGGCCCTATCTTCTTTCGCAGTTTTCGCAGGCGAAGAAGCGTTAACGGAGGGTTCTGCGGATTCTATCCCGTCAACAATCAAAGAGATACCCTTTTCCGCGTCAACGTCAAGTTTTCCCTTGATTTTAACGATTTTATCGTTTGCGATTTCACCCTTGAATTTTTCGTACGCCGAAGGAAAGCATACGCATTCGAGACTGCCGTAAACGTCCTCAACCGTAATTATAGCCATATAATTGCCTGTTCTTTTAGTCACGGTGCGTCTAAACGACGATATTATGCCTGCCATAGTAATATGCATACCGTCGGTTATACGGTTATATGTGCGGTTTCCGTCGTCATCTTCAACATAATCGTCCATTAATGAGCAATCGAAGTTGCAATCAGGGAACGAATGCATAAACTTTTCGAAAGGATGACCGCTTACGTACACGCCGAGCACCTGCTTCTCTTTCGCTAGTTTTTCGTTGAGTTCGTACTCCGCCACGTCGGGATATTCCATTTCGAGTTTTTCTTCCGCAAGAATATCGCCGAAAAGACTTATCTGCGCGCTGTTACGCTGTTTTTCTATTGCTTTCGCCCGCGCGCAAAGCTGTTCGTAAACGAGCGCAAGCTGTGAGCGGCTGACGCCCATTTCATCGAAAGCGCCCGCAAAAATCAGACCCTCTACAAGACGGGAATTCAAAACCGAAACGCAACGGGACACAAAATCCGGGAAATCGCGGAACAGACCGCGCTTGTTCCTCTCCTCGATTATAGTGTCGACAACCGCCTGCCCCGCGCCCTTTAACGCCGACAGTCCGAATCTTACGCCGTTTTTCTCGACTTTGAATACCGTTATACTCTTGTTAATATCTGGCGGATAAACCTTATAACCTTTCTCTTTCAAGTATATGACGTATTTCGTTATTTCGTCTATTTTACTTAAACGGTTATTCAAAAGCGCGCAAATAAATTCTTTGCAGTAATATTTTTTAAGCCACGCCGTCTGATAAGCGAGAACCGCGTATGCCGCCGCGTGCGACTTATTGAAAGCGTATGAAGCAAAACTTTCCATATCGCCGAAAATCTTGTTAGCTATTTCGGCTGAAATTCCGTTGCTTACGCAGCCCTTTATTTCGCTTCCGTTAGTATCGCTTATGCCGCCGTAAATAAATTTCTCTTTCTGCGCCATCAGCGTCTTTTTATCTTTTTTACTCATCGCTCTACGAACCATATCCGCTTCGCCGAGTGAAAATCCCGCAAGGAACTGAAATATCTGCATTACCTGTTCCTGGTAAACAGGAATACCGTAAGTAACTTTGAGGATTCTCTCCTCCGCGTCGCAATCGTACGCAATGCCCTCAACGCCGTGTTTTCTGTTACAGAACGTATCGATAAATTTCATCGGACCGGGACGGTAAAGCGCGACGCCCGCGATTAAATCTTCGAGGCAGTCGGGTTTGAGCGTTTTCATAAACCGTTTCATTCCGCCGGCTTCGAGCTGAAACACGCCGTCGGTATCGCCTTCCGCCACAAGCGAATAAGCGCCTGCGTCTTTATACCCTATTTCATCGAAATCGATTACCCTGCCGAAGTCTTCCTTTATGTAATCAATGCATTTTTTTATATCCGTAAGAGTCACAAGCGCAAGGAAGTCCATTTTCAGCATTCCGAGCGACTCTATTTCTTTTGCGACGAACTGCGTCGTCACGTCCTCGCCGTTCCTTGAAAGAGGAACGTTATCGGCAATGCGCTTTTGGCAAATGACTACGCCCGCGGCGTGCATGCCCGTCTGTCTCGGCATGCCCTCTATTTTGAGCGCCATATCGATAACGCGCCTTAGCGTCGCGTCCGTTTCGTAGATTTCGCAAAACTCGGTGTTTTTCAAAGATTTAAGTTCGTCGAGTTTGCCTTCGAGTTCGGCTTTTTTATCCTCGTCCTGTTCAGCTTCGAACTTCTTTCTCAATCCGTCTATTCTTCTGCCGAGCAAATCCCCTATCGAAGTTTTGCCGTCCATTATCTTTGTAAGTCTGTCCGTTTCCGAATAAGGAACGCGCATTACCCTGCCAACGTCTTTTATGGAGTTTTTCGCCGCCATCGTACCGAATGTAACAATCTGGCACACGTTTTCTTTGCCGTACTTGTTTCTTACGTATTCGATAGTTTCTTCACGCCTGTCCGTACAGAAGTCTATATCGAAGTCCGGCATCGAAACCCTGTCGGGATTTAGAAATCTTTCAAAAAGCAAATCGTATTGAAGCGGTTCTACGTCCGTTATTCCTATGGCATATGCAACTATCGAACCCACGCCCGAACCGCGCCCCGGTCCGACGGGAATACCCTGTCCCTTAGACCAGTTAATGAAGTCCCATACTACAAGATAATAATCGGCGTAACCCATTCCGCAGATTATTTTCAGTTCATATTCGGCTCTTTCGATTTCCCGCTCGGTAGGCTTGCCGTAACGCCTGACAAGTCCTTCCGCGGAAAGCCGCCTTAAATACTCTTCGGCGGTGCTTCCGTCGGGCGGAGCATAAGTCGGTATGAGCGAATTATCCTTTATCGGATAACCCTTTTTATTGAGATTGAAAGCAGGTTCAACGACTTTATCGGCAATTACTCGCGTATTTGAAATGGCTTTCGGCAGATTGGGAAATAGCGCCGCCATTTCGTCGCCCGTCTTGAAATAAAATTCATCGGTAGAGAATTTCATCCTCTTGGGGTCGTCAAGCTGTTTTTTCATCTGTATGCACATAAGAACGTCCTGCATTTCGGCGTCCTGTTTATGCAAATAGTGCACGTCGTTCGTCGCAACGAGCTCTACTTCTATCTCGTTCGCAAGTTGAATAAGACGCGGCAAAACGCGCTTTTCTTCCTCTATCCCGTGGTCCTGTATCTCTATGTAGAAATCGTCTTTGTAAATACTTTTAAGCTCTAAGGCAAGTTTTTTCGCACCCTCGTAATCGCCGTTGAGAAGCCTGCGGGGAATACCGCCGGCAAGACACGCCGAAAGACATATAACGCCTTCCGAATGCTCTTTGAGCACTTTATAGTCTATTTTAGGCTTATAATAAAAGCCGTCAACAAAAGCCTGCGAGTCGAGCTGAACAAGGTTAATGTAACCTCTTCTGTTTTTTGCAAGCAAGATGAGGTGTTCCGCGGACTGGGAAGACTTATCGTATAAATCCTCCGTCAGATAAAATTCACAGCCTATAATATATTTTAAACCCGCGCTTGCCGCTTTTTCGGCAAGTTGAAGCGTACCGTACATATTGCCGTGGTCGGTTATGCAGACGGTGTCAATCCCGTTCGTCTTGCAATAATCTATAAGATTATCGATTTTACACGCGCCGTCGAGCAACGAGTATTCCGTGTGCAAATGTAAATGTATGAAATCAGTCATATTTACCTCAATCCGTCCCCAACGATTTAGCCAGTTCGAGAATTTTTCTCATTCGGTGGTTTATGCAACTTTTCGATATGCCGAGCCGCTCGGCAAGTTCCTGCATGGACGCATTTTTATCGGCAAGCCGCGCCTCGGCTACGTCGAAAAGCATTTTATCCAGACTTTGCAACCCAGCTGTCAGCGATATTATTTCTATTGCCCGCACCTGATTAACCGATGCCGTAACCGTTCTGTCTATATTCGATACAGAACAGTTATTCACGCGGTTGGCATTATTTGTAACGTCTTTGAACTTGACTATACCGTTTAATTTTTCAAGACTCGAATTTGCGGAAATAACGTGGAGCACGTCGGATATAACTTCCTTGCTCTTTACGTATACGACAGCCGAATCCTTTCTTGAAACGAGCTTTGCGAGAATTTCAAAATCGCAAAGCAAATCGCAAAAATCACTCGCCGTGATTTTGTTAGAAAATACAGTTTCGAAATGATAGCCGGTTCTGCTGTAAGTTTCGCGCTCGGGTATAGTGCAACTGCCCCCGCCGAGGAACGCGCCCTTTATGTAGGCGGCTTTGCAACAGTCCTTTTCCACGAGCCTTTCGTCTATTCCGAAATTGAGAAAAGTACCCTCGCTATCCGAAGCGACTATATGCGCCTCGGCTAAAAGAGCCTGCGCACGTTCGCCGACGCACTCGAAAGTAAGTTTGTCCCTGCCGCTCATCAAATCAAATTTAGCGCCCGAAACAGTCAAATGCAGATTAAACGTGTTTTCAAGCAAATCGGTAATAAACTCGGCAGTGCTTTCGTTTTCCGTGGTTATTTCGAATCCGAATTCTCCTTTTCTTGAAATTACGCTACCGCTCGTACGTATAAACGCTGAAATCAAAGCCAACTTACAGCATCTGCCGTCCAATCGCGCGGAAGTTATTTCGTTTTTAATTTCTTCGGTAAAGTTAAGCATATTTTAAAGTTTTTCCGCCTTATATTCGGCAAATCTGAATTTTGGCAATCTCCCGTCAATATTATCGATTTGTTCAAGGGGAACGTTCGCCGCAGCCAAAACTTCTTCCGCGATTTTCGTATCGCCCACTCTGTCAGCCGAATGCGCGTCGGAATCGATTACGAACCGAACGCCTGTTGAAGCCATTAAATTAAGTTCGTCCGCAGAAACATGTCTTTTCTTTGTGTTAATTTCGATATACGTTCCGTAATCCGCGCAACACTTCGCAACTTCCGCAAGATTGCAAAAACACTTGTAATTTATGTGTGTAAGAATGTCTATTGGATTATTCTTTATAGCATTGATATAAGCCTTTGTGGTAGTTTCGATAACCTTGTCCGACGGCTTTTTTCCGAATTTATATGCGCTGTAATTCTTTGCAAATATGCCGAACATGTCCGAAAAACTTTTGAATCTCAGAACTTCGTGTATACCGCACAAATATATATCGAAATACTGCAAATCCGATACTCTCATATCGGTGTCGCCGTCACGGGAAATAAGATTACTCTCCATTCCCATCAAAACTTTCACGCCCGTCAATTTTTCGGCTTCATCGATTTCAGCGCGCAAATCGACGAGTTTTTTACGTTTAAGTCCGAATAGCAAATGATTGAAACCGTGGTCCGTTATTGCAATTTCTTTAAGTCCCTTCGCCTTAGCCGCGGTAGCATTTTCAAGCACTGTGTTTTTACCGTGCGAATAAGGCGTATGCGTATGGTAATCTGCCGTCAGTATCATTAAAAATCTCCTATGTATATAACCTCTTCTTCGAGAAAAATTCCCGTGCGCTCGAAGACTTTCCGTCTGACTTCCTCTATAAGTTTGCGCACGTCCGAAGCGCGGTTTCCGTAATTGATTATAAAGTTCGCGTGCCGCTCGCTTACAGCCGCCCCGCCGAGTTTAAGTCCTTTCAACCCCGCTTCATCAATGAGCTTTCCCGCGCTTGTATTGTTTGGATTTTTAAACACGCATCCGCAACTCGCGCCCGTAGGTAAACTTCCGCGTTGCCGGACGCGCCGTTTAATATCATCAATAATTTCTTCGCTGCTTTTTTGCGTAATTTTAAGCTCCACACTCAAAATAAGACCATTTATATCACGCATAGTACTATATTTATGCCCGAAATGGCAGTTTTTATTTGATAATTCGCTTATTTTACCGTCATATAGCCTAACATTGACAACGTTTCGCTCGATATACTTTTCATCGGCGCCACCGTTCATATATGCCAAACCGCCTATTGTAGCGGGTATGCCGGCAAGATATTCGAGACCGCCGAAACCGTTTGTAATGCAAAAGCTGAGAATAGAACCGACGGTAGTTCCCGCAAGGCAAACGATTGTTCCCCTATCGGTACGCTTTATTCCCGTAAAGTTCTTCGTGCTTATTACCGCGCCGTCGAAAAACTTATCCGAAGCAAGCACGTTCGAGCCGTTACCAAGCGTTACAAAGTCAATTTTGTTATCCGCAACATAATCGTATACCGCCACAGCCTGCTCCTCCGTTTCGGGAAAGTAAGCAACGCGGGCATTGCCACCGCAACGGTATGTAGTGTTCTCGGTAAAGCTGAAATTATCCTCTTTCAATATATCTTCTATTATCAAACTGCCGCCTCTTATATCATAACATTTTTTTTTGTTTTTTTCAATTATTTAAGTAGATTTTTCAGCATATTTATGTCTCCGCTTTGAATAATGTTTTTCAACTTATCATAAGCATCCATACTCATAGGCGACGTAAGTTTGTATTCGCAGTCGATATTCTGCATAATCTTCATTTCATCGTCGAAAACGGTTTTATCAGTCATTAAGCCGAGCTTAGATACGGCGTCCGCCTTGCCCAATATATACTCAATAAATTCCTGCGCCGGTCCCTTGCGTTCGCTTGCAGAAACAACGGAAACGTTCTGATATAAATCATTGTATTGCGTTATAGGTTTTACAGTAAAACTTACCCCTCGCGTTTTCAATCTGTATATATCGCGTTGGGTGCCTAAAAGATATTTATATTCTCCGTTAATCAACTTAACATACGCCCCTGTCGGCTTTTGCATTGCCGCGCCGCTCAAACCGCACATTATAGCCGCGGCGCCAGCAAAATTGTCCTTTCCTTTGTTAACGATTGTATTGTCCTTATTAATATCCGAAAAATCCGCGCTGGGTTCGAGCGATAAAAAACAATATCCCCCACGGCACCATACGGAAAATCCCTCGATATAACTTTCAATACCGTAAGTCCCCGCGCCGTACGAAATTATATCCGGATAAACGCCTTCTTTTAAGTTCATTCGCAGAGCGTCCGCCGAAACCGAGATTACGTTAACAAAACAACCCGTGGAAGCAGAAAAATCTTTGCCGAGCTTCTGCAAGAAATCCGCGCGGGAACCTTTTCCGCCCTCGAAGCTGTCAATCTGCCAAACCGCCAGAACCGCCTGTTCGTTGTCGGCTTTTGTTCCCGAATTTTTTATAGATAGCGATAAAAACGTTATTATTGCGCTGATGCACAGCAAAGCACATATCAGCGGCTTTAAAATCGGCATAATTTTTCTCATACAATATTGTATGGTCTTCTTATGCCGAAAATTCATAGGGGAGCAACCGTAAATGTACAGATGCTCCCCCTGCTTACCGTCTAAAATCAGCAATAACCTGATTTTAACCGACAAGCTATATAATAAAGCGTTTACGCTTGTAAACTTATTTTGTGTAACGGCAAAATTATTATACAAAAAAAGACGGCGTTGCCGTCTTTTTTTAATTTTCTTATCAGTCGTCGGAATCTTCTTCGGGAAGTTCTACGTTATGATAGACATCTTGAACGTCGTCAAGCTCTTCGAGTTTATCGAGCATCTTTTTAAACGTTTCAAGTTTATCGCCGTCGAGAGTTATATAGTTTTGAGGAACCATTTTAATCGACGCTTCAAGGAAAGTAACACCCTTGTCCTCGAAATATTTTCTCACGGCGGAGAACGCTTCGGGAGTTGTGTAAACCTCGTAAACGTCGTCTTCGGTTACATAGTCTTCGGCTTCCGCTTCGAGACAATACTCCATCATAGTATCCTCGTCAAGCGCAACAGTACGCTCGATAACTATAATTCCTTTATTGTCGAACATATAGGAAACGCATCCGTTATTTCCCATCTGTCCGCCGCATTTGGACATTGCAGAGCGCACGTCGCCCGCCGTCCTGTTTACGTTGTCCGTAAGCGTTTTGATGATTACCGCAGAACCCGCAACGCCGTAGCCTTCGTATGTGAGCTCTTTATAGTCCTTATCGCCGAGTTCGCCCGCCGCTTTCGCAATAGAGCGCTTAATATTTTCATTCGGCATATTTGCCGCTTTTGCTTTTGCGATTACGTCGGCGAGTTTAGAGTTTGTATCCGGATTAGGATTGTTTTTCGCTGCAACGGCAAGCTCCCTGCCTATTTTAGTGAATATTGCGCCGCGCGCCGCGTCGGTCTTGCCCTTTTTAGCGGCTATATTGTGCCATTTGGAATGTCCTGACATTTATGCACCTCTTTTAATATTATTTTTTAAAACATACATTGCAATACCGGCGGAAACTGCGGCGTTAAGACTTTCGCACGTTTCCCGCATCGGAATTTTTACCGTATAGTTTGCTTTTTCAAACACTTCTCCGCTAATGCCGTTTCCCTCGTTGCCTATGCAAAGGCAGAACTTTTCGGGCGGAACAAATGAGAAAATATCTTTCCCGTCCATATCCGCGCAAATTACGGGAACGCCGTCCAAAACTTGCAGAATTTCTTCCTTAGAACCGAAAAACAAGTCAACGAAGAATATTCCGCTCATACTTGCACGTACAGCTTTCGGCGAAAACGGGTCGGTACAGTTTATAAGATAAATTTCGCTGTACCCTGCGGCGTTCGCCGTCCTTATTACCGTTCCGAGATTACCGGGGTCCTGCAAACAGTCAAGCAAAATGCAACTTCCTTTCGGTTTTTTCAATTCGTTCTGCGAAATTTTGACGACAGCTATTACACCCTGCGGCGTTTTTTCGCTTGAAATACTTTTAAATACGCCGTCGCTTACCGTAATAGCATTCTCGAACGCAGAAGAATTTTCGGCTGTGCAGATGATATGCTTGATTTCACAACCCGCGGAAATACATTCGTGCACAGGCTTTATACCTTCCACAAGATATAGTCCGAGTTGCCTTCTGTATTTTTTTTCCGCAAGCGAAGCGACTGTTTTGATTAACGGATTGTTTTTTGAAGAGATTACCATATAAAAAATTAAGCCTTTATTGGTTTAAAGGCTTAAAATACGATTTATAATGCTTGTTTAGCCTTTGCAGCAAGCTCCGCAAAAGCATTGGAGTCGTTTACTGCAAGCTCCGCAAGAACTTTTCTGTTGAGATTTATGCCTGCAACTTTGAGTCCGTGCATAAATTTCGAATACGAAAGTCCGTTAATTCTCGCAGCAGCGTTAATGCGGGCAATCCACAGACTGCGCATATCGCGTTTTCTTAATCTTCTGCCGATATAAGCATAGTTAAGCGACTTCATAACCGCCTGACGGGCGATTCTGTAAGACTTGGATTTATTGCCGAAATAGCCTTTTGAAAGGCGGAATATCTTTCTGCG
>CAMXOH010000070.1 GCA_947245485.1 uncultured Clostridia bacterium | reverse complement strand
AAAAGAGCGCTTAAAAATGCAAAATCGTTTATCGATAAATACTTAAATCAGTGATAACGGAATTAAATCCGCCGTCATAAAAAATAAAATTTTGGAGGAAAGTATGACAAAGAAAAAGAAAACCCTAATCATTGTATTGTCAATTGTTGCGGCAATCGCAATAGCCGTAGGCGTTACGCTGGCTGTATTATTGACAAGAAAACCCGAAACACCGCCTTCGGCCGGTGACAGCACTATTTATCAGACGAAGTCAGAGTCATTTTGGTCGGGTTTCGGCAGCGCATATATGACATTCGATTATATTGCCGAACCCGAACAAAAGGAAGAGGGGAAACTTTATGGCTATGTCTTCAATGTAAAGGTGAAGAATGAAGGAGAATGGCAATCTTGGCTCTCGGGTAAGTGGGAAATGAATTCGGATGAAACCGAACTGACACTTACGGCATCGTGGGATAACGACGATATGTCTTTGCGTGGTGCAACGAGCGGTCAACCTAAAACATACACGCTGTCGAATGGGGTTTTCAAAATAAGCGTTAATTTGCCCAGCGCTTCGGACACCGTATTCACGCTGAATCCCAAGACGGATAAGGTAGGCGAAAGTTCTACTCCGACGCCGCCTTGCACCGAACACGTTGACACAAATCCCAAAGACGGTAAGTGCGACAAATGTGGCGCAGATATGCCCAATCAAGGCGAAGCGACAGTTCAGGCAACTTTATCTGCTGAAACGGCAACATTAAAAGCTAAAATAGAACTTAAAAATGATAACACTTGGACGCTTTCTATGTGTTATTACGGCGATTCTTATACGCCTTCGGCAGACGGAAGATGGTCTATGAATACGCAAACATACGGCATAACTCTTGTTGTAGAAAATGATACGGCGAATATGCTTGCAGAAGATTCGTATGACCTTGCTATAAATTATGAAACACAGACTTATAGCGCAACCATAGCTTTAACAATGCCTGATTCCGTTCCTACAATCGGCGGTACTGCTTTGAATTTTGCTTTTGAACAAGAAGTAGAAGCTCCGCCGCAAAAAGTAGTATCTAAAACGCTTAACGCCGATAACGGCTCACAAAAAGCAAAAATCGAGTTGTATGAAGATAAAACTTGGAGCGTGTCAATTTGTTACTTTGGCGATGCGTATACGCCAACGGCAAGCGGAACATGGGAGATGAATACAACCACATATAAAATTGTTCTTACCGTAACAGGCGATGAAGCAAATGTGCTTGCGGAAGATGCTTATACGCTTAACGTCAATTACGAAACTTTTGAATATAGTGCAAGTATTTTATTTAACTTACCTTCGCCTGTCGGTGATACTACGTTTGATTTTGATTCGGCAGTTGTAGTAGAAAAGCATTATACCGTTACATATGATTTGAACTATACGGACGCACCTGCGGGAGGAACAACGGAAACAAAAACAATTAAACTCAACGACGTAAACAAAGAATACGTTGCAACTGCGCCGGCTGTTCCTACGAGAGAAGGATACAAATTTGCAGGTTGGTACACGGTAGCTAATCCTACGCTTACGAACGGTGCTTCCGATAAAGAGTATTTGTTCGGCACGAAATTGGAAACAACGTATAATCAACCGCCCGCACACTTACAGAATGCCGTAATGGAAATTACCGACAACACAACGCTTTATGCTCGTTGGGTAGAGGTAAAGGAAATATCTACTGCCGCACAGCTTAAAGATATGGCAAACGATCTTACAGGTTGGTATAAACTCACGGCAGATATTACCCTTACGGAAGAATGGACGCCCGTCGGCTTGTATTATGCAAATTATGAGTTCTATCAGCCCGCTTGGTGGTTGTATTCATTCAGAGGTACGTTGGACGGAAACGGACATAAAATTTCGGGCTTACAGCTTTCTACGTTGGACTTTATGGATAATGTAATAGCACAAGTTGAAGGTAGTGCCGACGGTACGACGGCTTTATTTGCAAGTGCCGTAAATTGTACGGTTAAAAATCTTACTATCGACGGAGCAGCCGTAACGATTACGAATTATGAATCTGACAATCACGCCTATGTTTCCGTTCTTGCAGCTTTTGTACAGGGTACAGATACGTTGTTTGAAAACTGCACGGTGTCAAATGCAACGATAACCGTATCGACCAAGAATGTTTGGTACGTTGCGGTTGCGGGATTATTTGCGGGACATTGGGGCGGCAACGCTAAAAACTGTAATGTTGTCGATTCCACGATAAATGTAACGACTGCGACGGATAAGATACTTGAAGGCAAGTCCTATGAAGCCAACTATATCGGCGGACTTGTAGGCGAGGGTTATGCTTGGTTAAAGAACTGTAAAGCAGACGCGAATATTACTTATACGCTTAACGACAGCCGTGCTACGGTTGCGGAGAACGTTCCCGTAAACGTTTATCTCGGCGGTGCAATGGCAAGCTCGACGTATTTGGAGGGCGTTGTGTATGAAGGCAATTTGACCTATAATTACACGAAAGCGGTAGGTAAAGCAGATGTTTATATGGGCGGACTTTCTGGCTTACAGCGTTACGGTTATATCAATAATTGCTTGGCAAAAGCAACGATGAACTACACCGATAATAATTCTGCGGCTGTCGAAGGTCAGACGTTTACGGTAGGCGGAATACTCGGAGCAAACGATACGCTTTACGGAGTAATGGGCTATGCTTACTTCGGTATTCAGAACGGTTGCAGAGTAAATAACTGTATCGATATGTCCACTTTAATCAAAAACAGTGTGGCAGAAGCTGATTTGCAAACTATCGGAAAGTATGCGCTTTATGATGCGGAAGTAAAAGGATATGCGCAAGGTCTTGGTGCGGACGTATCGTCGTTTACAAATGCAGATGGGGTTACAAGTAATTTCTTCGGTGCGTTCAACTGCGTAAAAGTAAGAGAATCGGCAGCGGAAGCCGATACGAACGGAACGGTAACCGTTGCGTCGGAAAGTGATTTGCACGGCGAAGCTCTTAAAACCACGCTCGGCGAGGGTTGGACTTACACGGCAGGTCAATTACCTACACCTAAAACGGTAGCGTAAAAGAGGATAACTCGCATTCGGGCAGAAATGCCCGTATGCAGAGTTAAATTTATATATGAAAAACAAAAAAGTAATCGCCTTAATAGCTCACGATAATAAAAAACCCGACATCGTAAATTGGGCTATAAAGAATAAAGAAAAATTAAGCGCCTTTGAACTTTGCGGAACGGGGCATACGGCAAAACTTATATCGGAAGCAACCGATTTGAAAGTGAAAGCGTATATGTCGGGTCCTATGGGCGGCGATCAACAAATCGGTGCAAAGATAACCGAGAAGAAGATAGATATTGTCATTTTCTTTTGGGATCCTTTGCAATCTCAACCGCACGATCCCGACGTTAAAGCGCTTATGAGAATTGCAACGGTTTATGATATACCCATTGCAACAACGAAATCAACAGCAGACGTTGTAATACATTCGGAACTTATATAAATATGACCTATTATTTAGCAATAGACATCGGAGCGTCAAGCGGACGACACATCGTCGGTTGGCTTGAAAATAACGAAATAAAAACAGAAGAAGTATATCGTTTTCCTAACGGTATGAAACGGCAAAATAATCATCTCGTCTGGGATGTGAAAAGTCTTTTTGAACACGTTAAAAAGGGTATCAGAGCGGCGCATAAAAAATATCCGTATATCGCATCGATTGCAATAGACACTTGGGGCGTGGACTACGTGTTATTTACAAATAGCGGAGAATTAACGCCTTGTCTTGCATACAGAGATAACCGCACAGAGGCAGTTATAGACGAGGTACACGAAAAAGTGCCTTTTGAGGAATTGTACGAAAGAACGGGCATACAGTTTCAGCCGTTTAATTCAATCTATCAATTTTATGAAGATAATAGACGGGGCAGATTGGGATATGCAACAGACTTTTTGATGATTCCCGAATACCTGAACTATATGCTTACGGGCGTAAAAATGCACGAATATACCAACGCCACAACGACGGGTTTGGTAAATGCAAAAACGAAAGAGTACGATAAAGAGATAATAGAAAAGCTCGGATTCCCTACGCATTTATTCGGTAAACTTTATCAGCCGGGAACGAGCGTGGGTATGTTAAAACACGAAATAGCTATTGCCGTAGGCGGACAGACGGAAGTCGTTTTGTGTGCTTCTCACGATACGGCGAGTGCAGTTGAAGGCATACCTATGATGGAGAACAGCCCGTATATATCATCGGGAACTTGGTCGCTTTTGGGACTTAAAGTACCTGATGCAATCACGAACGAGAATAGCAGAAAAGCCAACTATTCAAACGAGGGCGGCGTAGGCTATACACGCTATCAAAAGAACATTATGGGTATGTGGGTAGTCAACCGTCTGCGCGATGAACTCTGTCCTGATAAACCTTTCCCGCAAATCGTTGAGGAAGCAAGACAAAGCACGTTCAACGATTTTGTGGACGTAAACGATAATGTATTTCTTGCACCGAAAAGCATGAAAGAAGCGTTTGGTAAATGGCTTGAAAATGAAATTATAAAACCGCAGACTGAAAGCGATTATTTCCGTTGCGCCTTTATAAGTCTTGCAATCAGTTACATGAACGCATTGGACGAATTAAAGAAAAACAGCGGTAAAGATTTCGATACTCTTTACATAGTAGGCGGCGGAGCAAAGAACAGCTTGCTTAATGAACTTACAGAGCAAGTTTGTAAAATAAAAGTGAAATCACTTCCCATTGAAGCTACGGCTATCGGGAATCTGAAAATACAAATCGGGAGGCAATAATATGTACGATTACGCAAAAAAGGCATACGCGGAATACGGCGTGGATACCGAAGTCGCGCTTGCAAAACTTAAAGATATTCCCGTATCAATTCATTGTTGGCAGGGAGATGACGTAATAGGACTCGATGGTGGCGGTGCGGCGTCGGGCGGTATTCAGACAACGGGAAATTATCCGGGCAGAGCAAGGAACTTTGACGAACTCAAAGCCGATATAAAAAAAGCATTTTCGCTTATGCCGGGAACAAAGCGGTTGAATCTACACGCAAGCTATGCGGTAGGCGCAGCCGTTGACAGGGATAAATATGAGCCTAAACATTTCAAGGCTTGGGTTGATTTTGCAAAAGAAATCGGTTTGCAAGGCATAGACTTTAATCCCACGATGTTCAGCCATAAGAACGTAAAGGACGGTCTGACTTTATCTTCGCCCGATGAGAATATTCGCAAGTTTTGGGTAAACCATTGCAAGGCGTGTTTGAAGATTGCGGAATACTTTGCAACCGAAATGAACAGCCATTGCCTTGTTAATATTTGGATACCCGACGGATTCAAAGACGTTCCCGCAGACAGACTTACGCCGAGATTAAGACTCAAGAAATCATTGGACGAGATACTGTCGGTAAAGTACGATAAAAAGAAAGTAATCGTGGCGGTAGAAAGCAAGGTATTCGGAATAGGCGTGGAAAGCTATACCGTAGGCAGTAACGAGTTTTATCAGAACTATGCGGCAAAGAACGATATTTGCTGTTTGCTTGACAACGGTCATTACCACCCGTTGGAATACGTTTCCGATAAAATTCCCGCGCTTTTAGCGTTCTATGATAAAGTTGCCCTGCACGTAACAAGGGGCGTTCGTTGGGATAGCGACCACGTTGTGCTGTTCGAGGACGAGCTGAAAGAAATTGCAAAAGAGATTGTCCGCAACGACGCAACCGAAAAGGTTATGATAGGACTTGACTATTTCGATGCAAGTATTAACCGTCTTGCGGCGTGGATCGTCGGACAGCGCAATATGCAAAAAGCGTTGTTGTGGGCGTTGTTGCAACCGAACGGTAAACTCAAAGCGTTGCAGGACGAAAGCAACTTTACCGAACTCATGGTATTGCAAGAAGAACTCAAAACATTACCGTTTGAAGCGGTATGGGCGGAGTACCTTATCCGTCAAAATATGGCGGGCGCAAATTGGTACGAGCAAATCAAAGAATATGAAAATACGGTATTAAACCACAGGAGCTAACTATGTCAGAACTTATCACTAATATACCCTTCGTCAAAGAATTGGCAGCAACGGCAGACAATATGTATCGTCTTGGTTGGGACGAGAGAAACGGCGGTAATATCAGTTACCTGATTCCCGAAGAAGAAGTTGCGGCATATCTCGATATACAACACGTTAAAAGAATTATTCCGCTCGGCTTTAATGCCAAAGAGCTTATCGGCAAGTATTTTCTCGTTACGGGAACGGGCAAGTATTTCAAGAACGTAAACGGCGATACCGAAACAAATCTCGGTTTGTTCCGTATTGCAAAGGACGGATTGAACGCAGAGCTTTTATGGGGCTATGCTGACGGTGGCAAGTTTACGAGCGAACTTCCTGCACACCTTATGAGCCATATCGAAAGGTTAAAGGTGGATCCCGAAAACAGGGTAGTAATGCACACGCACCCGACAAACTTGCTTGCTATGACATACGTTCACGAACTCGATACAAAGAAGTTTACCTATACGTTATGGCAGATGAGTACGGAATGTATCGTTGTATTCCCCGACGGAGTGGAAGTTTTGCCGTGGATGCTTTGCGGCACGAATGAAATCGGCGTTGCAACGGCAGAAAAGATGAAATCGGCAAGGGTAGTTGTATGGGCATTGCACGGAATATACGGCGCAGGCAAAACGCTCGATGAAACTTTCGGTCTTATCGAAACGGTAGAAAAGGCGTCAGAAATCTATATAAAAACGGCGCACTTACCGAGATTGAACACGATTACGGACAGTCAGTTAAAAGAGCTTGCAGGTCTTTTTAAGGTTGAGGTAAGAAAAGGGATATTGTCCTAATAAATACATGGAAGAAAGTAAAAAAGCAAAAACGAACACCGCTAATTTGGTAAAGAACTATATCGGCATAGATATAGGCGGTACAACAATTAAAGGCGCAATTATTAACCATAGCGGAGATATACTTCGGGAAGCGAGAATTGAAACGAGTGCAAAAGGCGATGGCGAAGGTTTGAGAAACAATGTCGTTGCGCTTGTCAATGAAATGGTAATGGGGTACGGCGGTTTCAAATCTTCGTTCGGCGGAATCGGAATAGGTTGCCCCGGACTAATTGACAGTAAGCGCGGTATGATTGTTTTTTCGGGAAATCTCGGATTAAATTATTATCCGCTCGGAAGTGTGGTATCGGATAGTCTTGGAATGTCCGTCAAGGTTACGAACGACGCTAACGCCGCAGCTTTGGGAGAAGCTAAATTCGGTGCGGGTAAAAAGTATAAAGACAGTATACTGATAACGCTTGGAACGGGCGTAGGCGGCGGAATTGTTGTTGACGGAAAGCTGTTTGAGGGCGGAAGTTCGGCGGGAACTGAAATAGGGCATACTGTTATCGTTGAGAACGGAGAACCTTGTACTTGTGGAAGAAAAGGTTGTCTTGAAGCGTATTCATCCGCAACAGCGCTAATCCGCAAGACGAAGGAAATTATGCAGGAAAACGAAGATTCCGCTATGTGGAAAAAATATAATCTCAAAATGGTTTCGGGCAAGACTGCGTTCGATTATGCCGAAACGGACGAAGCGGCAAAAGTGTTGTGGATTGGTACGTTAAATACCTTGCCTGTGGCGTTACCAACCTTGCAAATATATTCCGTCCGCAAGTGGTTATGCTCGGCGGCGGTGTGGCGGCACAAAAAGATAAACTCACAAAACCCGTTCAGAAGCTGTTGGACAAACAAATTTTTGCGGGGCAAGGATACGCAGGTGTTAAAGTTGTTACCGCTTCGCTTGGTAATAAAGCAGGCGTTTACGGAGCGGCAGCTTTAAATATGTAAATAATTTTTTAAGAGGTAAAATAAAATGTCAAACAGAATAGTATTAAACGAAACAAGTTATCACGGCGCAGGCTGTATCAAGGAAATCATAGGGGAAGTTCAAAGACGCGGACTCAGAAAGGCTTTCGTATGTTCAGATCCCGACCTTGTAAAATTTAAGGTTACGGACAAGGTGTTAAACGTGTTAAAGGGCGCAAACCTTGCTTACGAATTATACAGCGATATTAAACCTAACCCTACGATAGAAAACGTACAGTCGGGCGTTGCAGCTTATAAAAAGAGCAAAGCAGATTATATTATTGCAATCGGCGGCGGCTCGTCTATGGATACAGCAAAGGCAATCGGAATTATAATAAACAATCCCGAATTTGCTGACGTGCGCTCGTTGGAGGGTGTTGCACCTACCAAGAAGCCGAGCGTTCCTATTATCGCTGTACCCACCACGGCAGGTACGGCAGCGGAAGTAACTATAAACTATGTTATTACCGACGTAGAGAAAAAGCGTAAGTTCGTCTGCGTTGACGTTCACGATATTCCCGTGGTTGCAGTCGTTGACAGCGATATGATGAGTACAATGCCCAAAGGCTTAACCGCCGCAACGGGTATGGACGCATTGACCCACGCAATAGAGGGTTATATCACAAAAGGCGCGTGGGAAATGACGGATATGTTCCACTTAAAGGCAATAGAGATTATTTCTCGCTCGTTGCGTGGAGCGGTAAACGGCGAAAAGGAAGGCAGAGAAGGAATGGCTCTCGGTCAGTACGTTGCGGGTATGGGCTTCTCTAACGTAGGCTTGGGAATAGTTCACTCTATGGCTCATGCGCTCGGCGCAGTTTACGATACGCCCCACGGCGTGGCAAACGCAATTCTTTTGCCTACCGTAATGGCATACAATGCCGAAGCAACGGGTGAGAAGTACCGCGATATAGCAAAGGCTATGGGGGTTGCGAACGTAGACAAGATGACCTTAACCGAAGCGAGAAAAGCCGCTTGTGAAGCGGTTGCTCAGCTTTCCAAAGACGTTGGCATCCCGCAGAATCTTAAAGGCATAGTAAGAGAAGAAGATATAGACTTCCTTGCACAGTCAGCAATGGACGACGCTTGTCGTCCGGGTAATCCCAAAGAACCTACGAAAGAAGATATCATAAATCTTTATAAATCATTGCTATAACAAATTAAGTAACAACACTATGGAAATACCAAAAAGTACAGAAGCTAATAACACAGAAAAAAGCCATATCCGTTGTCCACGATGCGATAAGGAAATTTTTCAAGCAGTCGCTATGACTGAATGTATAGTTAAATGCAATAAATGTCATAGACGATATTTAATAAATGTACAAGACGGTAGTGTTTCCATTAAGCTATTAAGCAAACCAAAAGACGAAAAAGGAAGCGTGTGATGCGCTTCCTTTTTTACATAAAAACAATTTTATAGACAATAAGTCCCAAAATATGCAGTTATATATTTTATATAATGAGCATAAGCACCAAAGCGTGTGGTATGGCACAGTCATAAGCCTTGAAAGACAGGATACTTGCACAAGTGGTGGTTATTTGCAGTACGATTGCGTTCAGTGCGGCGATAAGTATACGGATTATTCCATAGAGGAAACGGGACATTATTATGTTGCATCCACGACGGTAGCAACCTGTACGAACGGCGGCTATACCATATATACCTGTACTCGTTGCGGCGACAGTTACACGGACAACTATACCAATCCGCTTG
>CAMXOH010000069.1 GCA_947245485.1 uncultured Clostridia bacterium | reverse complement strand
GTCATAACCAAACCGTCAAAGCCCCACTCGTTACGAAGAACATCGGTTAAAAGCCATTTATTCTGACAGCAGTACGTTCCGTTAATTTTATTGTAAGCACACATCATCGTGTGCGGTTTGCTTTCTTTTACTATGATATCAAACGGCTTTAAATAGATTTCACGGATTGCCCTCATATCGCAGACTGAATCGCCCATAAAACGGTAATTCTCGCTGTTGTTGAGTGCAAAGTGTTTAACCGAAACGCCTACGCCCTTACTCTGAACTCCGTTCACTTCTGCTGCCGCCATTTTACCCGCAAGCAAAGGTTCTTCCGAAAAGTATTCAAAATTTCTGCCCGCAAGCGGATTGCGCTTGATATTCGTCCCCGGACCAAGCAACACGTTTACGCCGTAGTGAGCGCATTCCTCCGCTATCGCTTCGCCCATTCTGTATGTATTATCGGGATTCCAACTCGAAGCCGTTGTAACGGCAGTTGGAAATGCCGTTGCAGGCTCACTACCCGCAACACCGTTATCGCCGCCTTCGGATTGCACACGAAGTCCGTGCGGGCCGTCCGACATCCTAACGGACGGAATATTTAATCTCGGGACAGGGTTCGTGTACATAAAGTCGCACCCCGTAACCAACGCCGCCTTTTCTTCTACTGTTAATTTTTTAAGTAAATCAGATATATTCACGCCATTATCCCCTGTAATATTACTGAATATATAATAGCACTTAAAGCTACCCGTTTGCTATAATATTTGTTTTAATTCCGTAACAGTTGTTTTATCTTTTTGCCAAAAAAGAATAAAATCTGTTACATATTAACAAAATGAAAAATATTATCAATATTTAGTCGCTTGATTATTTGTTACATTTATGATATAATTGTTTTATGGAAAATTTCGATTTACAATACATCTGCACCGTTATCGGTAACCTTTCGGGAATACCTGTTCGACTTTATGAAAACGATAAACAGGTTTTCTACCATTCTCTCGCTAATCTGCCAAAAGATCCAATCACTCTTTATTCAGAAGATATTTTTAAGATAAAGACAAATCTCGGATACTACATTACCCCGTTTTTTAATTACTACGGCGTAATAAATTTTTTACAATATAAAATCGTTATCGGGCCTACAAGACAGCTTCCCGCAAACGAAAAAGATTTGCGTGAGCTTGCCTTTCAATTAGACTTGGTAAATGAAATTGCGGATGAGTTTGTGCAGGCAATGAAAAGCATTGTTCCTATGCCGCTCGAAAGCATTATGCAAATTTTGTGCGTTCTAAATCATATTTTCAATAAAGAAAAAATCAAGCTCGAAGATATACAAATCTACGAGTTCCAACAAACGGAAATAAAACAGCAATTTGAAAATGAAAGAACGGATAAAAATTTCGATGCATTAACAGAAATTAAACAGCAGCAAGAAATACATAACACTCTTGCCATTGAGCAAACGCTTATGAATATTGTTCGTAAAGGCGACACGGCGGCTCTTCGGGAATGGATAGATAAAGCACCCGCTGTACGCGCAGGAATCCTCTCAAGCAACCAACTTCGGCAACAAAAGAATATCTTTATCGTTACCGCTACTCTTGCTTCCCGTAATGCTATCCGTGGCGGTATGGACGTTGATGACGCCCTTTCTCTTTCCGATTCATATATCCAAAAATGCGAACTTTTAAGCAGCACGGTAAATCTGACAAATTTGCAATACCGTATGGTTATGGACTTTACAGAACGGGTTGAAAGAATAAGGCTCGGCAAAAACCCCTCTAAACTCGTTATTGATATTTCAAACTATATTCAACACCATTTGTCTGACGCTATCTCTACGGAAGATATTGCAGAATATCTTTTTATAAGCCGTTCCCGACTCTCCACCAAATTCAAAGCAGAAACGGGAATCAATCTTACTGATTTTATTATGCAAGAAAAAATCGAAGAAGCGAAAAGACTTCTCCGATATTCCGATAAAACATCACTTACAATAAGCTCATATTTAGGCTTTGCTTCACAAAGTCATTTTTCCAAAGTTTTCAAAAAATTTACAGGCAAAACACCGAACGAATATAGAGAAAAGCATAGTAAATAATCTATCGACTTTCTTGTTTACTGTAATATTAAGTAGAATACTTTTAATATGGCTATTGCTCATACAGGTATAAGGTAGTTCAAATCCTGTTCTTTTCAAAACCGACAAAAAATCATCCCAAAAATCAAAAGATACTTTTCACTCCCCTTTTTACTATATATTGTGGCTATACAATACAAAAAGACACCGAAAACACAATATTTTCGGTGTCTTTCCGTGAGCATCCTTTTCGGGTACTAAATATGGAGCAGGTGACGGGAGTCGGACCCGCCGAAATCAGCTTGGGAAGCTGACGCCATACCGATAGGCGACACCTGCGTTTATCTTACGATAATAATATATCATAATAAAATTAAAAAGAAAAGTCTTTAATTGATTAAAATTTAAGCTAAACGGTAAAAATTTATTCGGAGGCAATTATGAACCCTATTAAAGAAAAATCTAAAAGTCTTGAAAACAGTTTTTTACCGTTGAAAAAAATGTATCCCAGAAGTTATAATAAAGAAAAAACTTCGCCTTACACTAAAACGCGCGTCATTTTAATGAACGGCACAGAGTTCGAATCGCAATGGTTTATGCATAACTTTGCCAGACACTGCGATATTCCAGAAGTTGTAAGCACCCTTGCGGTAGTACGCCGTCAGGAACAGCAACAGCAAAAACGTATCAGTTGCTTAAAGCCTATAAATGAAAGCATTCTTGAAACCACTATTGCGTACGAACAGCTTGCAATAGACTTAACCGCCGTACTTGCGCAACACGACACAGATGAAGCCAATATCAAGGCGCTTAACTTTGCATTGCTCGAAGACTTCGACCACCTCTACCGCTACGCTAATTTATTAAAAATCGATAAAAATATAGATGCCGACGCGCTTGTAGGTAAATATACCGAAATTATGCCCGGCAGACCTACGATTGCGGAACACCGTTATCCTTCCGACGACGTTTCACCTCATATGAACGCCGAAAAAGCCGATTTATACAGTAAACTTGTCGCAAGTACAATTACGGCGGCGGAACAGCAGACGATGAATTACTATATGAATATATCTCAATGGTATAAAAACGACTTAGGCAGAAAACTGTACGCTGAAATCGCTATGATTGAGGAAGCGCATGTAACGCAATATGAAAGCCTTAAAGACCCGAATTTATCTTGGCTTGAACAGTGGGTTATGCACGAATACTGCGAATGCTGGCTCTACTACTCCGCTATGCAGGATGAAAAGGACGAATATATCAAAAAGATATGGACTGAACATTTTAAAATGGAAGTATCGCATCTTAAATCCGCAGTTAAACTTTTAAAAAAGTATGAAAATAAAAGTTTTGAATCCCTTTGCGGCGACGGAGAATTTCCTAAACTGCTTAAACTCGGCGGAAATAAAGAATATATAAGAAAAGTACTTGAAAACACAGTCAAATACACCGCGGATAATACGGAAGTTATAAGAGACTTCAAGGATATAAAGAAAATTCCCGACAGTCACAGATATTTCGATTATCAGAAATTTATGTCGGGCGAACCTGACAGAAACCCTTCTCACCTTGTAATTAAAAAGGCGATTGAACGCCTTGGAAAAGACTACCGCTATCAGGATAAAGAGCATCCCATAAAAGAACTGCGCAACAGACAGCAAGACAATACTTCTATTTCGAGAACCAAATAATTTGAAAAGCGTGCCGACGGTTGCCGTCGGCACGCTTTAAATTATTTATTGTTCTTAACGAATTGTTTTAACTCTTTAAACATTTGCTTTTCGCCCTGAACCTTTAACAGCGTCAGAAAGTAGCGTAAATCTTCGCAAGTTTCTTTATTCATTCCCTCTTTATCGGTCTTACTCTCGAAATAGTCCAAAGCGGACGCGTCGGTATACTTATCACCGAGATAAATTTTGCTTGCCGCAACTCTGTCGCATATCATTTCGGCAAAATATCGGGGCGGCATTTTAACATATACCTTCTTTCCGTCGGTAAAGTCAGTCCAATATTCAAAATGGTGTTTGTTTCTGCCTTTATGGTGCAACCATGCGGCGGAATAACCGAATATTTCCCTCTCTCTTGCCTGCGGACTTCTTGTTCCCTGATAGTACTTTGCACCCGCCCAAAATTCCGAAGGACTGTATTTGGATAAATCGTGCAAAAGTCCGCGCCATACAATACCTGCTTTAAAACAGTTACGCATAACCGCGTGCCTATGCCTAGTTATTGTGGAAAAGTGCTTTAAAACGTGCATAATCAAATTTCCAACGAATATCCGTCGTAAGCGGCGATTACGCCGTACTGCTCTTCTATTTGTCTTAAATGCGCCTTAACTGGATTGGCATTATGGGAAAAATGCGAAATAATAAATTTAGTATCGCCGTCGATAATTCCGCGCTCCGACAATTTTTGTTTCATTGCCATATCGTCTTCTATTCCCATATGTCGAGCATTGTAACCGGCAGTATACTCTATAAAAGTACAGTCAAAACAGACTAAATCGGCTTTCACGCCGTTTTCTTTCAAGAAATCAAATGCTTCGTCGCATATCCTTCCCGTGTCGAACAAATGTAGATATCCTTTACCGTTTCTTTCGATATAGAATAACAGCGCGTCTTCCGTTTTACTGTGATTTGCGGGAATTGAAATTACTTTGTATTCGCCTACATTGAAAATGCTGTAAGGTTTAATTTCAGTAAAACTTATGTGCGGAGCCACCGACTGTTTCATTTCTCTTGCCGTACATTCTTCGAATACTTTTTTGCATTCCGAATTGCCGTAAATTTGAAGAACAGGCTCTGTAAGAACGGCATATTTATAACCGCGCAAAATAAAATCATGCGCATAGAAATGGTCCATGTGCGAATGGGTAACAAGCAGATATTTCAAATCTGAAAGATTTACGCCGTATTTAAGCGAATGAACGTACGCTTCGGGAGGAAAGTCTATCGACAGGCATCCGTCGATTACAATTTGCGTACGGGTACGATATTCGGAATGGTCCCCCTTGACTTTTATGCAGTTTTCGCATTTGCAGAACATTGCGGGGAATCCTTCCGATGCGCCTGTTCCGAGAAATTGAATTTTCATAATTGCCTTAGTCTGGAAAAAATAGGGCGAAAGCTCGCCCTATTATCAAATTTCATAAATTATTGTTACGGGTCCGTCGTTATATTGCTCTATTTTCATATCTGCGCCGAATACTCCCGTTTTTACGGTTAAACCGCTCTCACGAAGTTTTTCGGCAACATATTCGTACAAAGCGTTTGCCGCTTCGGGACGCTCTGCTTCCGTAAAGCTCGGTCTGTTTCCGTGCGAACAGTCGCCGTATAAAGTAAACTGAGAAATGAGCAAAATTTCGCCGCCGACGTCTGAAACGGACAAATTCATTTTGCCGTATTCGTCTTCGAAAATGCGGAGTTTTGAGACTTTTTTTGCAAGCGCTTCCGCCTGCTCTTTACAGTCTCCCGTTTTAATACCGAGATAAACCGCAAGTCCGAAAGGGATTTCGGAAATCAGCCGCCCTTCCACTTTTAAATAAGTTTTTTTAACCCGCTGAATTACGGCTTTCATTAATTATTTGCCAACTCTCGACATATATTCGCCCGTACGGGTATCGATACGGATAATTTCGCCCTCTTCGACGAACATAGGCACCTGAATTGTCGCGCCTGTTTCAACTACGGCGTTCTTTAATGCGTTAGTTGCCGTATTGCCCTTAACGCCGGGTTCGCATTCGGTAATTTTGAGTTCGACGAAGTTTTCGGGTTCAACCGAGAAAGCCGCTCCTTTAAGGAATTTGATTGTTACCGTGTCGTTTTCCTTAATGTATTTAAGCGCGTCTTCAACCTGTCCGAGATTAAGCGTAATCATATCGAACGTATCGGGGTCCATAAAGTAATAGAATTCGCCGTCCGTATACGAATAAGTCATTTTCTTAGTCTCAACCTGCGCCGTTTCGAGCTTTGCAGTAGGGTTGAAAGTAATATCGGAAAGAACTTGTCCCGTAACTACGTTTTTAAGCGTTGCTCTTACGAAAGCCGCGCCTTTGCCGGGTTTAACGTGCTGGAACTCCGTAACGGTATAAACGCCTTTGCCGTTATACTCGAAAGTACTGCCCTTTCTGATATCTCCTGCCAATATAGATGCCATAATATATTTCTCCTTTATTAATCTAAATTATTCTTGAATTTATATTACCGTAAGTTTTTTATCCGTGTCGGTAAGACTTACGATTTTGCCGTCAATTAACGTTACCGTATCTTCTATGCGTATTCCGTAATCTCCTTCAAGATATACGCCGGGTTCGTCGGAAAAAACCATTCCGTTAACAATCTTATGTTCGCTTTTAGGCGAAAGATTGGGAAATTCATGTACGTTTATTCCTATGCCGTGTCCGAGTGAATGCGTAAAAAATTGACTGAGTCCGCAACTTTCAAGATAATTTCTCGCTATTGCGTCCGCTTCTCTTCCCGTTATGCCGTCCGTTATTTTTTCTTTGACGAGCATATGCGCTTCAAGAACTTTCGAATAAGCGTTTTTGAATTCGGAATGCTCTCCGTCGTCGCCGAATAAGAAAGTTCGCGTACAGTCGGAACAGTATCCCTCGAATTTACATCCGAAATCTATTAAAATAATATCGCCGCATTTAAGTTTGCGCATTCCGGTTTCGTGGTGAGGAACGCTTGAATTTTCCCCGAAAGCGACAATAGTATCGAAACTTGTTCCGCTTGCGCCGTGCTTACGCATAAAATATTCGAGCAATGCCGCCACTTCGTTTTCCGTTTGCCCTTCCTTTATATGTCCAAGCAATTCAAGATAAGCCGCATCTGCAATTTGACAAGCTCTTTTAATACAGTCAAGCTCGTAATCTTCTTTTACAGACATTGCCGAAGTGAAAGCGGGTAAACTGTCAATTATTTTCAAACCCGAATTTTTTAATTTCTCGTAATCGTCGTACAGCGTCCTGCCTACGGGAATAGCGATTTCCTTATAATCTTTCAATAAATTGCCGAGCGGAGATTCAAACTGTTTTACGGAAATATCAGTTCCGCTTAAAGCCTTTTTCGCTCCTTCGAGATAGCGCGTATCGGTATAAAAGAACGTACCGTTTTTATCTGATAAAACGTAACCGAACGAGGTTGAAAATCCCGTAAGGTAGCGGCGCAAATCTGAAGCTTCGGTTAAGACAGCCTCGGCTCCGACAAGGTTATAAATTTTTGATGCGTTGGTACGTTTCATATCTGTTTCCGTAATTTATTTTAACAAAAGTTTTCTTATATGTCAACGGTTGAACGCGCGTTTCATATAGGCGGCGTCCTCCGCCTGCGTTCCCGCCGACTCGCTGATTATATAAGGTTCAAGTTCAAGTTGCTTTAATGCGATAGCAAGAGGTTCGAATTCGGGACCGTATTGCATATCTTCAAAAGTCAAATGCTTTATTTCGCCCTTACCGCCGTACATTATTTTAGAGAAATGAACGTGGAAATGTTTAACCCGCTCGTATCCGAGTTCGGAAATCATATATTCGAGTCTGGATTTATAATGTTCAACCGTCTTCAAACTTCCCTGTTCTCTCGCGTTTATATGCCCGAAATCTATTGCAGGCAAATATATTTTATCTATCTTGCAAAAATTTATTATCTCTTCAAGGGTGCCTATCTGAGCGAGTTTGCCCATAGTTTCGGGACAGAAGTACAAATCTTCATAACCGTTTAAATAGATATAATCCCGCAAAACTTTAAGTCTGTCCGCCGTCAATGCCACGGCTTCCTCTCTCGAAACCTTGCCTTGCGCGGCGGGATGAAAGACTACTCTTTTTCCACCCATCAGCTTTAAATATTTTGCGCTGTTCAAAACGTAATTATATGACTTTTGCGCAGACTCGTCGGAAGGATTTGCAAAGTTTATGAAATAAGGCGCGTGCACGCTGATTTCAACCCCTTGCACTTTAAAAGCCTGTCCTATTGCTTCTGCTTTCGCCTCCGAAAGAAGAATGCCTCTGCCGAAAGAATATTCGTAACAGTCTAAGCCAAGTTCTTTACAATAAGCCGCCGCTTCTTCGGTGTGTTTGTGCCCTTCGGAATAAAATTTTTCTCCGTTGCCGCTTGGTCCGAATTTAATCAATTATTTTCTCCGATAAATTAAACTTTAAGTTTCGCCTGCATTAAATCGAGTTTAAGCTGAGCTTTCAAATCGTCGGCGCTTTCGAATTTTTGTATATCTCTTAAAAATTCGATAAATTCTACTGTTACGCTTCTTCCGTAAAGCGTACCGATAAACCCGTCCAAATACGCTTCGAGAACGTTGCTCTGCTCGTTAAACGTAGGTCTGGGTCCGTAATTTGCGATACCGATAAATTCTTCTTCGCCGACAAGACATTTAACTTTATAAACGCCCTTTTTGACTTCGATTTTCTCTACGGGATAACGCATATTTACAGTGGGGAAACCGACAACTTTTTTGCCGCGGTTTGCGCCCTCTATTACAAAACCGGTAACAGAATAATTTCTGCCGAGGAAAGCGCCCGCCTTAACGAGATTGCCGTCCTCTATATAATTTTTAATCATCGTCGTGCTTACTTTTTCGCCGACGTATGTAACATCCTTAACCTGCATATACCAGACGCCGTTCTCTTCGTCCTCGGCATACGATTTAAGCGTAGACGACTTGCCCTTTGCTTCGTAACCGAAACGGAAATCTCGGCCGCTCATATATGCTTTTACGTTGAGTTTCTGCTCGATATTTGCAAGAAACTCTTCCGCGGTTGTCTTTTTCAAATCTTCGTTATAGTCGATTGCAAGTATGAATTTAACGTTGTACTGTTCAAGAAGTTTCTGTCTTTCCTCAAACGTATAAACCTGTCTGCCGCCTTTACCGCCGACAAACATCATAACGCCTAAATCAAGACCGTTTATTTTAGCCTGTAATTTAGCCTTTTTAAGCAATTCTGCGTGTCCGATATGTATAGCGTCAAAACAGCCTAAAACAAGCAAACACGGAAAAGTGTACTCGTCTTCGTTATACTTGATAATCTCTAACATAATTTTGTCCTAACCTTTAATGTATTAAGTTTTACTTCCGCAAGTCCGTAGAACGAACCGTCCGTACAGTATATTTTATACGTTCCGTCCGATAAATCGGTTTGAACGGATAAACCGTTAAAAAGTTTCTTCGCTTCGCGCTCGTCGGGATAAATGCTATCAAACGGCAAAACGCTGTCCGTAGAAATAACGTAGTCCTTGTAATTCTTTAAATCGAGTTGACTTGTTTTTACCGAGTTTGCTATTTCAAAAATACCGCTACGCGTTCTGACAAGCTCGCTCATAACTGCGCAAGTGTTCAGTTTTGCACCTAAATCGCGCGCAATGGAACGTATGTAAGTGCCGCCGCCGCATTCGATTTCAAACGAATAAGAGCAGTCGTCGATTTTGTCTGTAAGTTTGATTGAATATATATTTACTTTCTTAGGCGGCAATTCGAACTCAATGCCCGCTCTCGCAAGCTGATAACCGCGCTTCCCGCCCACGTTCTTTGCGCTGTACTTCGGCGGAACCTGAAAAACTTCGCCGCACAGCGTAGACAATACAGAATTTATTTCCTTTTCGGAAGGCACAAAGCCTCCCTCT
>CAMXOH010000068.1 GCA_947245485.1 uncultured Clostridia bacterium | reverse complement strand
ACCCCCCTCTTCACGAGTTCGTTCCCACCGACGAAGAAGATATCAAAGCTCTTGCAAAGGCGCAGAACAAGACTGTCGCACAGATTAAGCAGATTATATCCGACTTACACGAATTCAACCCCATGATGGGACACCGCGGATGCCGTCTTACGGTAACATATCCCGAAATCGCAGTAATGCAGACCAAGGCGGTTATCAAAGCGGCGATTAACGTGCAGAAAAAGCATCCTTCGTGGAAAGTCGTTCCCGAAATTATGATTCCCCTCGTAGGCGAAGTCAAAGAACTTGCGTTCGTTAAGAACACGGTTGTTAAGACTGCGGACGAAGTTATCAAGGCTTCCGGCGTTGAGCTCAAATACGAAGTCGGTACGATGATTGAAATTCCCCGCGCGTGCCTTACCGCGGACGATATCGCTAAGAACGCAGACTTCTTCTGCTTCGGTACTAACGATTTGACGCAGATGACGTTCGGTTTCAGCCGTGACGACGCAGGCAAATTCCTGCCTTCGTACTATGCGGGCAAGATTTATGAGAGCGACCCGTTCTCCCGTCTTGACACAACCGGCGTAGGCAAGCTCATGGATATGGCTGTAACGCTCGGCAAGGGCGCAAACAAGACCCTTCACGTAGGTATTTGCGGCGAACACGGCGGCGACCCTTCGTCAATCGAATTCTGCCACAAAATCGGCTTGAACTATGTTTCCTGCTCGCCTTACCGCGTACCCATCGCTCGTCTCGCGGCGGCACAGGCTAATATTAAGAATCCGAGAAAGTAAGAAAAACGGATATTTAACGTTTAAACTTTTAGTAATTTAAGGCTTATCCCGTAAAGGGATAAGCCTTATTTTTGTGCTCGATTTTTTCTAAAAAGAGTAAAATACAGCTTGCAAAACGGCTGTTTACACACAAGTTGAACATATTAGATTGCGACATATGTTTAATATATTTATTTCGCTGTTACATAAAATGCGGGAGGGATATATGAGTTTATTTGAAAAATTGGTTTTGCCGTTCGGCACAAAACCTGCAAGCGGTTGGGTAAAGTGGTATCATAAGGGAGTACCAGATGTGGAAGGAAAAGAAAGAGAAGGAGCAAGAAAAGTTGCGGAAACAAATAGACATTGTAAAATTTGTACGGTATTGTCGGGTGATTATTTCCCGTCGATTAACATACCGAAATATCCACAGCATCCGTATTGTGACTGTAAATTATTTTCAATAGTAAAGCCTAATTTGCAGGCTTTTGCAAAATGCGCTTTACAGAAATTTGAAGGTTACATATTCAAATCAGATAAGAGTAAAGGGAAAACGGTGCTTTTTGAGAGTTGGGGTTATACAATAGAAGATTCGGAATATTTAAAATCGGAATTTGAAAGGCAGGCAAAGCAAAAATATTTGAGTGGAGAGTATTCTTTACAATTTTTAGACGAACACGGTCAGAGATTAACTATTGTAATAGAGTTGAAAACAAAGAATAAAAATGTTAAAATAAAAACGGGTTGGATGGTTCATCCTTTGGGGGTAATAACCTGCGCAACACCGTATTCGGGAGAAATAAAATGAAATTAAGAATGTATGACGACGTAGAATTAAATGAAGAGCTTGAAGAATTAGCTAAAAGAGGGATACACAAGGGTGAAACGGGAGTGGTTTTTGATATAATAGCCGATGAATGCTATGTATTGTTTTTAAATAGTCAAAATTACGGTGACTATGCATATATAAAAGTCAATAATAAGTATCTTGATTTTTGTGATTTTCATTATGGAAAAAGTATAAAAGATTTTGAAAAATTCAAGGAAACGAGAGATTTAATAAAAGACAGTTTCAAGCCGCAAAAGTTTTTAGAATACGATTTGGTTGAATTAACCGTAGAAAAAGAAAAGTATGCAAAATTTGGAATTCATAAGGGAATGCAGGGCGTAGTAATGGAAGAAAAGTGTATCGAAAGTTGTTATTACGTAATATTTACGGATGAAAGCACGGCGGAGGATATAGCGGATATTTCCGTACACGAGGACGATTTGATATTAATAAAAAGATAATTAGTCTCACATATTTGTAACGCGTTCATAAAGATTAACATTAAAAATTCTCACAAATAATTTAAAATTAAGAACTCTGCTTCGGCGGAGTTCTTTTACGTTGCGGGGAATGTTAACCGCAAAGTTTAACGTGCGCTTAGATTGATTTGCCAAAAGCCGAAAATTATGATATATTGATGCAGACTATAAATTCAATAATTAAGACACAAATTAATTAGCGTATACGGATTATGATAAAGAATACGAAGAAGTATTTTAATAAGTTGATAAAAAGGATAGCGTTTAAAGACGAAAAGGCGCTTGAAGAGTTTTACCGTATTTACGGCAGACTTATTTATGCAACGGCGTTCACAATTTTAAAATGTTCTGTTTCGGCTGACGAATTGGTTGACGACATTCTTGTCAAAATATGGAAAACCGCCGACAGACTGCCAAAGATAGGCAATCCCGAAGGTTGGCTGTACGTTTTAACTGCTAACAGCGCCAAAGATAAAATAAAAGCGGAAAAGCAGTACGTTGCGTTGTTCGATTTAAAAGAAGACGCTATTAAAACCGAAATTAAAACCGACGGCGACTTTTATATTCTGATTTCGAATCTGAATGAAACAGAACAAGAAATAATGATAATGAGATTTGTCGAAGATTTATCTTTTGAACGAATAGCAAAGGAAATGAAAAAACCTTTAAGCACAATTACTTCGACTTATTATCGAGCTTTGGAAAAGTTAAAGCAATAATTAGCAAATAACAGAACTGCGTTCGTTTACTATCCGATAGGGAAAAAAGGAAAATTAAAATGGACAATCGAGATATTGAAAATAAATTGAAAGAAAGTGCGGAACAAATCACAGTTAAAGACTTTTCCGAAAGGTGGAATAATATTAAAGATAATATAACCTCTGCGGAAGAGCGGGAAATTTTAGTTGAAAGTCCTGTTTTTGCAACCAATGAAGAAACTATTACCCGTAATAGTGACGCAAAGAAAAGAAATTCGCTTATTATTGTTTTTTCTTTGTTCGCCTTTCTTATCGTTGCGTTGGCGGTTATTCTGCCGCTTACGTTGCGTAATAAAGAACCTGCGTATTTCGGTCCGAGCGACTTGACGCACGTTTTTCCGGACGGAAAAGAACAGTTTTTCGAAACAATCGAAAATGCGGGTTACGATATTATAGACTTATCTCGATATGAAACCGAAGAATGTGTTTTGTTTTACGAAACAATCGGAGGCGAGCTGAAAGGCGGAGAGCTTTCCGTTATTGACGTCGAACGCGGGTTTATTTGCCAAATCGAATTTTACGATAATTCGATAAAATTATCCGAAGGCTTTATCGACGGGAACGAAACGTACGCAGTCGGTTCGACGGTTATAGAATACGGAACACAATTCGACGGAGATTTATATACGACAAACGCTTTAACCAAACATAAAAACATTCAATATAAAATAATTTATATGTCGCTTGTCGACGACTGTACGCAAATCTTCGAAGAATTATTTTCTTAGTTTGAAAAATTTAAAAAAATTTGCGTAAAAAATAGAATTATAAATCGTCTTATTTATGGCGGTTACGTTAAGGTATGCGCCTTTTTGCATATTCAAAATGCAACTCGCCTTAATAGGAGGTTTATATGAAAAAGAAATTTACTATTGCTCTTTTGCTGTGTGTTTGCGCAATTTTTTGCGCCTTTGGAATTGCCGCTTGCGACAGTAAAGTCGAGGTGACAAGCATTACGCTTGACAAAACCGAGCTGGCTCTCGATATAAACGAGGAAGCGAAGCTGACGGCAACCGTTCTTCCCGACGACGCGACGGACAAAAATGTTGTTTGGACGGTTGACGACAGTCGTATCGCCGAGGTAAACTACTACGACGGCACGGTAAGTGCATTTTCCGAAGGCGTTGCAGTCGTAACGGCAACCGCCGGTTCTGTCAGCGCAAAGTGTACGGTTACGGTAACGCGGAAAATCCCCGTAGAAATGATTTGCATTTCGGAAGAAAAGGTTATACTTTTCGGAAATGAGGAAAAGACGCTCGATTTTATTGTGTTTCCCGAGGATGCGACTTCGAGTCCAACGTGGTCGGTTGAACCCGAGGGAGTAGTCAAAGTCGAAAACGGAAAACTGACGGCGCTGGCGCAGGGTTCAGCAGTGGTTAAGGTTTCTGCGGACGGCGAATCGGATGAATGTAAAGTTATTGTAAGCGAGGACGGGTTCGAATACTTTATTCAAGACGACGGACTCAATTACTACGTAGCGTCCAACTACGCCGCCCAAGAACTTATAGATTCGGAATTTTTTACCGAAGTCGAAATCGCTTCCGAATTTAACGGAAAACCCGTAAATGAAATCAGTAGGTTTGCGTTTTCGTCAATAAGTTTAAAAAGTCTGAAAATTCCCGCAAGCGTGACGAAAATCGATACAGGATATTTAAAGTATCAATATGAACTTAAAAGTATAGAGGTTGACGAAAAAAATCAAAACTACGCAAGCGTCGACGGCGTGCTGTACAACAAATCGGTTACGGAGTGCCTTTGCGTTCCACAAGGCAAAAGCACGGTGACTATACCCGAAACAATGACGAAAATAACCGACGAGATGTTCTCCGAGCGCGCTAATCTGACAAGCGTTAAAATGCACGACGGCATCGTAGCGCTCGGAAAGTGGTCTTTTTATAACTGCATTAACCTGAACAGTATCGTCATAACGGAAAATATAACCGAAATAGGCGACGGCGCATTTGCCGGATGTATAAATCTGTGGGAAATTTATAATCTCTCTTCCCATTTGCGTATCGACATAGGCGACGATGAAAATAACGGCGGGATAGGCAGATATGCGCTGGATATTAAATATATGAAAGATTTCCCGAGCGGTATAGACAAAAGAAGCGACGGTTTTACTTTCTTTACAGCGAGGGATAACAAAGCATATCTCGTTGAATATACGGGCGAACAGACTGAGTTGGTTTTACCCGCAAATTATAACGGAAATACATACGAAATAAATAAAAACGCTTTTTACTGCAATTCAAAACTTACGGAAGTAATCATCTACGAAGGAGTGACGGCAATCGGCGACAAAGCGTTTTTGAATTGCGAAAACCTTGAAAAGGTAACGATTTCGGCAAGCATAGAGAAAATAGGCGAAGATGTATTTTCTGCCTGCGATAAACTTACAAATGTGGTTATCGGCGAAGGCTTGACGGAAATCGGCGCGTATATGTTTGATAATTGCAAAAATCTTAAAACCGTTACCATATTCGGCAACGTAACGCATATACAGTACGGCGCTTTCTGGGATTGCGAAAGTCTTACCGATATTTATTTCGAGGGCACGATAGAGCAATGGAATGCAATAGATAAGTGGGATAATTGGGATTTGAGAACGGGCGAATATACTGTTCATTGTACGGACGGCGACGTTGCAAAAACAATTAATTGAATCTGAATATATTTGCCGCATATTTCGGCAAAACGCTTTAAAACAAATAAATAAAAAACTCCGCTTCGGCGGAGTATTTTTATATTAAGAATATACGAACATATGTTTAAATTAATTTTAATGTGGTTATTATTTTTGAGAGAGGAGAATATGAGTTTATTTGAAAAAATTGTTTTGCCAATCGGCACAAAACCAAAAAGCGGATGGATAAAATGGTATCATTCTGGAATACCGGATGAAGAAGGGGAAAAGAGAAAGCAAGCGCAAGATGACGCAAAAATACTAAAACACTGTGAAAATTGTACGGCTTTATCTGGTTGTTATTTTTCTGCAAAAAATATGCCGTTATATCCGTTACACCCTCACTGTGACTGCTTAGTATTTTCTATATCAAAGCAGATTTCGAAAGTTGTTGCAACTTGTGCTTTGGAAAAATTTACAGATTATATTTTTGGAGAAAAATATCAGAATAACGGAAAAACTCGACTATTTAAAGAATTAGGTTTTACTGTTAAAGATTCGAACTATTTAAAATCTGAACTTGAAAGACAAGCAAAACAAAAATATCTAAACGGCGATTACATTTTGGGGCATCTTAATAAATATGGTCAAAGAATAACAATAGATATAAAGTTGAAATCGCCTTTAAAAAATGATATAATTTTAAAAACGGGATGGATGATAAGAACATTAGGTTGCTTAACATGTAATACTCCGTTGGGGGACAGGTAGGATTAATAAAATGAAATTAAAAATATATGATGATATATACTTGAATACCGAGTTTGAAAATTTAAGCCAAAAAGGCATACATAAAGGTTGTAGCGGAATAATTCTTGATATAAAGGCAGATGAGTGTTTTGTAAGGTTTAGAAATCATTTAAATCGCGGAGATTATGCTTGCATAAACATAAATAGCAAATTTCTTGATTTTGACGAACATCAACCAAAAGAGCATTATCCTGCTTGGGAACATTTTAAAGCCACGGGCGATTTAGAAAAAGACAGTTTTAAACCGCAAAAATTTTTTGAATATGATTGTGTGGAACTTGCAGTCGAAAAAGATAAATATGCGAAATTCGGCGTTCATAAAGGCGCGAAAGGCGCAATTATGGAAGATTTTTGTATCGATAGCGAGTATTACGTAATTTTTACCGACTATAATACCGGATATGATATTGCGGATATAGCTGTTCATGAAGACGATTTGATTTTGGTGAAAAAATAGATTAATTGTTCTACATATCCAAAAAAACACGTACATAACAAATAAATAAAAAACTCCGCTTCGGCGGAGTTTTTTTATATTGCGAGTATTCTAACCGGTATTGTTATGTTATTAAAAACAGCGGAACCAAAAATGTGCTCTTGAAGATATGAACACATTAAAATAGCGGCAAATTCAAGCCTTTTTCTATTATACTAAAAGGTAATAGTAATATAGATACTGTATAATAAAATTACACAATGGATATATTATAATATAGATATAGTTATATAGGAATTATATTTATATGATAGATATTTCAGACGGTAAGGCTATTTATAAAGTAATAGACTCATTAAGGCTTGAAAAAGGCTGGACAATTTACGAGCTTGCAAAAAAGGCAAACGTTTCGCCCACAACGATTTATAATTGGAGGGACAGAGGTTCTTCTCCGACGTTGGCGCTGCTCGATTCGTTATGTACCGAATTGGGCGTAACGGTAGTCGACGTATTTATGAGCAAAGACGAGTTACGCGAGTTAACGGGAGATAAAAAAGAGCTTATCGTTCTATGGAATACCTTATCGTCGGAGCAAAGAAAATCGATAATTAATCTTATGAAATCAATCAGGCACGAAGGTAAGTAGCCTTTTACAAACAAGCGTATTAAATCTATTGAAGTGTTAAGTTAATTATGATATAATACGGCAAAACAGGCGGATGTACAAATGTCAAAACTGTGTAATGAAGTAAATATCTTATTAAAAGAAATTAAAAGCGGGAAATCAGGCAGTTTTAAAAAACTTTATGACACTACTTTTAATTACTTAAAGGTTGTGGCATTTAATTATTTGTCTGATTATTCTAATATCGAAGACGTATTAAACGAATCGTATTTCAGAATTTTTAAATATATCAGCAATTCGTGCGGCGAGAAAGACGGTTATAATTGGATGTGCAAAATCGTCCAGAATAAGGCTTACGATTACAATAAGAAAAACGGCGTATTCTTGCCCATAAACAAGGTAGTGGAAGACGGACTGTTCAATGATATCGAAGATAATATTTTGGATAAATGTCAGTTGTTTCAGATAATAAAAACTTTCAGCAAGCGCGAACAGGAATTGCTTTATTTAAGATTTTGGGAAGATTTATCGTTTGAAAGCATTTCAAAAAGAACGTCTATTCCTAAATCGAGCGTGGTGAAAATAATAAATAGAAAATTAAAAGAAATTGAAAAATTTATTAAAAAAAGTTAAACAAAAGCGTGATTTCAAAAGTATATATAGTAAAACATAAAAAGGAAGAAACTTATGAAATCACAAATTAAAAAGAGCTTTTTAACCCTGCTTGTTCTTGTCTTCGCATTCGTTAACTTCATTGCGTTCGCAGGAACAAAAGTAACCGCAAATGCAGACACAGACAATACGCATTTTGGCAATTTAGAGTTATATTCAGTCGTCACTTCGACGGAAACCGTAAATTATACAAGAAGAGAAGACTCGAAAAAAGAAACCGTCAACGGCGTGCCTTTATATTTAAAACATAACGATTTGGATAATTCGTGCGGAGCAACGGCAGGCGCGATAGTGCTCGGTTTTTATGATAAGTACTATGAAAATTTAATTCCTAATTTTACAAGCTATTTCCCCGCTACGGGTAAATATAAAACAGCGGACAAGGTTTATATACCCGCGCTTATGACCGAACTCTATAATCTGATGCGAATAAACATTGATATGGACGGAGTAAGGGAAAACGATTGTTTAAACGGATTGAAAAGTTATGTTTCGGGCAAAAATCAGACAATCGGTTATACGCAGTTGAATAGTTCTTCACAGCATAATGTGTCCGCGTATATGAATGCTATTGACAATAACAAACCCGTACTTTTGTTTTGTTACAGAACGGAATTAATAACTGAATTTATTTCCGGTACGACGCAAGAAACAATAAATAAAGCTGCTATGGAGCTTAACCACATTTACGTGGGTTACGGCTATTATACCGTAAAATATTATAACGGAAGCAATAATTTCAGAACGGATACCTATTTAAAAGTCGCGTGCGGAGTATCGGGACTTACGCAAGCGTTTATTAAAATAAGTTCCACTGCGGGCGCGGTATCTCACAGTTGGCTTGTCAATGCTTATTCCGTAACCATATCATAGAGGGGTAAGATGTTTAACGAAGATAAATTCCATAAAATAATCCGACAACAGGATTTGGACGGCAAGAACAGGGTTTGGGAAAAAGTAGAAAACCAATTACCCGAAGAAGAAAAAAGTATTTTAGAAGTAAGCAACGGCAGTACGCTTGCCATATCGGGGCATAAAAAAGTTTTAATTCCCGTTATAGCTTTGGCTTGCGCGCTAATTTTAGTCGTATCTGCAATATTGATTGTTATTTATAATAAAGGAAAATCAACTTCAATAAGCTATTACGGTTTGGACGAATACTCTGTTACCTCAACCGACTTGACTTTGAAACAATATAATGAACAGTTAAAGTCACCGTTACTGTATTTGGATTTGTACGAGGGAACGGAATATTTCGAAGGTACTATTTATATATCGAATGATAATAAAAAACCTATATGTATTCAGGAATCCATTTTGGATATGAATACGGGTTATACAGTGGAACTGTTTATTACCGATAAATACACGCAAATGTTTTTTCTCGATAAGTTCTCAATGTGCGAAAACGAATACGTTTATAATAATATCCAAGTAAAATGGGCATTGGGCGTATTGTACGGAATGGCGGCTTTTGAATATAATGACTGTAAATATTATTTACAAGTAGCCGAACCCGATTCCGAAGAAGTTATAATCGATTACGTTAAACTTTTGTTATCGTAATTTTGCGTTGTTCCGCCGTTGGCGGATAAAAAGCAATTAAATCTAAAAAAGTAAATAAAAGCCGCTACGTAAGGGGGTATTAAAGCAAGGACGATAATCAGTCCTTGCTTTTTGTGTAAACGAAAACCCCGCCATAGTGGCGGGGTTCTATTGAGGCTATTGC
>CAMXOH010000067.1 GCA_947245485.1 uncultured Clostridia bacterium | reverse complement strand
CCTCGCTCATATCAGCCAAAAGACATACGAAAAGTATGCGTACGTTGGCATTTTCGGCGCGGCGCCTGAAAACGTAATATAAGAAAGGTTGATTTTTCTGTAAGTCGTATTTTTTTGCGGAAAAATATTCCGTTTCATAACTTTCGCACACGCGTTCCGCCCGTGTAAGCGGCAACCCCTGCGCCTTGTCTGCAAAACATTTTGCGTAAAAGTCCGCATAAGGCGTATCTTCGAGCGCGCGTTCCGCCTTATCCGCGTCCGCGTCGAATATGCGGTTGAGCTTTTTAACCGAAAGACTTCCGCCGTCCACATAACATTTTTCCGCATATTCGGCAGAAGAAGAGCGAAGCGCGGTAAGAATATTCGTCATATCCGCCTTTGCCGCAAGAAGACTTTTTAAGAGTCTGTTTTTCGAGCAAACGCGCGAAAGATGCGAATACAGCGCTTTTTCGAAGAGCATACCTATCTCCGCGCCGGAAACGTCCCTGTTTTCCTCTTCGAACAATCCGTTGCTTTTTTCAACCGCTTCGCGCAAGTCTTTGCCGAGCGCTGAAAAATTATGTTCCTTTACTGCGTTTATAATCGCAGTAGACGAAACAAGTCCGTCGGGCGCGAGCATTTTTTCCATATCCGCGCCGGTATTATACGCCTTGACAGCCGCCTTTGCGTTGTGGAAATCGCGCGCAGCAAGCAGATATTCAGCTTCGGCTTCCGACGGCGAATATTCGCGTATGAACGCGTCGAGCGAACGTTCGTCGGCAGCAACGAGTTTTTCGTACTCGTATACGGACGAAACTTCCGCGCCCTTGCCGAAACCGCTTTCGGTGAGAGTGCGAAACGCTTCCTCCGCGCCCGCGCCGCAGAGTTTTAAGAGTTTATCCTTTAACAAATACCTCTCTTTTACGGCGATTACGCCGTTTGTATACATTAAATCTCTTGCCATAAATCCTCTGTCCGTTTACGAAAAAACGCGTTAATTCCCGAAGTTTCAGTTAGCAAAAATTTTTGCGGCTATTTCCGCCTGCCGCTCCTCCCTGTCGGCGAAAAGAATCGCGCCGTAAGAGAGATTTTTATCAGAATTTTTGCCGCACAGAATGAATCCGCCGTCAAGCGAGGCGCGTGCGGGGGATACTTTCAACTTTTTTTCTTTGACCGTTTGCAACGCCGAAACTTCCTGCGCGTAACGATAATTTTCGGCGAATACGAGTTCGTCGCCCTCTTCCGCATGCTCGCGCAAGAGCCTCTCCGCAAGGTGCAAAGCGTCCGCTTTACCGAGTTCGTTGAGCTGTTTCAATGCGCGGGAATAAATTTCGTCAATTACCCCGCGCTTTTCTCCGAGCATAATTTTGCTTCCGTCAAGGCGGGCGGTAGCGGCTTTACCGTCGAAAATGCCCTTAACTCTTTCCTTGATTTCCGCTTCCGCGCCGATTTTATTTCTTTGCGCGCGCAGTGAAGCCTCGGCAACCGTCTGTTCCGCGCGGGTTGCCGCGTCGTTTATTATCGTCCGCGCCTCTTGTTCGGCGTCGGAAATTATTCTTTCGACAATAGCCTGTTCGTTCATATCAACCAACGAGAGGAATAAGCATTATGGAAATGATGAGTCCGAGAATTGCGTAGAACTCAATCATTGCGGGGTAGATTATGAGTTTACCGCCGAGCGAATCCTGTTTACCGACTGCGTAGATACAGTTAGCCGCGGATTTACCCTGAAAGATACCTGTAAGCAGACCGGAGAAAGCCATAGGCATAACCGCGCCGAGCATTGCCCAACCCTGCGAAAGAGTGAGACCCGCTTCAATGGAACCCGATGCGATAATACCGATAATAAAGCCGTAGATACCCTGCGTTGCGGGAAGGAGCACGAGAACGAGCACTTTACCGAATTTATCGGGAGCCTCGCCCAAGACGCCTGCCGCGGAAGTACCCGTTTTGTAAAGACCGATACTCGAACCTATTCCGCAGAGAAGTACGCAGAGAGCAACGCCGATTAAGGCGACGGCAAAACCCGTATAACCCATTTCGGTAGCCTTTTCGGTGACAGTCTGAATAATCTGTCCCTCTTCCGCCAAAAGTGTAGATAACATATAAACCTCCAAATAATTTATGTTTTAAATTAACGCGTTTTAAGCCGCGTATTAATCTTTAACGAATACGTGTTTACGGACTGAGCCGAGAGGGGTGAAAAGTTTGCCTTCGCCCTCGTAAAACCTTCCGTAAAACTCTACGTACTGCAATCTCGCGTCGTGAATGTATGCGCCTAAAAGTCCGATTGCGAGATTGAAAACGTGCCCTATGAGCATTATCAGTATGCCTAAGATTATGAAAGCAAAGTTGCCGGAACTTATGAGCGAGACGGAATTGGACGAAATTATATCCGCGATTACCGCGCCAGCGAGCATCAGTCCGTAAAGTCTTGCATAGCTGAGTATGTCCGAAGCATAGTTGATTACGCCGTAAGCAGAGCCGAAACCCTTTGTGAATTTGCCGAGCAGTTTTTCTTTCCTGCCCGCGGTGAGTATAGCTACAAGAAGGCTTACGCCCGCTATTATCCCGCCAACCGTCGCAAGGACGGGAACTTTGAACTGTTCTATAAAACCTATAATCGCAAGTTCCACGCCGACGGAAAACAGCGCCCATACGAGTCCGTCGAATATACCGTCGAGTATTTCCCCCCTGCGCCAACACTGCACGGTTCGGCAAATATAACCCGCGCAGAGCTGAATTACGCCGATGAGCATACTTATCACAAGCAGTGCGGGAACGTTGATACCCGCAAGAGCCCAGCTCATATTTTCGCCCTGCAAATCGGGCATTACCTTGAACGGCAGAAGCGCGAACCCGAAGAACGAGTTGAAAAGCGCGCCCCAAATCACCGTAAATATTCCGCCTGCGGCGAACACGCCGCCGAGCCGTTTGAACATTGTGTCGCGCTTGCTCTTAATATAAATGAAACTTCCGCCTAAAATCATCAAAAGTCCGTAGCCTATATCCGCCATTATGAAGCCGAGAAAAAGGCTGTAAAAGAACGCCATTACGGTGTTCGGGTCGAATTCCCTCGAAGCGGGCGGCGAATACAAATTAGTAATCGCCTCGAAATTTTTCACCACTTTATTGTTCTTTAAAAGCGTGGGCGGCGTTTCGTCGGGGGAAGGCTCTGAAAATTCGAAATACACCGCGTCAGACACGCCGCGAAGAGCCTTGGAAACAAGCTCCTCCGCGTCCTTGGGCACGTATGCTTCAAGGAGAAACGCAGTCTGCGTTGCGCGGAGTTTTTCGTTGAGTTCGGCTTTTTCAAGTTCGAACGCGAGATACTCGCAATATATTTTGAGTTCCCTTATACTTTCGCCGAGTTCCGCCCACTCCGCTTTGTTTTTGCGCAAGCCGAGGACAAGCTCCTCCTCCCGTTGTTTAAGCGAATTATATAGTTCCTCGCCCGTCTGTTCGCCCGAAAACGGACACTCCGCAAAACCCGCCTCCTGCAACGCGGCGTCCGTTTCGCCCGACTGCGATTTATGCGAAGCTACCAGGACGAGCGCGCTTTCGGCATTTTCCGAAATATAAGAGTACGCCGAAAGTTCGACTTTGGCGAGCGCGGCTTTTAAAATTTCCCTGTTTGCGGCGGGAACGGAACCGAACCTGAAACGTGCGTGCGCGGTATTTTCCGTTTTGAGCGGCTGTTTGACGCCCGAATAAATTTCGGCAGACGAAATCCGGCGGCGCAACTTAGAAAGTTCGGAAAAATTCTCCCTCTGCCTGTCCGTCGCCGCCTCGATTTTTTCTATCAGCTCTTCCGCCTGCGCGGCGCGCTCTTTCGCGCCGATAAATTCGGAATACGAAATTTCAACCTCGTCCAAGAGTTCGGTCTTCAACTTCGCTTCCTTAAAATAACTGCCAACCTCCGCCGTCAGCGTACCGAGCGCGTTTTCCGCCCTTGACAAAATGGCGCGCAACTCTTCGCAATCGGCTTTGAGCGGAACGGCATATTCGGTTTCGCTATGAAGTTTAACCTCAGTCGCGCCCGTCTTTTGGAGCGCGTTTAAGACGGCGTCCTTTTCATAGGACATAGCCGCGAGGTTGAGTTTGCCCATTTCAGCAACTGCCACGCGTAATCCTCCGCACTATATCGTTAACGGCGTTCTCCGCGGATTTGAGTTTATCCGCGCAGTACTTAGCCGCCTCCGCGCGCTTTACGGTAATTTCCGTTTCATACCTCTTCTGCGCCTCGGCTTCGGCTTCCTTAATGCTTTTTTCGCGGTAAGCCTTTAACTCGGCTTCGGAAAGCCTTGCTATTTCGGCGGAACGCTCTTCCGCGCGTTCCGCTATTTCAGCGGCTTTGCGCTGTGCTTCGGCTTTTATTTCCGCCGCTTTATTCTCGGCTTCGTTAATAGAATTTATAATATCCTGCATAGCAATTATTTTACCATATTTTTCCCGTTTTGGCAATAGAAAAACCTAAAAATATTGTTTGAAAATAACGGTTTTTTGAAAATAGTTTCACGAAATTTTTGTGAAACTAAAATCAGGTATCAAACAAAAAATCACACAAAATGTTTAAAAATACATTTTTTTGAATATTTATAAATTTTTACGCAAAAACGATTGCATTATGAAAGGCATAGTGATAATATAAAATCACAGTTAAAAAAGAGGTATAAAAATATGAAAAAACTTTTAGTTGCGGCGGCGGCAGTCGCAGGTTCGGTAGTTCTTGCGGCGGGCGCGGCAGGTTGCAATAACAGCGACAAAATTTACGTAGACACAAACGCTTACTTCGCCCCCTTCGAATATTACGACAAAGATATGAACATTGTCGGCGTGGACGTCGATATTATGGAACTTGTGGGCAAAAAACTCGGTAAGGAAGTAGTTTTCAAAAACACCGACTTCGACGTAATCACCGACAACGTTCAGTCGGGCAAGAAGTACGACTGCGGCGCGGCGGGTATGACGATTACCGACGAGCGCAAGGAAAAAGTAAATTTCTCAAACCCCTACTTCACGAGCGTACAGTACGTGATTTTCCAGACGGGCGCGATGACTGCCGACGGAAATTCAACCGACGGCAAGGAAACGGACTATATATTATGGTCCTCGCTCGCGGGCAAAAAAATAGGCGTACAGCGCGACACCACGGGTGATATTTATGCAGGCGACGAAATCAGTTCGGAAACGGGCGCGCTTTACGGCACGGAAGCCGCGGTTACGCAGTACGACAACGCACAGCTCGCCGTAGACGCAATCGGCGCGAAGCAGGTCGAAGTAGTTATCGTAGACAAACTCCCCGCCGAATACATAGTTGCGAACAATTCGGGTTATCAGTGCTACGCCCTCTACTACGACGCGGAAACGGCAACCGAAGAACAGTACGCCATTTGCGTGACAAAGGGCAACAACGAACTCCTCGACGCCATAAACGAAGTGCTTGCCGAACTCGGCACAGAGGGTATAAACGAACTCGTTTCCAAACACCTCGGACTCGGCAAATAAAAATTAAGGTAAGTTAAATGAACGCGGCTTTACTTGCGGGGTTTTTCAAAAACTTTGCAAAAGTATTTACGGAAACGGCATATTTAAAAATGTTATTCAAAGGGTTGGAAACAACCCTTATTATTTCAATCGGCGCCGCCGCGATAGGACTTTTGCTCGGCTCGCTTGTGGCGATTGTAAAAATAACGCCCAAAAAGAACAAGTTTATGCTTATTCCCAACTTCATATGCGACGTTTACACCACCGTCATACGCGGCACGCCTATGGCTTTACAGCTCTTCCTTATGGCGTTCGTTATTTTCGCCATACGCGGTTTTCCCAACGAACTTACGGCTATATTCGCGTTCGGCATAAACAGCGGCGCGTACGTTGCGGAAAATATCCGCGCGGGCATACTTTCGGTTGACAGGGGACAGAGCGAAGCGGGCAGGGCGCTCGGACTGAACGGACGGCAGACAATGCTGAAAATAGTAGTTCCGCAGGGTATGAAAAACGTTATACCCGCGCTCGGCAACGAAATAATCGCGCTCATCAAGGAAACTTCGATAGTCAGTATGATAGGAATGGTAGACTTGACTGCGGCGGCGAAAATAATAGGTTCTGGGCAGAACCTCGCCACGTACCTTGCGCCGACGGCAGTCGCCGCGCTGTTCTATCTGATAATAGTGTATCTGCTCACTTTCGCCATAAAACTCATTGAAAGGAAACTGAGAAAAAGTGATAACCGTAAATAACGTATATAAAAGTTTCGGCAAGAACGAAGTTTTAAAAGGCATAAGTTTAAACGTCGAAAAGGGCGAAAAACTTGCGCTTATAGGACCTTCCGGCAGCGGCAAGTCCACCCTTTTGCGCTGTCTTAACCTGCTTGAAGAAATTAAGTACGGCGAAGTTTGGCTGGACGGCAAACTGCTTACGCCCGTAGACCCTTATCTCCACTTCGACGTAATAGAAAAGTCGAACACATTTAAAAAGGTGTGCGCGGAACTTGCGCAAGCGGGAACGCCCGAAAGCGAAATAAGAGAAAAAGCTATTTTAAAAATCAAGAAAGAAGATTTATTGAAACCCTTCGAGGGCAGGGAATACCGCGCCGCCGTAAAGAAAATTTTCAAGGAAAACTACTTGAATATAAACCTTGCGCGCCGCTGTATGGGAATGGTTTTTCAGCAGTTCAATCTCTTCAACAATATGAACGTTCTGAACAATATGATTTACGCGCCCGTGAAACTCAAAATAATGACGAAAGCGCAGGCGGAAGAAAAAGCCGCCGCGCTATTGAAGCGCATAGGTTTGCCCGACAAGGCGGACGCCTTCCCCTCCTCCCTTTCGGGCGGACAGAAACAGCGTATCGCCATTGCCCGCTCGCTTATGATGAATCCCGAAGTTATGCTGTTTGACGAACCCACTTCCGCGTTAGACCCCGAAATGGTTGGCGAAGTGCTAGCGCTTATCAAAGAACTTGCCGACGAGGGTATGACTATGGTAATAGTTACGCACGAAATGGGTTTTGCGCGGGAAGTGGCAACCCGCGTACTGTTTATGGACGGCGGAAACATACTGGAAGAGGGCGCGCCCGAAAAAATATTCACACAGCCGCAGAACGAAAGACTGAAAGACTTTTTATCCAAAGTATTATAGCGCTGAAAAAGTATTTCGTCGGTTTCTATGAACAAATATAACAAGGCGAACGAGCATTTTCGAAATTTAATGTTTGTATTGTCTTGGTGCGATATTATGCCCGAACCGTCATTGCGAGCCGTAGCAATATTATATCCAATCCGTCATTGCGAGCCGTAGGCGAAGCAATCCGGAAGTAAATGTTCGGAAAGAACGGAATAGTCTGGATTGCCGCGTTCGCGCTGCTCCCTCGCAATGACGGGTATTCAGCTAAATTTCAGTTAAACGTTTGTATTGTCTTGGTGCGATATTATGCCCGAACCGTCATTGCGAGCCGTAGGCGAAGCAATCTAGAAGTAAACATTCGGAAAGAACGGAATAGTCTGGATTGCCGCGTTCGCGCTGCTCCCTCGCAATGACGAGTATTCAGCTAAATTTCAGTTTATCTTTATAATATTTTATAAAGTATAGCGCACTATACTTCGCAAGCGAAGACGGTGCGCTATTTCTTTGTCCGCAATGAAATCCCTATAACAGATACCCGCTATGCGCTCCGTTTGCGTTTGAACAGGCATAAAACGGGTTATTAAATAATAAGTTATGAAAGAGAAAATTTATAAAAAAACCTATGACGAAGAAAGGGCGTTGTACAACCTTACCGATGCCGAAGTTACCGACTGCACGTTTGCGGGACCCGCTGACGGCGAATCCGCGCTTAAAGAGTGCAGAAACGTATTAGTCAAAGATTGCAGTTTTTCACTGCGCTACCCCCTTTGGCACGCAGAAAACTTCACCGTTGAAAATTGCAGTATGGACGAGCTTACGCGCGCCGCGCTGTGGTACACGAAAAACGGCAGAATTATAAACAGCAAACTCGGCGGCATAAAGGCGCTGAGGGAATGCGACGACAGTTACCTTGAAAACTGCGAGGTGGTTTCGCCCGAGTTCGGCTGGCGTTGCCGCGGACTTGAAATGAACGGCGTTAACGCTACCGCCGAATACTTCCTGTTCGAGTGCAGGAACGTTAAACTCAAAAACGTAAAGCTCAAAGGCAAGTACTCCTTCCAATACGTAGAGAACGCCGAAATCGAGGACTGCGATTTCGATACCAAGGACGCTTTCTGGCACTGCAAGAATATGACCGTTAAAAACAGCGTGTTAAAGGGCGAATATCTCGGTTGGTATTCTGACGGACTTACGCTTATTAACTGCCATATCATAGGCACTCAACCCCTCTGCTACTGCAAGAACTTAACGCTGATTAACTGCACGACCGAGGGTTGCGACCTCGCATTCGAATACTCCGACACGGACGCGACGATTATCGGGCATATAGTTTCCGTTAAGAACCCCAAGAGCGGCACAATTACGGTTGACAGCGCGGACGAAATTATATACGGCGACACCGCGATACCCTGCGGCGGAAAAGTTTTTGTACGCGAAAAGAAATGTGGATAACTTTATTCACGAAATTATTATAATTTGTCGAAATTTTGCGGTTTAACGCGAATATTTGAATAAGTGTGGACAAATTGTGGATAAAATCAACGAACATATTTAAAAGCGGCGGCTATGCACAAAATTTTGTGGACAACTTTTTGTGGATAACCGCCGCTTTTTTAATGCAAATTGTGCAAAACTCGCAAAGTTATACACAATTCACCTGTTTTCAAAATAAGCCATAACCGCCTTTATATCCTCTTCCACCTGCTTCACCCGCTCAACCGAAACGTCGTAAACAGGAGTATTGCGGTTTTTCGACTTTTTGTATTCGCAGGCGGTTTTCCTGTCGCTCATTTTGTGCGACAAAGCGCAGTAATATTTCGGGAAAGCGAGAGAATAGTACATACTGAAAGCGTGACGTTTGTACAACGTTTTGCAATACCTGCATTTTTCACAACTCTCCTTTTTCATCTGCCGTCTCCTCTTCGAGTATCACGCGGATTTGCGAAATTTGCGTGAGCAAGTCGCCGAGATAGTGCATACGCGAACTTTTCGTAACGTCCGATTTTTTTACGGGTTTATGTCTCTCACAGCAATCGTCCTTATTAACGATTTCAGCTCTGCTCATACAAAACCCGTACTCTATTCGGTGAAACTGTTTTACGCCTTTAACGTAATAGGACTTATAACTGTCGCATTTCAAACATCTCTTAGCCATTTAAAAAATCTCCTTTTTATGATTAATAAACATAATATATATGATTAACAATCATAAGTCAAGCATTTTATGATTAATAATCATATTATATTTTTATTAAAGTTACGGAGAAAATTCATTATATGATTACGCTTGCACAAATACAAACCAAATTAATCTATGCCTTAAAACACAGCGATAAAACACAAACAGAGATTGCGCACGCTTTGAACGTTTCGCAATCGACGATAGCGCATTATATAAAAGGAGATATTCTCCCCGCGCTTGATACTCTTGCAAACCTTTGCAAATTGCTCGATATGGACGCAAACGATATTCTATGTATTAACGATTAAAGACAAAAACGGAACGCTTCCGCAAATGCGCTCATTCACTCGTCATTACGAGCGCAGCGCGGCAATCCAGACTATTCCGCTCTTTTCGAACATTTTCTTCCGGATTGCTTCGTCACCTACGGTTCCTCGCAATGACGGACTGAACTCACCCTATTTTAAGCAAAAAAGAACGCGGTGGTTACCGTAATTCCCATAGGGAGTTTAATAAAACGCAAATAAAAAGGTTTAGGCATGGCGTTAAGCTGTGCCTTTTCTGTACTTTTTT
>CAMXOH010000066.1 GCA_947245485.1 uncultured Clostridia bacterium | reverse complement strand
GACAACCTCCCGCTATGCGGGAGGCAAAAAAGAAGCGGAAGCGTTGCTGATTTGTTGTCATTGCGAGGAACCGTAGGTGACGAAGCAATCCGGAAAAGACGAACAAAATGACCGGATTGCCGCGCTACGCTCGCAATGACGAAAGAATGACAGCATTTGCGGTAGCGGGGCGCTTGTTGCGGTTGACGGCTCTTCAACGCGCGAATAGCGCTGTCGTTACCGTGCCCTTTTAAGGCTTATGCAAACTACGTGTTGCACACGTAGTTATGATTTTTACGCTTTTATAATTTCAAGTACGGCGTTCTGCATTTTTTCAAGCGCGGCTTCGGCGTCTGCTTTGTGATGCGCCTTGACGGAGAAATAAATTTTGAGTTTTGGTTCTGTGCCGGAAGGTCTTACGCAGATAAAACTTCCGTTTTCAAGGTCGTAATAGACGCAGTTCGTCAAAGGTGAACCGATGGGAGAGGTTGCTCCCGTCGCAACGTCCGTTTTAATATCTTTGGAATAATCGCGTATTACTGATACGTCGTAAATATCGAATTTCTTTACGGGGTTGCTCTTCAATCTGTCTACTACGGCGTTCATATCCTTCATTGCGTTAAGTCCCTTGAAAGGAATGGAAATATTGCAGTCGAGTACATAGCCGTAAGTATCGTAAATTTCCTGCAAACGCTGATAAACGGTTTTATTGATAGAGGTGTAGTAGCATACCATTTCGGCGCAAAGCATAGAAGCGACTACGGCGTCCTTGTCGCGCGCGTGCGTTCCGCGCAGATAGCCGCAACTTTCCTCGAAGCCGAATACGAAAGTATAGGAGCCGTCTCTTTCCCACAGCTTGATTTTTTCGCCGATGAATTTAAAGCCGACGGGCACTTCGAAAAGTTCCGCGTTGAACTGTCGGCAGATGGCTTTCGCCATACCGGTAGTCACGAAAGACTTTACAACCGCCGCGTTTGCGGGGAGCTTGCCCTCTTCTTTAAGTCTTGTGAGAATATAGTCGAGAAGAAGAATACCTACCTGGTTTCCAGAAAGAGCTTCGAATTCGCCCTCGCCGTTTTTAACCGCAACGCCGAGTCTGTCGCTGTCGGGGTCTGTTCCGAAAACGAGCGTCGCGCCGATTTTCTGCGCAAGCGCAATACCCATCGAAAGCGTTTCCTTGAATTCGGGATTGGGCACTTCTACCGTCGAAAAGTCGGTGTCTTTTTTGATTTGTTCTTCCACGACTTTTGCGTTAATGCCTATTTTTTTGAGAATGGTAGTAACGGGAATATACCCCGAACCGTGGACGGGGGTGTAGACGAGTTTCAAATCCTTTCCGCACGCTTTGACAGCCTTTTTGGAAAGGGTAAGTTTTTTAAGTTCTTTATAGTATTTTTTATCAACCTTGGCGGGAATCGTCTTGATATACTTTTTAACCTGTTCGGGCGTAGGGGAGGGAATGCCGAAATAATCTTCGGTTTTCTTAATGAATCCGACTACTACTTCCGTATCCTCGGGACTCATCTGCGCGCCGTCGCCGCCGTACACTTTGTAACCGTTATACTGTTTGGGGTTGTGGGAAGCCGTAACCATAATTCCCGCAACCGCGTTTAAATTTCTCACCGCAAACGAGAGCATGGGCACGGGGTGAACGTCGCCGTAAACGTGCGCGGTAATATTGTTAGCCGCAAGCACTTCCGCCGCGGCGTTTGCAAACTCGTCGCTTTTAAGTCTTGTATCGTAGGAAATCGCAACGCCGTTTTTGCAGGCGTCTTCGCCGAGCGTCTTAATAAATTCCGCAAGTCCCTGCGTAGCGCGCCTTACGGTGTAAACGTTCATCATATTCGTGCCGTAGCCGATAATGCCGCGCATTCCCGCCGTGCCGAATTCGAGTTCCGCGCCGAAACGGTATTCGATTTCTTCGTTATTGTCCTTTACGCTTTCAAGCTCGCTTCTGCCTTCTGCGTTTAATCTATTATCGTTAAGCCAATTTTCGTATAATTCCAAATAGCTCATTATTATCTCCGAAAAAAAATTATTAATTTATTATATCTATTATATAAAAAAAACTTTCCGTTGTAAAGTACGGAAAGTTAAATATTTTAAGTATTTTCATTTTTTTTAAATTATTTTCAATTAGTTGAAAACAGTTTTATCGGTTTTGCATAGTCGATTCCGACGCTATTGTTAAAATCTTATTTATTCTCCTTTAAAGAACTCTTCGCGCGTTAAAGGTTTTTCCTTTTCGGGTTTAATGAGCGTGTGTTTGTCTATGAAGTATTTCAGTTCTTCCCTGTCGTAATAATTGACGAATTCGAAACAGAGTAAAATGAGATAGCTCGAAGGAATGGTAAGCAGTCCGCCCGCGCCGAAAGTGAATAAAATGCCTATTACGTTGACTGCGAAAATGAGCAGAACCAGAACGACGAAGTTTGAGAATACGATGAAAGTCTGCTTTCCGCGTCTGTTAAAAGTGTACTTGAACGCTTCGAGCGGCTTCATTTTTCCGCGTATAAGCGCGGGCAGCCAGTCGGCGGTGAATACAAGTTTAAACGCGAGCGCAACAATAAACGCGGTAACGAATACAAATAACTGCAAAGGCAGGAACATTGGCGGCAACGCCGAGAACATACTGAAAACCAAGAGATACAAAATGCCTACGAGCAACGCGTCGTACAGAAGGGAAAGGGGTACATAGCATATGGAGTAAAGGCAGGCTTCTTTAAGGTTTAAAGTCAGCGTCACCATAAAGGGAGAGTTAGCGCGTAGCGCCATTTTGTCGTTGATTACAGCCGCCGTCGCATAGTTGCCGAGCGCGGTGAAAAACTGCGCAACGAAGTGTACGGCGTACATACCGACAAGTCCCCATATAATGTTTGCGCGGTTTTCCGCTATAAGGTTTTTAATCGCCGTAAACGCGCGTTGGATTTGTTTCGCGGTTTCGGCAAGCTGTAAACTTTCGCCCGTAACAAGATTTTTGAGGAAATCTTTCAAGCCGTTTACAAGATTGTTGAAATCGGGCGAACCCGTAAGTTCGTTTATGAACGGCATTATTATGGCGATGTACGCGCCCAACGCTATAATCGAAATTATAAGGCGGTACAAAAGGTGTTTGTAGGTTAACGAAAAGTTGTCGATAAATACGTTTAACGAATGTTTGAATTTCATAATTTTATCCTGCCTTCACGATTTTATACGTGAAATTCCGACCGTTGACAATCAGATATAAATAACTGCGCGCCCCGTATCTCGTGCCGCAACCGCAGTTAATAAGCGTAACTCCGTCGATTTCGTCCGCGCGTGCGGAGTGAGTATGACCGTACAGGGCGATATTGCATCCGAGTTCCTTCGCCCGCGCGGCAAGCCGCGTCAGGGTTGACTTTACCGAATAACGGTGTCCGTGGCACGCGAATATTTTAACGTTTTCTATTTCTAGTACGATTTCATCTTCGCCGAGTTTCACCGCGTCGCAGTTGCCGTTAATTACATAGGTTTTATCGGGATAAAGCGAACGTATGTAACTTCCGTCGGAAGAGGTGTCGCCGAGATGAATTATACAGTCGTTTTCTGCGAAAATAGCATTAAGCTCTTCGAGTCCGCGTCTGTATCCGTGAGTGTCGGAAACGATTACCGCAGTCTTCATAATTTGCTTCTCAAATCCGAGAGCGCGCGATAGCGGTGTGAAACCGCGTTCTTTTCGTCTGCGCTCGCTTCACCGAAAGACTTGTTCAAATCAGTTGAATAGAATAGACTGTCGTAACCGAAACCGTTCTCGCCGCATTCTTTTTCGATAATGCTTCCGTATGCACGTCCTTCGCCGAAATACGCTTTCCCGTCGGGGAAGTAAAGACAGACGCAACTTTCGAAATGCGCGCCTCTGTCGGCAACGTTTTCGAGTTTTTTCAATAAAAGTTGCCTGTTTTCCATGTCTCCGCCGCCTGAAAACCTTGCGGAATAGATAGATGGAGCGCCGCCAAGCGCGTCGACGCAGAGACCGGAGTCGTCCGCAAGCGCGGGTAAGCCGAATTTTTCGGCGATGAACTTGGCTTTGATTTGTGCGTTTTCCTTAAAAGAACTGCCCGTTTCGGGTATATCTCCGTCAAATCCGAGTTCGTGCATCGTCGTTATTTCAACGCCGCGGAAAATGCTCTTTATTTCTTCTATTTTCCCGCGGTTGCCGCTTGCAACGGCAATTTTTTTGATTTCCATAAAAGTATTATACAATATAAAAATTAATATGTAAAGCTATTACCATTTCGAATTATGAAGCTGCCCCTCGGTTTTAAATCCCTCGAAACCGAGCTGTCGCAAACCTTCGTAAACGGCGATTGCAACGGAGTTTGAAAGATTTAAACTCCTCGTCTCGCCGAGCATAGGAATGCGCAGGCATTCGTCTTTATGCGCTTTCAAAAGCTCCTCGGGCAGACCTTTCGTCTCTTTGCCGAATACGAGGAAGTCGCCTTTTTCAAAGGTTTGTTCGCTGTGCCTTTTAAGTCCCTTAGTGGTAAAATAGAAAAAACGCGAAGAGGGAAACTTTGCGACAAGCTCTTCAAAAGAGTCGTAATAATCAATTTGAACTTCGTCCCAATAGTCGAGTCCCGCCCGTTTTAAATATCTGTCGGTGACTTCGAAGCCGAGCGGACGCACGAGATGCAGGGCGCAACCCGTCGCGTGACAAGTTCTTACTATATTGCCCGTGTTCTGCGGTATTTCGGGCTCAACCAAAACTATATTAAACATAACGCAATTATTTTAAGATAAATCGCTTAATTTTGCAAACGAAACGACGCGTAGTTTTCACGGAATTTTATTTGACAATACAAGCGCAAAACTGTTACAATTTAATCAGACTACTTGGAGAAAAACATATGATAAATTCCCTGTTAGCGTTGACGGGCGGAGACATACTCACAATTTTCAACAACGCGTTTTTCATTCTCGGCGGCATAACGGTGTTTATGCTCGGAATGACTGTAATGGGCAGTAATATAGAGAAAGCGGCTGGTAAACAGATGCGCCGTTTAATGGGTTACGCGGCCAAAAACAGATTCGTGGGCATAGGCACGGGCGCGGCTATTACCGCAATAGTCAACAGCTCGTCCGCGACGACGGTTATGATAGTCGGTTTCGTTAACGTAGGACTTATGACTCTCGTTCAGGCTACTTCCGTCATAATGGGCGCAAATATAGGAACAACGATTTCAGCGTTCATAATGGCGCTTTCGTCGGCGAGCGGAGCGCAACTGTCCGTTACGGCTATATTCGCCCTCGTATCCTTTGTCGGTTTCGTGTTCACGCTTGTCGGCAAAAAAGACAAGTTCAAACAAGTCGGAATGATTTTAGAGGGCGTTGGACTCATTTTCATCGGTCTCAACGTTATGAGCGGAGCAGTGTCGGATATGCTCGACAATCCGAACGTAAACGGCGCAGTAGAGGGTATGTTCATCGCAATAGGTAAGGATAAGGATACTCTTACGTGGGAAATTATAGTTCTCTTTGCGCTCGGCGCGCTTTTAACGGCGTTAATGCAGTCCTCCGCGGCGATTACGGCGATAGTAATTTCGCTTGCAAGCTCTAACCTTATTTCGCTTCAAATGGCAATGTGTATAATTCTCGGCACAAACGTCGGCACTTGCTTTACTTCGATACTCTCGTCGATGGGCGCAAACGTAAACGCGAAGCGCACGGCGATTGTTCACCTTCTGTTCAACTTGGCGGGTTGTTTTGTCTTTATTTTCCCCGTTGCGTTTGCGGGTAAATATATAGCCGCGTTCTTCAACGGCATCATTCCCCAGACTCAGTGGCAAATAGCTATTTTCCATATGGTGTTTAACGTAATCACCACGGCCATTCTCGTACCTTTTATAAAGTATCTCGTAAAACTCGCATGCTTAATCGTTCCCGATAAGCAGGGCGTAAAAACCGAAGAGCACGAAACGCTTGACGTCCGCCTTTTGAAAACGCCCGCAATCGCGGTATGGCAGGTAAGAAAACAGCTTCTTGCAATGGGCGACGAGGCTTTCACAAACTATAAACGTTCACTCGATATGTTACTTACGGGCGACCTTTCCAAGAGGGAAGAGTTTGCCGAAACAGAGCGCGATATAGACGCAAAAAACAAAAAAATATTTACTTTCTTAATTCAGCTTTCTTTACAGGAAATTTCCGAAACAGACGAAAAGAAAGTCAGCTCGTTCTATCGCGTGGTTTCTGACTTGGAGCGTATCGGCGACTATGCGGAAAATATCGTGGAATATTCCGAACAGCTCGTCAACGATAAAGTGGACTTTACCGAACACGCTCGCGACGAAATACGCGAAATGGATTTACATATTACCAACCTTTATAAAAACGTATGCGAAGTTTTTTCGGGAAGCAATCTCGTATATATGCCCGAAGTAGAGCGCGAGGAACAGGAAACGGACCGTATGTGCTCGGTAATGCAGCAGTCGCACCTGCGCCGTATGACGGAGGGAAGGTGTTCTGCGGAAGCTGGTTCGCTGTTCCTGCAACTTGCGGTTTGTCTTGAACGTATCGGCGACCATATGCACAATATAGCAAATTCCGTAGTCGATTACGGACACGGCGCGCCAGTGCAATAAAAAAGTAAAAATATAAAGAAGCAGTCCGTTGAAAAACTGCTTCTTTTTTTAGTTTATATTCAAACGTTTTCGGTTTGTTCGCATTCTTCTTCCGTAACTTCGCTTTCGCCGTCAGCCGTTCCGGCATTCGCCGTTTCGACCGAGTTTGCTTCGTCGGCTTGCGTTGCCGCGGCTTCCGCAACTACTTCGGCGGCTGTAACGGGCGCAACGCCTGCGGCAGTCCTTGCAAGTACTTTTCTGCGTATGGCAAGGAAAGCAAAATAAGCGCCGTTGAAAGACCAGAACAGGCAAACGTAAGCCAAATATACAAGCAGAACGTAGAAAATGTTCATATCCCATTTCCATATGCGCAAAGGCACCATAGGCACTTCGATTGGCAGGGGATTAACCTGTGTGAACGCATAGTTGGGCAAATTGAAATCGCCGTTTTCAAAACTCAGCGTGTAGTCGCCGTAGGTATAACCTTCGAGGAAAGAGGAAACAAGTCCGCTTGCAACGGTTGCAAGAATTATAACGACGAAATAGTAGACGAGTGGAATTATACAGTCTTTGAAACGGAATTTATACTGTCCGAGCGCGGTAGGCAGTACGCAAAGCGCGAACAAAAGACAGTGAGTCAGACAGAAGTAGAGTATTGAATAACTTACTATGATTCCGTAGTTTGACATTTCGTCTTTGCCGAAATAGATGAATACCGTCAGCGAGCCGACTGCGTGTACGAAAAACGAAATGGAGTAGAGAGTTCTCTTTTTTAAAATTACCGAAAGACAGGCGACGTAAACGCCGATATTGCATATAAACAGCGGTATTGCGGAAAACACGTAACTGTAAACGTTGTATCCGTCGCCGAGTAGCATCGAATCCTTGCTGTGGTATTGGATAAGCAGTATTATTGCGCCCGCAACGAGGTAGTCCTGTCTTTGCTTTTCGTTTTGAGTTTTAAGGAAGTAATACGCCCCGACGGTGAAACCTGCAAGAATTAAAATTGCGAGCAGGTGCCAGACCGTAAAGTTTTTGAACCATAAAAAGTGTTCGGGCGAGTAGTCGTTTATATCGAAGAAATTTTCGAATATATTCAGCGGCACACACGCAACAATAGCGAAAGGCAGGAAGATAAAACTTTTGGCGTTCGCTTTCCAACCGTCCCGCACGAAAAGCAGAGCGCATACAATGAGGTACAGCGCGCTCGAAATAAAGTACAGCGCAATATTGGCGGCGCGGGGGATAAATTCGTTTATGTTCGCAAAGCAAAGTTCCGCGCCCGTGCTGTTTTCGGTTATGTTAGTCGCGTCGAAGAAATCGCCGAAAGTAAAGCAGGCGGTTATTACGAATACGGGCAGAAAATATTTGGCTATATCCGAACAGCTTTTCTTGTTATAATAAACTGCAAGAGGAATAAGCAGAAGTCCTGCTTTTTTTATCCATTGGCACATTACGAAGACAAATCCGTATTGCCCTATTCTGTTAAATATGTAATAGTCCGAAACCGTGAACGTAAGCACAAGCGAAACGGCAAGTAACAGTCCCGCGCATACTTTCAGACTTATATCCGAAATCTTCCGTATATTCATAGCGTTTATATTTTAATATAAAGTTAAAAGTTTGTCAATCCCCGAATATTTCCATAAAAGCATTTCGGAGCATAACCGAGTCTGTTTTTTCAGCGTAGTATAGTAGTGAATAAAATTTATAGATAAGTTTATAAACACTTTATAATACGGGAATATAATTTTGATTAATAAAAGACTACGGAGAATTAAAATGCAGGCATTGGCTGAATTTAGGGCTCAACCCGTAAAAGAAGAATCGCAACCTTTTTCGGCAAAAGCAGCGTGCGTGTTTCTGTTAATGATAATAACGGCGCATATAGGTTGGGTTGCGGAAAATACGGTAAAACTTATTTCAAGCGGAATAATTGATAACAGGTTTCACGTTCTGCCTTTCATATTTCCTTACGGACTCGCGTTTCTTACAATGCACTTGGTGCTCGGGGATACGGACGATATAGGTTTTTTCGGTAAAAAACTCTTTAAAACCAAAACAAAACGCACAAAAATAGCGTCCAATTTCATATACGTTGCGATTGTATGTTTCTTTGTGTTTATAGGCGAACTCGGCGTAGGCAACGCGTACGAGTGGGCGACGGGCGCTTCGCTTTGGGATTATTCGAGTCAGCCTCTGCACTTGACGAAATACGTTTGCCTTTCCTCGGCGCTCGGTTACGGATTGGGCGCATACGCTATTATGAAGTTCGCATTTTACCCGCTTTTAAAACTGCTTATGAATAAGGGCAACTTAAAGGCGATTAAAGCGGTAGACTTCTCGCTCGGAACGCTCGTAATTTTAGACAGCGTTTGTATGATTTTAATTACGCTTATAACCAAAGTTCCGCCCGTATACTGGACAATAACAATATGATAAAAAAGTGCGAAGCAAAATGCTTCGCACTTTTTTATCGCCGAAAATACAAAGCGGAAACAACAAAAGTTGTTTCCGCTTTGTATGGTTGAGGCGACGGGATTTTTCGTTTGGGCACGGCGCACGGTTGACAGCAAAAGCCGATTGCTGTCAAAGCGGCGGTGGAGTCCGCCGCTCTGCGAAAAACAAGTTTTTCTTGCCTCCCCTCAAATCCCGTATTGCCTGCAAAGAAAATACAAAGAGGGAACAACAAAATGTTGCTCCCTCTTTGTATGGTTGAGGCGACGGGATTTTCCGTTTGGGCACGGCGCACGGTTGACAGCAAAAGCCGATTGCTGTCAAAGCGGCGGTGGAGTCCGCCGCTCTGCGAAAAACAAGTTTTTCTTGCCTCCCCTCAAATCCCGTATTGCCCACAAAGAAAACACAAAGCGGAAACAACAAAAAGTTGTTTCCGCTTTGTATGGTTGAGGCGACGGGATTTGAACCCACGACCTTATGGTCCCGAACCATACGCGCTACCAACTGCGCTACGCCTCAATGCAAAAGATATTATATATTCAAAATGCTTTTCCGTCAAATGTTTTCTTGCGTTTCGTCAAATTAAATTTGCTTTAAATGATTTACAGTGCTATAATATTTATATGGTTATTCATCACGACAAACTTGCTTACGGTAAACTTGCGCCCAAGACTGAACAACTTTCTGAACTTCAAATTACTGAAATGCTTAAACAGCTCAACGAAGAGGAAGATTGCAAAAGTGAGGAGCAGGAGAATAAATCGCATTCGGCAGGCAATAAAAACAAATAAAAATTTAAAAGCGGAGTTTCCCGCGCGCTGTAAAAAAACTTAAAATTATTTAATAAATTAAGCAAAAAATTATAATAAAATACGTTTGAAAATACTTGACAAAAATTTTAGGGTATATTATTATATGTAAGCGTTGTGCGGAAAGTACGAACACCTTATTAATTAAGGGCCTTTAGCTCAGTTGGTTAGAGCGGTCGGCTCATAACCGATTGGTCCG
>CAMXOH010000065.1 GCA_947245485.1 uncultured Clostridia bacterium | reverse complement strand
GAGCGTATTGAGCGCCCAGGTAGCGTTCCACATAATATTCGAACGCGCTTCGTAATCTTTCGGGTTTTCAACCGCTATATTTGCGCTGTGTATTAAAGAACGCAAAAGTCCTTCCATAATATAATCGCTTGAATTATCGTCCGTACCCGAAAAATACTGTTCGAGAATGTGCGACATAATATCGTAAATGCCAGAAACCATTTGATATTTCGGAAGTGTGTATGTAAATTCGGGGTTCAATATAGAGAATTTAGGGAAAACGTTCTCCCCGAAAACGTGACCTATTTTTAATTTTTGAAAATGATTGGTAATAACCGAGCCGCCGTTCATTTCACTGCCCGTACCTACCATCGTAAGCACGCAACCGACGGGAATAATATCGCAAGACGGTTCTTCGAAGCGAATAAAATATTTATCCCACGCGTCGTCGTTACAGTTCACCGAAACCGATACTGCCTTTGCATAGTCGCAAACCGAGCCGCCGCCGACAGCCAAAATCAAATCTGCTTTCGCCGCTCTTGCGCGCTCTATTCCCTCGTTCAATTTTTCGCTTGTCGGGTTGGGCATAACGCCCGCGTCTTCATAGATATTCTTACCGTTAGCTTTAAGTATTGCCACGACTTTATCGTAAATTCCGTTTTTCTTAATCGAACCGCCGCCGTAAACAAGCAAAACGTTTTTGCCGTACTTGGACAACTCTTCGTTGAGTCCGTCAAGTGCGTCTTTACCGAAATAAAGTTTAGTCGGATTGCAGTAAGTAAAATTTCCTAACATTATTTTCTCCTTTTAGATTTTATTTTTGCAAACGACTAGAGAGAAGAACAATCCTTATCCTCTGTTTGCTTTAATTTTAATTATCGGTATTTTCGGGCGGCGGAGTTAAATTTTCGTCCGAACCCGAGCAGTCCGTTTCATTTTCCTCCGTACCTCCGTCGCTTTTTACAACGCATCTTCGCCTTTTGAAAATTTTGCTTCTGAAAAGTACTATGTTCAGCGCGACAAAAGCGACTCCGACGATAATACAGGTAATCAAAGCGTTCAAATCGCTCTGCGGCGCAAAATTGGCGAGAAACATTAAAGGAAAACCGAAAACCATTGCGGGCAAATTCTGGAACACAAGATTTTCGCTTGCGGGCGTTCTGTATGAACCGTCGATTTCACGCAATAAAATCATACCCGTACTCGCCGTACCGGTAAGCATTCCGAAAAACGCCAAAAACTGTTCGTGCCTGTAAGACGTAAACTGCCTTTTACAAACAAAGTTGACGTAAAAAGCCGTAACCAAAGCGCCCGCAACAGCAAGTATAAGCAGAACTCCCCAATACGACACAAGAAGCGGTATCTGAATTGCCGCCACGCCAGCCACAATCATTAAATCGAACGCAAAACCGCCGATTCTGTCCATCATAAAATTGTTTATGATTTGCTTTTTAATAATCTTTTTTTCGTATAATTTATTGAGCACAGCCTTAACGGGCAAAGTCAGAAGCACGCCGATAAAGAAGTTAAAACCGAACAGCGTCGTTTCGAATGCGGGAATCAATTTAGACAAGCCGTACATTATGCCGAACGAAACGCCGTAAACGGCAAGCACGAGCGCAACCTGAACGGTGAATTTATCCATTGAAGAAACAACGGAAATTTCATTCTCGTCCTCATAGTCGGAAAGACTGTTGCCTCTTTCCCGTTCTACAATTTTAATCTGTCCTTTACGGCGCATTACGTTGATATAAACAACGCCTACGATACAAGCGACGAGGAAACCGAGCGCGGCAATGGTCAAACCGAAATTACTGCCGCCTTTGAATCCGTATTCCTCAAAGTTTTTACCGAAATTCATAGCCTGTCCCGTGCCTTGCCCGAAACCGAACGCGAGCAATATTCCAGCCGCGGAAATAAGTCCGTCCGCATGAATGAGGTAAGCCGCAATAAGCGTAATAATTAATCCTACAAAAGCCTGTATAAGATAACCGTTGACGGTTGTAAGTCCCGAATTAAATACTTCGCCCGCGCGTTCTTTATTGAATTTCTTTTTTGAAGTGCGCAATCCCGAAGCGACAAAGCCGATTCCGAGCGAATGATAGGTAATAATTTCGAGAATACCCATTCCACTGAAACTGCCGTCGCTTCCGCTACCGCCGAACGCGGCAAGATTAAATAAATAATCGCCCGCACAGTAATATGTCACAGTTGATATTATGAGTAGAAACGCCCCGCCCATTACCGATACCGGAATAAGCGTTTTTTTGAGTCCCGGAATAACGTGACGCAAAATATTTCCAAGCAACATACTTAAAAGCAAAACCGCAATAATGAGCAAAAACGCCCACACGTTTAAATCCGAATAACTCATTCACACTCTCCTTTTTCACATTTCTCCAACAGACGCAATCCGTCAAAAATGTGTACGTATTTAATCGCGCAGAAACGTTTTCCGCCTTTCACCTGATAAATCTTATCGTTATGGTAAAAATTAAACTTTTTCTTTCCGAGCATCGTTATGGAGTCTATTTCGTGTAAAGGAAATAACGTTTTTCCCGCTTCGCCCGATATAATAAGATTGTTTTTATCAATGGAAACTCTGTCGCCCGCAAGCATTTTCTTGTTTCGGAATTTGACGCTTTCACGGAATAAAATGCCGTCGTCTGAAATAACTTCTCCGTCGTAAACCTTTTTAACTATTTCATTCCGCTCCCATTCGAACCATTCCAATACACGCCCGTACCCCGCAAACGGCGGCGACAAAGCAAGTTTTTCTGTATAAGAACTTTCGGTATTACAGAATTTGCATCTGAATTTATACTTCTTTGAAATTATTCCCGATACGCCGTTGCAAACGGGACACATATACAAAGCTCTCTCTATGTACTCCGCCCTTTTCCCGCTACGGAATTTGACGCCCGAGAGCGTATCGTCAACGGTAAGTTCATCTTTTATAATGTTGAAAATTTCTTCCGAAGAAAGCTCTTTCAGTTCGTCCGCCGTTATGATTTTGCGGACTTTACCGTAGGAACACCCTTTTCTTATCGAATGCCCCCAACGCGGGTCGGTACCGTATCCGCCGTTTATATTATAGATGACGAGCGGAACTTTAAGCGATTTTGCAAGTTTTGCGATTGCGTCAGTCATCTCCCACTGTCCGCCCGATATTGTGCGGTTTCCTTCTGGGAATACTCCTACCGCGCCGCCCTCTTTAATTACTCTGAATATATTTTTTACGGCGGCGACGTCGCGCAATGATTTGCTTTTGGGAATTGGTGCGACAAGATACCTTATAAGCGGTGAAACTTTCAAGTTAAATATATCGTCGGAAGCAATGAAGTAAACGGGAAACTTAAAAGAGAGCGAAAGCATAAAAGGGTCCATAGTTGTCTGATGGTTTGAAATTATCAGATACGCGCCCTTTTTCAATCCGCTGCGCATAGCCTTATAACGGTAACGCAATTTAAAATAAAAACGCATAATCGGGCGTAAAACAGCAAACACAAAAACATGTCTGCGTTTAACCCAATTAGTATTTTTTACTTTTCCTTTTTGAAGTCCCACTCTTTCCTCGTTCTAATTATATAATACAAAGCAATATAAAAATTATAGCAATTCAAACTTAGAAAGTCAATTTTAAAAAAGTCAAAATAATGTTAAAACTTGGAACTTATGCTCTAAATTTTAATCCTAATTTTCTTCCATTACCTGTTTTAAAGAAATTTTATTTATTCTGAACGAATATAAAAGCATTACCGCTTCATAAAAAACTATGAATACAGCCAACGTTATAAAAAACACCGAAACATTGAAAGAATATTCGGGAACCGCGCCGACGTCTTTAAAAACTATATTTATCATAACGCTCAGCAATACATATTGATACACGGTGCCAACCGCAAAACCCAATAACGCAAAAAAGTGATAACCCCGGAGCACCGCCAACGCGCATTCTTTCGTCGAATATCCGTACGCTTTCATAATAGCAATGTTTTTCGAGTTTCCGTTTACAAGCGAAGTAATCGCCATCAATATGGAAGTCACCGCAAGTACGGCGCCTATGGCAAATATAATTATACCCATGGTTTTTGTACTCAATTTATACATAGAGACCGCCATTTGTATCATAGCCGCAAAACAAAAGCAGGCGAACGCAACGAAAAACGCCAAAGATTTTTTTGAAGATAAAGTCTTTATGCACATTTCTTTGAGAAAACCGCGTTCTTTTTCCGAAACCTTTAAAGGTTTTTTACTGAGTTTTTCGGGTTTACCGCGCAAAAGTTCGTTGGCAGGACTGCGTAACGCAAAAAAAGCGTACACGCACGCAAACGCCGAAAAAATCAAGGTAGGCAAAATTACGAACAGAACGAGCACCGACGGATGAAAGCCGATTGTTATTTCGGGCAAGCCGTTCGACATTTGGCTGTAAATAAGCGGCATAATCGCAAAACCGCAACCGAATCCCGCCGCGCAACCAAAAAATACGCTTATGCCGAAAACAGAAAATCTTAACGCAATTTCGCGCTCCGTATATCCCATTGCTTTCAATATTCCTAACTGTTTTGCATGCGAGTCTATATAAAGTTTAATATAAAAAACGAGCATTACCAATGCAATGAGCATTAATACGCCGCCGCTGATTGCACACGTAAATTTCGCCGTAGCCATCTGCGCGCGATGGAGAGCGAGCAATTCTTCATCGTTAAGTACTAATTCCAATGATTTTGCGTCTATGTAAAAATTAAGAAAAAACGTACATACGAATATTGCGCAGAATACGACTATTATTACTCCGACAAGTTTAAAAACGTCTTTGATACCGACTATCATTTCTTACCACCCGATTTCGTACGCGGATTTTTTTGTCGTATTTTTATAGCGAACACAAATTTCTCCGCTGTTCATTTTTATGACTGTGTCAGCCATTTCCGCTATATTTAGGTTGTGCGTAACCAAAATCATAGTAAACCCGTTTTCGCGCTGTAATCTGACGATATAATCGAGTACGTTTCTTCCCGTACTCTCGTCGAGCGCGCCCGTCGGCTCGTCAAGAAACAAATAGTTCGGCTTTTTCGCAAGCGCGCGGGCAATGCTTACGCGCTGTTGCTCGCCGCCCGATAATTCGGATATTCTGTTTTTACATTTCGCCGTAAGTCCCACTTTTTCAATGATTTCATTATAATCTTTATTGCCTGTCAAATCGGCGCCCATTTTTACGTTTTGGATTACGTTTAAATTTGATAAAAGATAATAATGCTGAAAGATAAACCCGACTTTTTTTCTTCGGAATACCGTTAACTGCTGTTCGTTCATTTCCGAAATATTGTCACCGTCGTATACGATACTGCCGCTGTCGGGTTTTTCAAGTCCCGATAACACGTTCATTAAAGTTGATTTACCCGAACCCGACGCCCCCGTAATAACTACAAACTCGCCATCACAAATATCAAGCGAAATTCCTTTTAAAACTTTTACCGCTCCGCCCTTGTAAGTTTTTACTAAATCTTTTACGCAAATCACAGTTTAACCTCCGTCGTGATTTTTTTTAATATGCTTATGCACACTTCCGAAAGCATCGAAGAAATTTCATCCTCTGAAAATACGCATACGTTTGTCGCAAGCAAAACAGCTATTCCGTGAGAATAAATCCAAAGATGCAGATATAATTTTTTCGACAGCTCACTGCTAAGTCCGTAACCCTCTTCAATCGATTTAAGAATTTTTTCATTGTTATAATCTAAAAGAAATAAAACGGAATTAACGTCAGGCACCTCATTTTGTTCACTCATAAACAATAACCTGAATAATTCGGGTTGTTCCTTAGCAAACCGAATATAAGCCTTTCCAACGCCTTTAAAGGCTGGTTTTTCTTGCAATCCTTCTGAAATATAGCTATTATAGAGCGTTTTTGTCTGACATAGTACCTCACATTGAACTTCATTCATGCTTTTAAACACAGTAAATATTGGTCTTGCAGAACTTTTCAACTTTTGTCCGAGCGAACGCGCAGTCAGAGCCTGCATCCCGTCGGCGCTCACAATTTCAAAAGCTGCCTTAATTATCTCCTCTTTTATAAACTTTGCTTTGGGCGGCATTTTTTACTCCTATTTAAAACTAGTGTTTTATAACATTAGTTTTAGTATAATTTGTTTAACCTTAAAAGTCAACAAAAATGGGCGGATTAATTTGAACCGCCCATTTTTGTATTGCATTTCTTATATTTTCAAAATCAAATTACATTTCTAATTTTAGTTTTAAATATTATTCTTTGCGCAACTATGATTAGTATTAACCATTTCAAACAACTAATAATCCGCACGCCATAAGCACAAAAACCATAACAAAAATAGAAACAATAGAACAAAGACTCGTCCACACCACAAGCTGAGTTGCAAGCTGTTCGTCATTTTTCATTTCACCCGCCATAATCGCACTCGATACCGCAACGGGCGTTCCGAACAAGGCGATAAGCGTCGGATAAATCTCGGGACCGAAGTTCAATAAATCAGTATAATTACTTAAAAGGAACGCCACCCCTATTCCCAACAATGGAGCCAGGAGAATACGCCAGACAGTGCCGATTACAATTTCTTTCGTCATCCCTTTTACGGCAGAAAACTCAAACTGCCCGCCAAGAACAACCAAAGCAAGCGGCGAAGCTATTAATTTTACGTCTTTAATAGCAATATAAATAAATTTAAGTTGGTTATCAAGTCTAAACAAAACCTCGCCGCCAGAACAAGCACGCTCAATTTCACGGATTCCCACGCATAGAAGACCAAGAGCAACACCGATAATAAGCGGATTTTTAATTATATTCAAAAGAATCGCTTTAATACTATTTTTGTACTTCACAGCCTTTACGCCCGGTGAAAGTTCTCCCCGGACAGGTTCAAAGGTTTCGCTCTGCCCTATTAATTCATTAGACTGCCCTTCGTTTCCTGTAAATATCGAGAGAGACACTATGGCAAGAATATTAAAAATAGGAATTGAAAACGCTGAAATAATGCCTGCAATACCCGTATCTCCGCCGAGCCTCTCAACGAGCGTAAGTCCTATAATAGCAAAGTTACTGCGAAAAGTACACTGTAAGATAACTCCCCTGCGGTTATTTTTTTTAGTCGTCAATACAGCAGTCAATAGTCCCAAAGCAAAAATTACGCAAATAGACAATGCCGAGTATAAAACCACGTCCCAACGGATATCAGCAAAGCTGTTCATACTGTCGTAAATATTTATGAAAAGCATACAGGGCAGGCAAACCCTGAATACAAATTTATTTCCTGTTTTGATAAAATCCCGATTAAGAAAATTGACTTTTTTTAAAAAATAACCCAAAAGAATCAGAAGTATTATAGGTATTACCGCATTAACGGAAGTCAGAAGTATTCCCCACATATTTCTCCTTTTTAAGCATTTTAACGGCTTTTTTCACTTATTATGCCTGACATAATACTAAATAAACAATAAAATTTCCCGTAAATTGGTTTATTTTATGTTAATTTTGATTCCATTTTACACTTTATATTTATTATCGTCAAGCAATAACGGAGAGGCTATTCCGCCTCTCCGTATCCGTAAAATGCAATGTTCAATTTTAATCAAACAACGCCTTGCGCCATCATCGCGGTAGCCACTTTGATAAATCCCGCTATATTTGCGCCTATAACATAATTTCCGTCGTAGCCGTACTCCTTAGCAGCCTCGTCTATATTGTGATAAATATTGACCATTATGTTTTTAAGTTTGGCGTCAACCTCTTCAAATGACCAGAACATTCTTCCGGATGATTGAGCCATTTCAAGAGCGGACGTGGCAACTCCGCCGGCGTTCGCCGCTTTTGCGGGAAGAAAAACTACGCCGTTGTTTTGAAAGACTTGAATAGCTTCGAGAGTAGAAGGCATATTAGCGCCCTCGCAAACATACTTCACGCCGTTTTTAACAAGAGTTTTTGCGGCAACTTCGTCGATTTCGTTCTGAGTAGCACAAGGCAGTGCAATATCGCAAGGAATATTCCAAATGCCTTTACAACCCTCTTTATATTCCGAACCGCTCACAATTTCCGCATATTCCTTAATCCTTCCGCGTTTTACTTCTTTTATCTGTTTGATAACGTCAAGTTTAATTCCGTTTTTGTCGTAAATGTAACCGTTCGAATCGTACATTGCCACAACTTTCGCACCCAAACTCTGCGCCTTTTGACAAGCGTAAATAGCCACGTTGCCAGAACCTGAAATTATTACAGTCTTGCCTTTTAAGCTATCTCCGCGCGCTTTTAACGCTTCTTCCGTAATATAAACAAGACCGTAACCCGTCGCTTCCGTTCTGACAAGGCTTCCGCCGTAAGACAGTCCTCTTCCCGTTAAAACCCCAACGTGTTCGTCGCGCAATCTCTTATACTGCCCGAACAGATACCCGACTTCTCTTGCGCCGACTCCGATATCTCCCGCAGGAACGTCTGTATCCGCGCCGATATGTCTTGTAAGTTCCGTCATAAAACTTTGGCAAAACGCCATAACTTCCCTGTCTGATTTCCCTTTCGGGTCAAAATCAGAGCCGCCCTTTCCTCCGCCTATGGGAAGTCCCGTAAGACTGTTCTTTAAAATCTGCTCCAAACCGAGGAATTTAATTATAGAGAGATTTACGGAAGGATGAAATCTCAATCCGCCTTTATACGGTCCTATCGCACTGTTGAACTGCACGCGATAGCCCTTGTTTACACGAACTTTTCCGTTGTCGTCAACCCAAGGGACGCGAAACATTATCGTTCTTTCCGGTTCCACAAATCTTTCAAGCAAACCTGCCGCTTCGTACTCGGGGTGTTTTTCCACCACCGGCGCAAGCGTAGTCAATATTTCGGTTGCCGCTTGGTGAAATTCGGGTTCATTGGGATTTTGCACTTTTAAATTTTCAAGAACTTTTTGCACGTATTGCATAAATATACTCCAAATTTATTGTTTTAATTGCTTTTATACATAAATTATAACACAAGGCTATGACTTTTGCAATTTATTGTACTCAAACTAATTATAACTATTTTTAAACGCCTATATAAGTAAAAATTATATTTTAGAAATAAATTTTTTCTGCGGTATTAAAGAAGACGTCTTCAAGTTCATTTTCGGTAAAAACGCCCGAATCGATAATATAATTTTTAAGATTAGCATAACTGTCGTGCACGAGATTGCACGGCATATCGGTTCCGAACATTAACCTGTCCGCACCGACAATCGCTTTTGCATTTTTTAAATGTTCAACGGCTGTCGGATAAGGATATTTTTCGGGTTGCTGATTATGCGCAAGTGACGAAATATCAAAATAAACGTTTTGCCTGACTAATTTATTAAGAGCTTCTTTCAATAAATCAGTATCGCCCCTCTGCGGCGCAAGAAGATGGCACAATACAAAATTAATTTGCGGGTACTTGTAAACGACAGAAGCCACGGCGTCAATTTGCCAGCAAGGATTTCGCGGTCTTCCGATATCTAATACCACAGTCAAACCGCAATCTCTCGCGTGCCTGTAACAATCATTCATAACTTGCCCGTCGAGATAAACAGGCGGACGGTTTGCCATTAAACCAGAGCCGTTCGACAGCTCGAATTTTACCGCTTTGAAGTTTATATCTTCAAATAGCCTTTTCCGAATTTCGTCAACTTTAACGCAAAACGGGTCATACGTTGCCGCGCCTGTAAATCTGTCGGGATATTTTCTTATCGCTTCAAAAATGTATTCGTTTTGAAACCCCATAAAATTGCCTTGCAATAGCACAGCTTTATCGACGCCGTTATCATCCATAACGCTTAAAATTGCTTCCGGCGAAACCCCTATATCGCCGAGTTCGGGCGGAAACATCTGAAACGTTTCTCCCGTACAGTATTTGGCTCTGCCTCTGCCCGCCGCTCTCAATTCCCCTCGGGAAGTAAATCCCGACAAATACTGCGCTATATGCACATGCGCGTCTATTATTTTCATAAAGTACTCCTTTAATTAAATTATAGGTTAAGAATAAACGAATGTCAATTATGCAATTGACATTAAACCTTGAAGAAATTAAACAGAGTATAACAAAAACGCATAAAAACGCTTGATTTTTTTCTTGGTATTTTATATTATATATATTGTTGAGCAGAGATGGCGGAGTGGTCGAACGCGCACGACTCGAAATCG
>CAMXOH010000064.1 GCA_947245485.1 uncultured Clostridia bacterium | reverse complement strand
TACGTAGCGTATGCGGAAGAAAATTTGGAAACCGTGCTGACTTACGAACAGTGGTTGCAAACGATTAAAGGGGAAACGGGAAGTAAAGGCGACGCGGGCAAATCGGCATACGATATAGCGGTTGAAGGCGGATACAAGGGAACGAAAGAACAGTGGCTTGAAAGCCTTAAAGGCTTGAACGGCGCGGACGGTAAATCTGCGTACGATATAGCGGTAGAGGGCGGATATAAGGGCACGAAAGAGGAATGGCTTGAAAGCCTTAAAGGTTTGAACGGTACAGACGGCAAATCCGCATACGAAATTGCCGTGGAAAACGGATTCAAAGGCACAAAGGAAGAATGGCTCGAAAGCCTTAAAGGCGAACAAGGCGGCGCGGGCATACAGGGCGAAAGCGGTAAATCTGCTTATCAGATTGCGGTTGACAACGGATTTAAAGGCACGCAAGAGGAGTGGCTTGAAAGTCTCAAAGGCGCAAACGGTCTTGACGGACAGTGCACAATCACAAGTCTTAACTACATAAATTCCGTAAATTACAGCGACGGAAACATAAAATTCGATAAATGGGGTATTCAGCACAGGCTCAAAATTACTTACCTTGACGAAAATTCGGAAACCAAAACGGTAATTTCCGAAGATACTTTAAATATAGTAGATCAGAACGTTTTCTATAACGCGGCGAACAACGAAGATTTATGGGCGTTAATCAACCTCAACGTAAGAAGAGTACGTTTAACTGCCGATATTCTTTGGTCCGGTAATAAATTTATTAAGGATGAAAAAACTTCTAAATATTACTCGAATATAGAACTTGACAGCGATATAGAAATAGATATAAACGGCAACGATATTATTCTGGAAGCCGATACCGTGGACGTTGTCGGCAGCGCAAGCATAACGTTAAAGAACGGCGGAATAAAGCGCATAAACAGAATAACCACAACCAACGAGGAGCTGTACGGCAAAGTTCTTGATGAGAATACGCAGTCTAACGGCGTAATTACCGAGCACAAGGGCAGGTCCGTATACGTTCCTGCAAAATATGCGGACGGAAAAGACGTTGCAAGCGACGCGGAACTTAAAAGAACGACTGAAATCAACCGCGATTATTTTAACAGCAGTAAAGGAAATAGAGTCGTAACTTACAACGTATATGACGCAAATTGCGCTACAATTCCTTCCATTCACGTAAATAACTACTGTTCCTTAAAATTGGATACCGTTGAATATTTCACGTTCTTTACGGGAATTTTAGTGGACGGACTTTCTTCCGTAATCGAAGTGGTAAACAACTCCGTTATGGACGTTGAAGGCGCGTACGGTATATCTACCAATGCTTCCGGTTCGGAAAGATGGAACGTTGTGGTAAGGGTTGAAGATTCAACCGTGAACGCTTCGGTTATTAACGGACACCGTGAAACCGTACCCCAATACTTCCCCATAGCAACGGCTTTGCTTATAAACGTTCCCGGTTCGGTAGTCGTTCAGAACAGCGACTTAATAGGAACTACGCAGGCGCTTGTCGTCCGCGGAGGACATGCCGTTGCGCGCAATTCGAGAATTTCTTCTTACGGAGTCGGCGGAGCTTTAAGCAGAACCGAGTTTGAAACGGGTAAATATAAAGACGCGTGGGGCGTCGGTAACACCGTACCTAACGCGACGGTAGTTGTCGGCAATAAGAGCACGTCATATCAGTATTCGGCAGACTGTACGCTTACAAACTGCTCGGTAAACAGCAATATTTATCATATCAACGACGGAGTGTTCAATCAGAACTGGGAGATAGTGTATGTAAACGGCAACGGCGGACTCAACGGTACGGGTTATGATAAAGACGGGGTGTGGCTCGGCGCAACGTTCACCTATGACGCAATGACATTCGCGCGTTCGGGCGACGTCGATTTCCACATTGAAAACGCTACCGCAAAATCGGCTAACGTTTACCGTCCCGAAATGCTTTTGAACGCAAACGAGTGGTACACGGCTGACACACAGCGCAAAATACGCGACCTTATGGACTTCGGCGCAAAGAATATAAGACTTACCGCAGACGTCGAACTTCAAGCTAACAATGCGGACGGCTATATGTATATCGACAGAGATATAAATATAGGACTCAACGGACACACGTTAAACATAGCTTCCAAAGGTATTAAAATTACCAATAACGCAGACTTCAAACTTCAAAACGGCAGAGTAATAATGAACGGTACACAAGCGCCCGAAGCGGGTTACGTTAACGGAAACTATGCTATCGAAGTCGGTGAATTTGCATCTTTTACGCTTGAAAGCGTAAAAATGTACGCTAACCGCAGCGGTATCTTTATGAACGGCAAAGCGGCTACTTTGGACGTTTTGGCTGACTCCGAAATAAACGTAGGAGGATATTACGCAATAGGAACAAACGTTAACGGAAGCACCGATTTCGGCGTTATGGTAACGGTTAGATATTCCAAAATTAAGGCAAACGGAAGCGTGGTTATCGACGGCATAGACGAAGTTAACGGCGCACAGGGCGAAAGCAAGTTCGGCGTAGGTATTCTTTTCAACGTTCCCGGCACGCTTAAAGTAGAAAAGTCATCTGTCATCGAAGGATACACTCAGGGCGTTATTATGCGCGACGGTATAGCCGTTATCGAAAACTCGTCGGTTGCGGTAACAGGTTCAAACGAACAGCTTTCCAAGTACGTCGGCGCGGAACACGAGGAGTGGGGCAGAGGCTTCAACGTGCCCAACGCGGCAATTGTAATGGGTACTTACAATACCGTTGCGGCTGAAAGAGAACATATTTACCGCTCGCCCGTGGACGTAACTTTACGCAACGTTACAATCGGCAAGGCAGAGGAGAATTCGTATCTCGTCTATATCCACAACGACGGAGAAACTACGGAAGAACTCGGCGCAACTACGCTTACTTTCGATAAGCTCACGAAGATGAAGAGCGGCGGAGGCGACATTTACACTGTATGCGAAAAACAGGCGAACGAGCTTGAAAAGAACAAAATTTATATCTGGGACGAAACAGTTTAAAATTAAACGCTTGTCATAAACGAAAAGCGGAAGCCGAAATACATTTCGGCTTCCGCTTAAATTTTATCGCTTTTCAATGAAATTCTAAGTATTATTCAGGTAAGTTTTTTTCGGCGTTTTGAAGTTTCAAAAGTTCTTCGCGTTTTTTGAAAACTTTCGGGAAAGTGAGGAATATAACTATGCCCGTTATTATGCCCGCGGCAAAGTCGGCAATTCCTTCCGACAGATATACGCCCTTAAATCCCATAAAGTGCGTCAGAGTAAAGCATAACGGAATGAGTATAACTATTTTTCTCAGTACCGCCAATATAAGCGCGGAACGGGATTGCCCCAAAGCAACGTTCACGTTCTGCAAAGTCATCTGTATGAAGAACATTATCGAACCCATAAGGAAAAACGGCGTGTATGTTTTTACAATTTCTCTCACGCTGTCGCTTGCGGAAAATACGTAGGCATACAGTTGTGGAATGGCAAGCGAAACAGACCAAACCGTTACCGCAAAAATAAAAGCTATAATCGTAACGTATTTAATACCTTTTTTCAGCCTTGCGGTATCGCCTTTGCCGTAGTTATAACTAACGAACGGTTGCATACCGTAACCGAGTCCGTTCAATGGCAAAGATATGAGTTGAAGCGCGCTGAGCATAATCGTAAGCGCGGCGGTATAATCCTTGTTTCCGCCCGTGGAAACGTTTAAATTGATATTGAAAACAATCTGAATGGCGCATTCCGTAATCGTCATTACAAACGGCGTAACGCCCAGAGAAAGAATAGTTGCCATTCGCTTTAAATCGGGTTTCATATCTTTTATTCGGAATTTGAATATGCTTTTTTTGGAGAAGAAAAAGACGGTTATCCAGATAAACGATATGAATTGCGAAATTACCGTGGCAAAACTTGCGCCTTCAACGCCCATTTTGAAGACGAAAATGAACAGGGGGTCTAACGCGATATTTATAACCGCGCCTATTAACACTGAAAACATCGCAGTCAGCGAGTAGCCTTGCGCAGTTATAAACGGGTTTAACCCCTGTGCAAGTAAAACGAAGATTGTTCCTGCTGAATAAATTTTCAGATAAGACACGGCAAAATCAACCGCGCTTTGCGGACAGCCGAACGCAATGACGATTTGCCTCGATAAGATAAAAGTAATCGCGCTTAAAATTAAGCCTACGCCCGTTAGAAGGAGAAAGGAAGTATTAAAAATTTTGTTTGCTTCCTGCGGTTCTTTCTCACCGAGTTTAATGCTCGCCCGCGGCGCGCCGCCTATGCCTATAAGGTTTGCAAACGCCGATATTATAAGAGTAATGGGCAACACTATTCCCAAAGCCGCCAAAGCGTCCATACCCGAATCCTGTATTTTGGCAACGAACATTCTGTCTACTATGTTATATAAAAATGTAATAAGCTGGGCGATTACCGCGGGAATAGTAAGTTTGAACACAAGCGGTAAAATTTTACCTTCGCCCAATCTGTCCGCAGCATTCTTTTTCAATTCGCCGTCATCTTTTTCGTTATTAACTGTTTGCAAATTTTAACGCGTCTCCGTTTCAGTGTCGAATTATTATACCAAAATTAACAGCCGTTTTCAAGTAAATAGCGTATGTAAAAATGCGAACGTAACTGTAAAAATAAAATTTTTGCAAACCGTCTGTTTTTAAGAAATTCTTAAAGATTTTCGCTTTGAAAAATGTTATAATAAATTAGGAGGTGCTTTATGAAATATAATTGCCTTATAGTTGACGACGAAAAAGTGCTTGCGGACAGCACGGCTGAATATTTTAATCTGTTCGGGGTAAGTACGTTTGCGGTTTACAGTCCCGACGGTTGCAGGAAGTTTTTTAATGATAATACAGCCGAACTAATACTGCTCGATATAAATTTGGGCGACGGAAGCGGATTCGGACTATGTAAGGAATTAAGGGAAAGGACGAACATACCGATATTGTTCATTTCCGCGCGGACGAGCGACGACGACAAGATTGTGGCGCTCAATATAGGCGGCGACGATTATATCCAAAAACCTTATTCTCTCGGCTTTCTGCTTGCAAAAGTCAAAGCGGTTTTAAAGCGTTACGGGCAAACCGCCTGCGCCTTATATTCCGACGGAAGATTGTCGGTGAATTTCGAAGCCAAACAGGTTAAAGTGAACGGCGGCGCGGTAAGGCTCACCGCGCTCGAATTTCGGTTGCTTTCGTACCTTATGGAAAATAAGGGCAGAGTAATTTCCAAAAAGGAACTTTTCGAAAAGGTTTGGGAAGATAAATTTACGGGCGACGGCACGCTGAACGTGCACATAAGGAGATTGCGGGAAATTATCGAAGTTAATCCCAACGAACCGCAATATATAATTACCGTCTGGGGCGACGGCTATAAATTTAAGGGAGACGGAGAATGAAAAGACAACCGTTTTTGATTGCTATTGTTTTAATATTTGCCGCGGAAATAATTGCGCTTATCATATTCGCGGTGCATACGCCCGAATTATCGCAGGATTCGGTAGCCGTAAACGAAGTGGTGCAGTCTGTAACGCAGGACTTCAATAAACTTGAAGAACATAATAATTTTACCTCTCTCGATTACGTTGTATTGGATGTAAAAGGAAATATTTTATATAAAACAAAGTCGGGACTTTCCGAAAGCGTGAACGCGGCGGTTATGCACAGGGATACAATACTCGATATTACTCTCGGCGGCGGCGCGGTAGGAAAAGTAATTATTTATAACGAAGGCGCGCAAACTTTGCAGACGCAAAAGCAAACGGTAATTGCGGTTTTATCGGTTGCCGCCGTAACTCAGTGCGCGCTGTGCGTTTTGTACGCTTATTACTTGCATAGAACCGTGGTTAGACCTTTCAACAAACTTAAAGGTTTTGCCGAACGCGTGGCGGGCGGAAATCTCGATATTCCGCTTGAAATGGACAGGCAAAATATTTTCGGCGCGTTTACGGAAAGTTTCGATATTATGCGTTCCGAACTCAAAAAAGCGCGCATAGCGGAAGCGCAGGCGAACGCAAGCAAAAAGGAGCTTGTGGCAAAACTTTCGCACGATATAAAGACGCCCGTCGCAAGCATTAAGGCTATATCGGAGGTGGGACTTGCCGTAACGGACAGTGAAAAAGTTAAGGCGAATTATACGCAGATTATAGGCAAAGCCGACCAAATAAATACTCTTGTTACAAACCTGTTCACGGCGACTCTCGAAGAATTGCGGCAACTTACGGTAAAGCCTGAAAATATTTCAAGCGTTCGGATAAAAACTATGATTGAAAACGCGGACTATCTTAAAAGTTCGACTGTTACGGATATTCCCGAATGCCTCGTCTTAGCGGACGCTTTGCGTTTACAGCAGGTGTTTGATAATATCTTCGCAAACTCATATAAGTACGCAAAGACGGAAATTACCGTAGCGTTTGTAAAGGCGGAGAACGTTATTAATATTATAATCGAAGATTTCGGAGGCGGCGTGCTTGAAGAGGAATTGCCCGTATTGAAAGAGAAATTCAAGCGCGGAAGCAATTCGGCAAATATAGAAGGCGCGGGGTTGGGACTGTACATTTCGGATTATTTTATGAAAGAAATGCGGGGAGGACTTAATGTCGAAAACGGAGTTCACGGTTTGAAAGTGACGGTAACTCTGCGTTTAAGCGGGAAAATTTAAGAAATATTTAAGAATCGGTTAAAGAAAGTTAATAATTAGAATTGTAAAATGGAAGTGTAAAGTTCAGTTCGCAAATGTGCGGAATCCCGCAGAGTTGCAGTCGTTCAAGGAGATATAAAATGCAAAAAAACATACTGCTTAAAACCGAAAATCTCAGCAAGACTTTCTCTAACGGAGGTCAGCAACAGCACGTCCTGAAAAATATCGATTTGGAACTCGTACAGGGCGACTTTACTGTAATAATGGGCGCAAGCGGCGCGGGTAAATCCACGCTGTTATACGCGCTGTCGGGTATGGATACACCGTCGCTCGGAGTAATATCGTTCGGTGATAAAGTCATTTCCGATTTATCGCAGGACGGACTTGCGGTATTCCGCCGCGAGCACTGCGGGTTTGTATTTCAGCAAATATATTTAATAGACGGTATGTCCGTTATGGATAACGTGCTTTCCGCAGGACTTCTTGTAAATAAAGATAAAAAAGCACTTGTACAAAAAACAAAGGAACTGTTTGCGGCGGTTGATATATCCGAAGAAACGCAAAAGAAATTCCCCTCGCAGATTTCGGGCGGCGAGGCGCAAAGAGTCGGTATTGTCCGTGCGCTTATCAATAATCCCGAAATACTGTTTGCAGACGAACCCACGGGCGCGCTTAATTCAAAGACGGGACTTGACGTTTTAGACACCTTAACAAAATTCAACGAACAGGGGCAGAGCATTGTAATGGTAACGCACGATATGCGTTCCGCCCGCCGCGGCAACCGTATTCTCTACTTGAAAGACGGCGTCATTTTGGGCGAATGTAATTTAGGTAAGTATTCGCACGGCGACGCGGAAAGACACGAAAAACTTTCCGCTTTCTTAAAAGATATGGGGTGGTAACGTGGGAAAATTATTTATTATCGCCCGTTCGAATATGCGTAGGGCAAAGGGGCAGACGGTTGCCATCGTCGTGCTGATTTTGCTTGCGGCAATGCTTTTGAATTTATGGCTTATGCTGTCTATGGATTACCGCGCCAACTTTGACAGATACCACGACAAACTCAACGCCGAACACGTTACGCTCGCGGTAGACGACGGCGACGGAAGCGCTTACGAATTTTGTTCGCAAATACTGAAAAGCGAACCCGAAGTGGAAGAATACCGTCTGGACAGATGTATGCACATGGTCGGAACTTTCCCCTATAACGGCGGAATGATGAACGGCGAATTTATTTTTATAGATAAGCAAACGGCGGTAACGCGCACATTGGGGAAAGCCGAAATAATAGAGGAAGGCAATATAGAGAGCGGCATATATCTTCCTATGCTGTACAAAACGGACGAAACGCTCGTCGGTAAACCGATAGCAATAAGTATCGGCAGTCATACCGTAGAGTATACCGTTTGCGGATTTTTCAATAGTGTTATGATGGGTTCGCATAACTGCGCGTTAACGCAAATAATACTTACGGCGGATAAATACGCCGAACTCGAAGAATTGAATTACGCGCCTAAAACAACGCTGTGTTCGGTGCGTCTCAACGACAGAGCGCTCAATCTCAACTTCGAAGCAAAGTTAAAAACGAGCATTTCAGAACGTTTTCCAAATACGCGAATGGCGAGCAACTGCTATGATATTGTTTCGCAGTCGCGGTACATTTCGCAAATGATTTGTTCCGGCATTATGAGCGCAATGGCGTTTTTCGTGCTTTTGATTGCGCTTGTCGTCATCATATCGAATATTATCAACTATATTCAGGTGAATATCAAAAATCTCGGCGCGCTGAAAGCGGTGGGGTATACTTCGGGGCAGCTCGTTTGCTCGCTCTTGTTACAGTTTTTGGGTTTGACTCTTTTGACCGCAGTCGCGGGCGCGGCGCTTTCGTATGTTCTGTTTCCCGCGATTAACTCGATGATGATTGCCCAGACGGGTATTCCGTATGCAATACGGTTTTTACCGTTGCCCGCAATAATTTCGCTCTTAATTCTTTGCGGTACGGTTGCGCTTGCCGTTTGGCTTGCATCGCGCAGAATAAAGAGAATAGAGCCTATCGTAGCTTTGCGCGCAGGCGTGCAGACGCATAATTTCAAGCGCAACCATATACCGCTCGAAAAAACGAAAATGCCGCTTAACTTTGCCTTGGCGCTTAAAACTACGCTTTCGGGCGTAAAACACAATATAACCGTTTGTATCACAATGCTTGTTCTGTCGCTTGTGGTTGTGTTTTCCGGACTTATGACTGAAAACGTAATTGCGGATATGACGCCGTTTTTGAATTTAATCGTCGGCGAAACGTCGGACAGCGCAGTAAACGTTCAAACGGAAGCCGAGGCGGATTTTATTAAAACGCTGAATAACGACAGCCGTGTGGAAAAATTTTATCTCTACAATTCTCTCAACATATCGCACACTGGCGGAGCCGAACTTATGGCAACGCTCTGCGACGATTTTTCAACGGTAAACAACCAAAGCGTTGTATTCAAAGGCAGATTTCCCAAATATGACAACGAAATCGCAATAGCCGCAAAGTATGCAAAGGAGAGAGGACTTTCGGTAGGTAATGAAATAGAAATTACTTCAAACGGCAATACGCAAAAATATCTTATAAGCGGCTTTACGCAAATTACAAACAATCTCGGCAGGGATTGCCTTTTAACGAGGAAGGGATTTGAACGGTTGGGTTCGTTGCAAAATACGACTTATTACATTAACCTTGTCGAAGGAACGGACGTGGACGCGTTCAACGAGGAAATGAAAGACGCGTTAGGAACGAACGTAAATGTGGTTATTAACATATTGGCAACCGTCGAGGGCGCGGGCAGCGTCTATGTATCGCTTATGACTATAATCGTTATCGCAATACTTTTTCTTTCGGCTGTCATAATTGCATTCGTACTTTATTTATTGGTGCGAACAATGCTCAACAATAATAAGCGCGATTACGGTATACTGAAATCGTTCGGGTTCACTACAAAACAACTCGTATTGCAGACTGCGCTGTCGTTTATGCCGTCAATCATTCTGTCCGCTCTTGCGGGACTTATAATAAGCAGTATCGTAATAAATCCGCTTACGGCATTGTTTCTTAGCGGAATAGGTATAGTAAAATGTACTTTTGCAATACCTTACGGCTTTATAACAGCCGCGGGAATAGGACTTATACTTTTGTCTTTCGGTATAACGTGTCTATTATCGCTTAAAATCAAAAAAATCGCGCCGCGCAACTTGCTTGTCGGCGAATAAAAAATTGTCAGACTACGTAAAAACTTACTAAAAACAAATTTAACGGTTTTTATCATAATTTCGGCCGGCGGCATAATTGAAATTACAAATAAAAGAGCAACTGCATTTACGGTAATTCCCACAGGGAATTTAATAAAACGCAAATAATAAGGTTTAGGCATGGCGTTAAGCTGTGCCTTTTCTGTACTTTTTTTCGTGGACGAATTAGGCTACTCGTAGCCTAGTGAGATATAGATATGTTTTATATTTCCCGCAAAATTCAATCGGTTGCGTTCTTTCATTTTTCGTGATATAATGACAGTAAGATAAACAGTAATTTGAGGAAATATTTTATGTTTAATGAAATATGCATATATGAGGCAAAACTTACCAAGTTAGAT
>CAMXOH010000063.1 GCA_947245485.1 uncultured Clostridia bacterium | reverse complement strand
CGTTCCCCGCATAAATTATACTTGGAGATTTTACCATAATACGGCGTGTTTGTCAATAATTAGAATATATATTAATTCGTCGGGCATATAAAGCGGGTGAACGCGCCGCAAGGTACAACGCAAAGCAAAGTTATGGTTTAAGGCATAATTCGGCATAATCCGACGTTTTTTTATTCTTTTTTCAAAAAATACTGCGCTATAATACCTCTTGCAATGCAGGTTTTCGTGGAACTTGCCCTTTTGGAAAACTTTTGTATGGACTTCACGCTGTTATATTGCGCTAAGCTCGTCTGCAAAAATCCGTCGCACGTCGCGCGCATAGCGTTGGCTTCCGTTTTCGGCGCATGCTTTGCCGTCGCGTTTCCCCTTTTTAAACTCGGCGGAGTTGCGGCGGTGTGCGTAAAATTGCTGTCGGGACTGATAATTTGTTTTCTTTGTGGCAAGTTCAAAAGTTTTAAAGCATATTTTAAAATGACGGCGGTGTTTACCGCTTTCACTTTCGTACTCGGGGGCGCGCTGCTCGCCGTGTTCTCGCTTGCGGGGTTGGATTATGCTTCGGGTTCTGGATATATTCTTTCGTCCGTTCCGCTCGGTATTCCTGCATTCGGCGCGCTCGCGCTTATTATAGCGGCAAGAAAACTTGCCGCAAGGCTGAAAAAGACGGACAAGTCGCAGGTTTCCTGTAAAATTTATTCCGGCGAAAAATCCATAGAACTTTCGGGGTTTTTCGACAGCGGAAACAAAGTAAGTCATATGGGCAGACCGGTGAGCGTAATTCCGCTTACAGCCGCCTTAAAATTGGTTGACGAAAGCCGAATAAAAAAAACGGTAAAAATACATACTGTTGCAGGAAGTAAAAAACTTAAAATATTCACGGCGGATAAAATCGAACTCAACTACGGCGAAAGTACCTGTACGGTTAAAAATGTAATAATCGGGATAAGTCCGCACGCCGCGGGAGCGGCGGTTCTTCACCCCGATTTAATGGAGGACTGAATGTTTGAAAAAATAAAACATATTTTATCTCTGCTCTTCGGGAAAAACACGCTTGATTACATATGCGGAACGGAAGCCTTGCCGCTTCCCTTTTCGCAGGAAGAGGAGAGCGATAAAATAACTCTACTCGAAAGCGGGGACGAGCGGGCGAAAGCGGAACTCGTCGAGCACAATCTCCGCCTTGTGGTATACATAGCCAAAAAGTTCGAAGGTTCGGGCGTGGATGGCGACGACCTCGTTTCCGTAGGTACAATCGGACTGATAAAGGCTATAAATTCATTCAAGTCCGAAAAGAACATAAAGCTCGCAACTTACGCGTCGCGCTGTATAGAGAACGAGATACTTATGTATTTAAGGCGCATGTCGCGTTTAAAGCAGGAGGTTAGTTTCGACGAACCTCTCAATACCGATTGGGAGGGGAACGAACTGCTTTTGTCTGACGTAATGGGTACGGACGCCGACTGCGTTTATTCGGATATAGAGGGCGGCGTGGAAAGGGAACTTTTAAAAGCGTCGCTGTCCAAGCTGTCCCAACGCGAACAAAAAATAATGCGTATGCGTTTCGCGCTTGACGGCGGAGAGGAAATGACGCAAAAAGACGTTGCAGACAAACTCGGCATTTCCCAAAGCTACATATCGCGCCTCGAAAAAAAGATTATTTCCAAACTTAAAAAAGACATATCCAAACAAATCTGATTTTTGACTTTCTGTACATATTTCCATTAAAGGAGGATTATATGTTACAGAAAGTTGTTATTTGCGGAGTGGACACTTCGGGACTTCCCCTTTTGTCCTCGAAAGAACAGGAAGAGCTTATGCTCAGATTAAAGGCGGGCGACGAACGCGCGAGAGAACGCTTCATTACGGGCAATCTCCGTCTCGTACTGTCGCTTGTAAGAAGATTCTGGGCGAAGAACGCCAATGCGGACGACGTGTTTCAGGCGGGTTGCGTTGGGTTGATTAAAGCCATAGACAATTTTGACGTATCGGTTGGCGTTAAATTTTCGACTTACGCCGTACCTATGATACTCGGCGAAATCAAAAGATATTTGCGCGACGGAAATTCTTTGAGGGTTTCCCGCTCGATACGCGACACGGCGTATCAGGTTTTAAAAGTGCGCGAAAAGCTGGAAGTGGACGACGAGGACGTAACTTACGACAAAATCGCGGCTGAAATGAACATCGCCGTATCGGAAGTCGCATACGCGTTAGACGCTATTTCCGACCCCGTGTCGCTGTATGAACCGGTTTACAATAAGTCGGGTGACACGCTTCTTTTAATGGACCAAATCTTCGACGCCAAGAACAACGACGAAGTATGGACGGAAAAAGCGGCGTTGTACGAAGCCATTTCAAGGCTTGAATGCAGGGAGAAGAAAATACTGTTTTTAAGATATTTCGAGGGCAAGACGCAGACGGAAATATCGCAGGAAGTGGGCATATCACAAGCTCAGGTTTCCCGCCTCGAAAAAACCGCGTTAAAACAAATTAAAAGTTGTATATCGTAACTAAAAGAGAAGAGTTTGACTCTTCTCTTTTTCAGTTCGCCGAAATCTAATATTACGCATAGCCGAAATGAAATTATTGAAATATTGATAATCCGTTGACATAAAATTACAAAATAGTTACAATAATCAAAATAGTTTAATTGAAGTGAAAGTAAGTTTATGATTTTAAAGGATAACAAATTTGATATTATTACGGTTAATTTAGACGGATACATAGGTGAAAACGCAGTTTCGCAGGATAGAGATTGTTCGTATACATTATCGCAAGGCAAAAAAGCGTTTGCGCAGGTATGTAAAAATTACGAGGATAAAATTTCCAAAACTTCGTCGCCGTCCGTTAAAGAAAAGTGCGTCCAAAAACTTTCCGTTATACACAATATGGAACAATCGGGCGGAAAAGAGCAAAAGAGGATATACCGATTTTGCTATGAAATCATAAAAGAAACGCCCGTAACCGTGAAATGCGGTTTACCGCAAAGCGGCGTCAAAACGCTCGGATTTCAAACGGGTAAACCCAAGAAAAAGAATACGCAAAAAAGCGTTGTCTGCGTCAGCGACTGTTTCGGGTTAGATAAAAGTTTCGATGAAAAGGAGATGGATTCATTCCTTAAAGAGTACGGTAAAAACGAAACTTTCGGCGGATTGATTTACAAATTTATGCAAGCAAAAAAAATGGACGCGACCGAAGTTTACAACAATGCCAATTTAAGCAGGCAGGATTTTTACCGTATAACAAAGCCTAACAGCGGAGTCAAACGCTCAACCGTCTTTAACGTGGCGTTGGGTTTGAGATTAAACGTTGAAGAAACGAAAAGACTTTTAAGAAGCGCAGGTTACGCGTTGAATAACAGTACTTTCGATTTAATAATCGTCTACTGTATACAGCGTAATTATTACGATATAGAGGGTATAAACTATTTTCTTTACGAAAGAGGGCAAAAGTCGCTTGTTACAAACGGCAGTATAAAGGTTGACGACGGCAATATCCGATGAATGAAATAATATTAAAAGCCGAGGCAAAAAATGCCTCGGCTTTTAATTTGTAATTTTTGAAATTACGTAAAAGCCTATGCGGAAGTGTTATCGTTAGAACACGGAGGTTAAATTATGTTTGATTTTGTTAACGAACTATTTTTGAACGAGTACTTTTTAATCGAGGCGCTGTTAGGCAATTTTTTAAAAGACAGTCAAAAACTTTTCTTTGCTTTGGGTAAAAATTTTTTCCTTACCAAAAGCGAAATAAATAAATTATATCCCGCGGTAAATTGCGAAACAGTGAAAGAAATACGTACGGAAAACGATTTTATGCGTTATCGGCGCATTAAAAGTTATTCGCGCATCGTCGGCATCGAATTGAATGCGGACGTTCAAACGGATGAAATAATAAACTTAAAGGGTAACGCTATCGCAAAATTAAAGCAACTCAAACTTAAACAGGAAACTGACTTTTCCCGCAATTTTCTTTTTGAAGCTCTTTCGGCTCAGACAAACGCGGGATGTGTCGACGCGTTAAGAATTACGGGTTTTCTGCGTTGCGAAGGCATACTTTTCGAAAAGAATGTTGCGGCGGGAATTTCTGCGCTTTCAAAATCCGCGGATTGGAACGATGCGGCAAGTTTAACCGCCTTAATGAGATATGATAAAAATGCTTTGGATTACAATTTAAGCAGGCTCTGCGCTTTGGCTTATAATAGCAGTTTTACGCCTCTCTACATAAAAGTTTCCGAGAAGTTCAAGCGCGAAAGCGTCGCAGAATGCAAACTTGTAAGATTGCTTGAAAACGCGTTCGAAGGCGGAGTATTGAATCGGGGCGTTTACGACAGAAAGTATGCGAGAATTATTTACGGACAGGCATTGGACTATAAGTGCAAGGAAAACGCCTTGTTCAATACTAACGGAGATTTGCTTTCGGCTTTTGCGGAATTGCCTTTGAATCTTTCTTCGGCTAAGATAAGTCTGCCCAAGTCGGCGTTAAACGTTGCGCCTTTGCAAAGAGAAAAGGAAATTGAATTTATCCTGAGAAATTTTGCCGACTTCGATTCGGTTTCGCGCGGCGCGTACCGTCCGCTCTGTATAAGTTCGGATTCCCGTTTTCTTTTGAATATGTATGCTAAGACGATAAGCTCTGCTTTGAAAAATTTCCATATCGAAAAAATCGAAGTTTCGGACTTGTCGGTTTACGACTTTGAACCCACAGTTAACAACGTGTTTGTGCGCAGCGTCAACGAAGAGAAGAGCAACTGCCTTATGATATTCGTTAACGGCTGTACGGATGAAAACGTTACGGACGCGGTGAAAAGTTTTTTAAAGAGCGGAAACCGTGTTAAATTCCGTTTGGGCAGACCTAACGCCGTAATCGATTTAAGTCCCGTGCTTCCCGTATGTTTTTGCAGTTCGGATAACGCGAAATATTTCAGAACGTATTGCGACGTATTGCACCTTGCGGAAGTTTCTAAGACGGAACTGCCCGAAGCAGTCGATTACATAATTTCGAAAAAGAAAAAATTATACGGCGTTTCGGATATTACAGTTGCGCCTGACGCATTCGGAATTCTGCAAAATTACAGCATAGATACCGTCGAAACCGCGCTCGGCGATGCGGTGAGAGAATGCGCGAACAAACGCGGGAAACATATATTGAACGCCGAAAAACTTGTCGGTTATACACGGGAATATACAAAAAATACTATCGGATTCGGAGGTACGAAAAATGAAATCGCTTGACAACGCTCTTTTGTACGGCTATGAAAATATGCGGCTTTTCCGCTACGACAACGAACTTGTAAATTGCGGAAAACTGATTGATTTCCGCGAGTTGCCCTACACGTCTTCGAACGGAGTTTTAAAGGCTTGCTTCCGCAACGACGACAGACTGCTTCTCAATTTTTCGGGGCAAGACAGCCACGCGTGCGTAATTGCGGGAACGGGACTTGGTAAGACGACTTCGTTCGTTATGCAACAGACGGCGGCGTTTTTATTGCAGAAAAAAAAGCGGAGTATGCTCATTTCGGACCCCAAGGGCGAACTGTACAGATTGCTTGCCGCTCTTTTCAGAAAAAACGGATACAGCGTTTTGCAGTATAATTTCCGCAATCCCCTTCACAGCGAATGCTGGAATCCGTTCAGCGGGATATTCAAAAAATACCAAAGCGCGTTCGAGATTTTAAGCGAAGTCGGCTCGGTGGTGGAGGGAAACGAAATATTCAAAACCTTCCGCGGAAAGAAATACAGAACTAAAAAAGAACTCGACGAAGCGATTGCGTTTCAGCAGGAACTTATTTTCAACGAAGCGGGCAACGAAATTGACAAAATAACGCTTATAATGTTCGTTACGCGCTGTACGAAAGACCCTGCGTGGGAGGACGCGGCAAGAGAAATTCTCAGGGCGATTCTTTGGGGTTTGCTCGAAGACAGCAGAAAAGAGAACCTACCTGCGGACGACGACGAAAGGGGAATAAGACAGCTGATAACCGAGGACGTGTTTTCTATAAATTCGGTTTTAACCATTCTGGACAGTTTCGAAGACGACAGCAACTTTTACGACGACAAAGGCTTTTTCAGAAGCAGAAAGGACAGTTCAAGAGCGAAAAAGTACGTGAACAGTCTGCTTCTTAACAATGCGCCTGTTACGCGGCGCGGAATAATTAGCGTTCTCAATACAGGCATTTCGGTTTTTAGGGAAACGGCAATGAGTTGCGTAATGTGCGCAAATACAGTGGATTTTTCAAGCATCAACGAACGCCCCACGGTAATTTTCATAACCTACAAAGACGAGGTTAAAGTGCATTATCAGGTAATAAGTATGATGGTGCAGGATATATATTGCTCGCTAATCGAGACGGCGAACAAGTCGGGCGGAAAATTGGAAGTGCCTTTCTACTTTATATTGGACGAATTCGGAAACTTTCCCGCAATTACGGACTTCGATACGACTATTTCGGCTTGCAGGGGCAGAAATATTTTCTTTATCTTGGTTATTCAGTCATATGCGCAGTTAAACAGCGTTTACGGCGGTGAGGTATCGGAAATAATACGCGACAATCTGAACATTCACGTTTTTTTCGGTTCCAACAATCCCAAAACTTTGGACGAATTTTCAGACGAATGCGGTAAAACCACGAGAATATCCCCGTTATCTGCATTGAACGGCGACGGCGCGGAAATAAACAATTTCAGCATAGAGACAATTCCGCTTGTGCCGAGGAGCAGTTTGACTTGCTTCGAAGAGGGCGAGTGCGTGGTTACGGAAGCCAACAGTGGATATGTTCTCCGCTCCAAAATAGAACGCTATTATAAGTGTCGGGAATTTTCCAATCTCGAACTTTCCGACGACAACGACTATGAGCCGCCAGTAAATCCGCACGATAAAAAATACAAATTGAAAACGCCGCAAAAACGGCAAAGAAAAAAATTAAACGACTGGAATTTTTAACGCGGAATTTACGGTTTTTATCAAATTTGGTAGTAAAAACTTAAAAAAAGTTGTAAAACACACGTTGACTATGCTTGATTATTAAAGTATAATAAATTATGGGTAATTCTGTACTTTTATAATAAGGAGAAATATGATGTTTAAGAAAAGAGTAAAAAACGAAGCGGAACTGAACAGGGAGAGGGAAGCGCGCATAAGCAAGGCTTCCGAGAATCTTAAAGTTCAGATTCTGACTATGGAAAATAAAAACAACGTACTTTTATCGAAAGTTTTGGAAGCAAGGCGCACGGGACTTAAAAGTCAGGAAAATCAGGCGCGCGGACTGCTAAAAAAGAATATGGCTTCTTTGAAACAGACGAGAGGTATGTTAATGACCCTCGAACTTGCCGTGCAGTCGCGCGATTTAGCCGCTTTAAACCGTCAGTTTTTGGAGTGCATAGGCGCGCTGTCGGAAGATATTCAGCTTTCCGCAGGCAAGTCCAACGCAAAGAAAGCGGAGAATAAATATTTAAAAGCTATGTACGTTGCGCAAAAGCAGTCGGAAGAACTCGATAAGATGCTCGAAGTGGGCGATTACGCGTCTATGGCTTCGGTTGACGGCGATAAATTTTCGGAGTTCGACGGCGAAATAGACAGCCTTATCGAACTTGCGGAAAGCGGCGCAATGCCTAACGCCAATATAAGAAAACAAAAAATTTAATATCAAAGGGGAAATGAAAAATGTCGTTTCGCACGTACAGAAAGGAACTTGACAAAAAGAGAGAAGAACAGGGCGTAATCAACGCCATAAACTCTATGCTTTCCAAACTCGAATCCAAGCGCGACGAGTATGCCGAGAAAGCAAAAAACGAACTTAAAAAAGGCAACAAATCGCAGTACTCGGCTTACGTTGCGCTTTTGAAAAACGCAATGTTCAATATCGCACAGACGAAGGATATGCTCGCTAATTTCACTATTGCCGTCGATTTGCGCGAAATGCAGACGCTCAACCGCAGATTCATTAAATCGCTCAATTCCGTTATGAAGGACGTATATAAGACGAGCAAGTCTATTCACGTCGCTTCGTCGCAGAAACTTTTCAATAAAGCGCTCTATAAACAAAATTTCACCGCGGCGGAATTGCAACAGCTTTTAAAGGATAACAATATCGCGTTTGAAAGCAGCGTAAACAGCCTGTCGGATATTTCGGACGCGGATATCCGTTCCGTATTGGAAAGCGAAATCAAGAAAGACGCGGTAGATATGGACGATATGCTTTCGCGTTTGGAAGAGGAATTTGCCGTCAACGCACAGCCGCAAAAAATAGCGCAAACGCAGGGCGGAAACGGCAACTTTTCGCCGCCTGCGGACATAGAAACTGCGGACGCCCCGAAAACAAACGAAGTTAAGGACGAGCCGTACGCCGAAGAGAAAAGCGTAGACGAAGCTATGCCCGTAATCGCGCAGGTAACGGAGAAAAAGCTGAACGGAATGCGGAATATCGAAGTTATGGGCGCAGCGTTCCGTCCCCAAAGGCTGAAAGATTATATCGGACAACCCAACGCAGTGGCAACGGTGAGCGACCCCATTAAAAAATCGTTGTTAATGGAAAAAGCCCTGCCCCACGTTCTTTTGTGCGGTTCGCACGGACAGGGCAAAACCACGCTTGCAAATATAATCGCAAACGAAATGGGCGGGAATTTCTATAACTTATCTTTTACGATTAAAGCGCGCGATTTACAGCGCACCTTACGAAATATCAAAAAGGGCGACGTAATTTTTATTGACGAAGTACATAGACTTCCTACCGAAATAGTAGAGTCAATTCTCTATCCCGCTATGGAAGATTTCGAACTCCACTTCACGGAAAGCAACAGTCGCACTACGAGCAATAAAACGCAAAAGATTGAGCCTTTCACTTTCATAGGCGCAACGACGGAAACGGGCAGACTTTTAAAACCTTTTTACAGCAAATTTCCAATCAACGTTACGCTTTGCGAGTATGCGGTTGAAACCATAGCCGCAATAGTAAAAAATTCATTCCGCGTAAACGGTATGAGCATAAGCGACGGACTGTGTTTTGAAATCGCAAACCGCAGTCGCCTTTCGCCGAGAATGGCTAACGCGCATGTCGAGGGCATTGTAAGTTCCGCCATTGTGCGTGAAGCCGAGCGCCGCAACATAAAGGGCAAGGGCGCGTTAAGCAGTCCCGAAAAGCTCGCCGAACTGAAAATCGAAATCACGGAAGAGGACGTCAAAAAGTATTTCGCTCGAATAGGCGTGGACGAAAAGGGTTTAAAAGAAGAAGAGAGAAAAATTTTAGGCGTATTAATCGATATGTTCGGCGGCGGACCCGTCGGGCAGGAAGTTATAGCAAAGGCGCTGAATATGGCGGCTAACAGGGTTGACCAGGAGTACGAACCATATCTTATAAAACTCGGTTTTGTCAATATCCGTTCGCAAGGCAGGTGCGCGACCGACGCGGCTTACGAATATATGGGACGCAAAAAACCAAACAGAAAGGAGAACTCGCAGGCTTCAACAACTCCGCCCGAGGAAGCAAACGCAGAGGTTGAAGACGATTTGCCCGTATTGGAATGCGAAATAGGCGAAACGGACGAAAAGTCAGTCGGGCGTTTCAGCGCGCTGTTTTCGGGCGAAGCCGAACCGAACGAAAGCGGACTTGACGAACTGTTCCAAGGCGCGGACAAAACGTACGATTCCTGCGCAATAAACCGTTGCGTGCTTAAAGTCGGACAGAGGGAACTTTATTGCGACTCAAAACTCGAAAGGAGATTTTTAAGCTATCTTTTTAAAAAGGGATTTATAAAGGACGCCAAGGCGGAAGCGCTCGAACTCGAATATTCTTCGGGAGCTATGTCGGGAAAACGCTATTTCCCCGATTTCGTTCTCAAACTTTACGACGGCAGGATAGCTGTGACGGAACTTAAAAATCTTTCGTCGCTCGGTTATCACCTCAACGTGGATAAATACGAGGCGCTGGAAAGTTTCTGCCGCGAAAACGGTTATTTGTTCGCGCAAATCGCAAAGGACTACGACGAAAACCGCTATGTAAGCGCGGCGCAAATCAAACAGCGTAAAATCAATACCGATTTGTTGCAATTTATAAACGGCAAAATTTCACAAAACGGTATATGTACCGCTGCCGAACTCGAAGAATTTAAATACGACGTCAAAGATTTAATTTGCATTCTTTTAAACGAACGCAGTATTAAAAACATAGACCGTACGGGCGGAGCGCCGCAGTTGGTAAGCGCAAACGATTAATTTAGAGTAAGGGTAAAATACAATGGAATTACAGCAAATAAAATGCAAAGCCTGCGGCGGGCAATTGAACGAGCTTGGCGGGAAATACAGGTGCGAACATTGCGGCGCGGAATTTAA
>CAMXOH010000062.1 GCA_947245485.1 uncultured Clostridia bacterium | reverse complement strand
AAATTTTGCGTAAACTGTCTTTCGGACTTTTTAAGCCGAATTTTACACAAGAAAATAAGTAAAATGAAATATGGAATATATAGTGAACTACAAGCAAACTTGATAAGATAAATTTCAATTTATCGGGACAAAAGACAACTTTATTTCGTTATTATAGTGAGTAAATTCAATACCTAATCCGTTTATTATGTAGGAGGCTTTTATGAAGATTAAAAAATTCGTATTGCCGTTGTTATTACTCTGTGTAACTCTTTTTACAATGGTCGGTTGTACAAAAACAATTGACTATCAAGTAGGCACATATACCGCGTCTAATATTGAAGTATATGATGATTTATTTATTGATTTTATACAGTTGGAACTTTATAGCCAAGAGAGTGCTGACTACGAACGCATAGCAATCTCCCTTGTGTGTAACGGTAATGATATTATAGCGACTGATTGTGGATTGACTTATTATAGCAAAGAACTTAAAATCGCTTTTGATTTTGATGATAAGACGGGATATATAATCGCAAAAGCAAAGCAAAAAGGCGACGACATATTTATTGAGGGAAATTTAACTATTGATAACAATAGCGTCGATATTAAGTTAAATAAGATTGCGTAGTTTAGGAGGCTCTTATGAAGATTAAAAAATTTGTATTGCCGGTATTATTACTCTGTATAACTATGTTTGCAATGGTTGGTTGTACGGACAACAAAATGCTTGAAAAGCCGCAAGATACTTCGCTTGAATTTTGGGTTATGCAGGACGTTTCCGATATAGATTTTAGCGGACATTATAAACTTCACGGTTTCGGCGCGGACTTTTATTACGGCAAAGGTTATCAACCTGCGGAAATCGTAGAAGATTCGGCGGCAATTCCGCCCGAACATTGCGTGATATATACTGTTTCGCCCTATCCCGATTATTCAAGCGGCGGACAATTTGTTACGCGCATAGCAATAACCGATCCGCAAGTAACCGTTTACGGAATATCTTGCGATTCTGCTTTGCAAGATTTCGACGAAGTATTTGAAAACTTGGGCGGTACTATTCAAGATAAAGGGTTAATTCATATCGCAACTTACGGAAAAGTTAAGATTGCTTTGGCATCCTATGACGAAAGCAAAGAGCTTACTGTTTGGGTAGAGGTAACAAACAAAGAAGGCATTGATTTTTAAGATATAAAGCGATTTGTTCGTTTTTGTGCTTACTTGGTTGCGCTTGCGTATTCGTTGAAATTGTGCTATAATTAATGAAAATCATTCGGAGTATTATAAAAGATTTATGGACGTCAAAGATATAGGCATAAAAAAGAACAGAGTGCCAATATCATTCCTATTGATATTGACGGCTCTCGCTTTTGTTGTCACTTGCATATTTATGTGGTGGGAATATGCAAGTCAAGACATATACAAATATTATATTGAAAACGCCGTTGAGGTGGAAGCAGAAATTACAATATACGGAATACACGATCGCGGACACGGTGATTCCCGAACCATAGAATATTGGACTTATTATGAATATGAAAGTGAATGGGGAACTGTTTACAGTATGCACAAGGGGACTTATTCAAACGAAAGCGATGCAAAAGCGCAAATCGGTAAAAAGGTAAAAATCTTTATTGATCCAAACGGCACGTGGTCATCCGACGTTTTTCCTGTTGTTAATTATGAACGAGCATTAAAAAATGCAATTATATGGTGTTTCCCCGTTCCCATTGTGCTGTACTTGCTTATATACCGTTGTATTTATCGCAACGTAATGAATAAGAAGATAAAGAAAAAGGTTTACGGCAATACATATAACAACGACAGATTTATTCATACGCCGCAACCTAATACGGTTACACAGGGCGAAGTAACAAAAGTTTGGAAATGGATTGTCTGCTACGTTAAGGTTAAGTACCAAGACGAGAATGGCGCAACGAGAGAGAAATGGGCGCGGTCTTGGTTTACTCATAAGGAAGCGAAGTTTTTACGGGAAAAGATAACTATAAATATCGTTCCGTACAAAAATACTTACGGCATTTTGGAAGAAATGTCGACAACGAAATGAAACCCGAAATCGGAGAATTGCACTATGGCTAATGACAATAACAATGAAGAAATTACTGAACTGCAAGAACATATTGGTTCGATTAAAAATATCGGTTATTTTATATATACTTGGCACCGTACAATAATTATATGTACTGTCATCGCTGCGATTGTAGGGACGTTGGCAATAGCGTTTTTGGGAGAATGGTATAATAGAAAATTTATTGAATTAGGGAGCATTTTAGGTGTAGCAGTAATTATCATATCGATAGCTTTAATACACATTTATTGCAGAAAACAATATTTTATCGAATGTGAAAACGGTAAAATAATATTGATTGTAGGCGGTTTTCGTCGTTTTCGTAAATACTATATAGATAATTCGTGCTATGTAATTAAAAAAGGTCAAGCACTTGAAATTAAATCAAAAGAAAGGGATAGCATTAAAATACTGTTTTCCGAAATGACAAACGCCGAAGTTGTAAAAACCAAACTCGGCAATCAAGAAAAATTTTCTATAAAGCAAGAGAAAGAAGATTCTTTAACTATTGGTTTGGGAGGCGGCAAGCCTGCGAAATATGGTGAAATGGTATTTGTTGGGGGAAAATTCAAAAATGGATTCTATGCGTCTACAATCACAATGGGTTATTCGCTTCATTTTAGAATTGTACAATACGATATTAAAATTAACGATATTGTTCCTACAAGCATATTGGATTTAATTGAGAATAAGCATTAAGCTAATAAGAAATAGCTTATTGAAAGAGCCGATAAGATTTAACTGTCTTGTCGGTCTTTTTTTGCTTTTGGAAACAAATATTTTTCAAAAAAGTCGTTCACTGCCCATAAACGGGCAATGAAAATTTGAAACGAATGTTTTTTTGTGCTATAATGCGCTCACAATCTAAATTGAACGCGCCGTTCAATTAAGGGAGTTGATACAGATGAGAACACTCAACCCAAATACTTTATGTAAAATGGAGAAGTACATTAAGGAATACCAAGCGGATAACGGAAGATCGCCAAGCTATCGGAACATTATGCACTATATGGGTATGAGTTCGCTCAACCTTGTTCAGCGGTATGTGCTTGCTTTGGAGAGCGAGGGCAGAATACAGCGGACAAGGCTCGGCAATATAGAGCTTCCGTCAAGATTCGATAAAGGCGAAACAACGATTGCGCCGCTTATCGGGGCGATAGCTTGCGGAGAGCCGAGCTTCGAGGTTGAGCATATCGAGGACAGCTTTGAATTGCCGCGTTCGCTGTTCGGTAGCGGAAAACTGTTTATGTTACACGCGAGCGGTAGCAGTATGGTAGAAGCAGGAATCAACGACGGAGATTTGATTGTCTTGCGAAAGCAAGACCACGCAGACGACGGAGATATAGTCGTAGCCTTGACAAACGGGAACAATACGTTGAAACGCTTGTATCATAGGAACGGCAAAATCGTATTACACCCCGAAAATAAGACTATGAAAGATATAATCGTCAACAACTGCGAAATACAAGGTGTTTTAGTTGGTTGTATCAAAACTTATTAAATCGGTATTGAGTTGCGCACAGCCCCGTTGCAACTGAATATAAATTTTATCGGACAAGCATTTGACTTACTACGTTATAGGATGCCCAAACCGTAACAAAGTAGTTAGTTAAATTCAAGGGTGCTTGCCTATGGGAAATGGAGGTATATTGCTATGAGATTTGTTATGTGTCCGAAATGCGGAAAACGGCTTTGCAAGGGCGAAGCAGGAACAAAAGTGGAAATCGAGTGTCCGAAGTGCGGCGAGTTTGCTTCGGTCATTATCAGTGATGACAGTATGCACATAAGCAAAAAGCCGATAGAGGACAAGCCTTTACGCCAACGCGCCTAAAAAGGTGCAATTCACTACATAAGAATATTTTGGGCGGCGGGATTCCGTTGAATGCCACCGCTAACGTCTTGTTATGAGATTGGACTTGATGAGATAGGTCAAGAGGAGTCTGACAGACAGATAATTCCTGCATAGGGTAAATCTGTTTGTCAGGCTTCTTTTTTGTTGCCGTTTATGCCCGATTGCTTGGAGTTATCCACGCAGTCGGGCTTTTTTCATTTGAGGCGAAACCGTCCGATTGCGATTTTCAAAAACAAAAATCAAAAATCGGAGGATTTCAAAAATGGAAAACAAGAACAAAACACGCACTCTCAAGATCAGAGGGCAAGAAGTAGAGGTCAGTGAAGAAGTGTATCGTGCGTACATAAGACCTATCAGGGCAGAACAGCGCAGAAAACGTCGTGAATGGAAGTGTCAAAAGTTAAGTGAAACAGGCGGCTATTATGTTCGTTGTAAAGAGCGATGCGATCAATGTCCGTATTATCTTGCGGGCAATAACGCGATAGGCAACAAGTTATCGCTTGATAGAATGGCAGACGAAGGCGTAGACGTTGAAGATAATAACGCCGACTTGGAAGCTAAATACATAGAGCAGGAAACGCAGGATGAAAAATACGCAAATCTACACGCGGCTATTTCTACGCTTAAACCGCGACAGCAAGAAATGGTGCGAAAGATTTACTTTGAGGGTAAATCACAGGAAGAAGTCAGTGCGGCTTATGGTGTTACGAAAAGCGCGGTATCACACGCTATGGAACGCATTTACAAAGCGTTAAGAAAAGTTTTAGAAAAAAATTAAAGAAATTTTCCATTAGACCGTCAACTTCGCCAATCTCGTGTCCTTGGTTAAGTGAAAGGGGTAGTTAAATCTCTTTTGCAGGAGGACAGAAAAATGAAGCTCATAAAAGAGCAGTTTGAAAATTTTTCCCACGAACAGGGGTACGAAAGCGGCGCAGAGCTTTTTGATGAATTGGGTTTAAATCGCTCGGCATACGAACATTTCCGCAAAGAAGTGCCTATCGGCAAGGAAGCATTAAGAACTCTGTGTTGGGAATTAGGATCGGCAGAAGTAATGGACTTTGTATCGCTTACGGAAATCGAACGCGATAAGTACAGAGTTATCTTGGAGCAGTTTTGATATGACCGAAAATCAAAAGGGTTATTCGTTCAAAAAGCGTAAGCTGAAAGATTGGATATACGACAACGGCAAAACACAACCGTATATGGCGCGTAAGCTCGGCATAACAAAACCAGAATTACAACGCAAGCTCAACGAACACGAGTTGTTTAATCAAGACCAAATACGAAGCCTTGTATATCTTGTCGGTGCGAAAGCGGCAATCAACATAATTTATTTTCCCACGATAAAAGAAAAACGCAGGGTATGGCGAAAGACCTTCGGGCGAAAACGAAACAAGGAGGGCAATACAAATGAGCGACACGAAAAGGTTGACCAATCGTAACGAACAAGTGGCGGCTATGCTTGCGGACGGAGAACAGCTTAAAAACTTCTACCGTTTTATCGCGCAAAACCCGCATATCAACTTACACGACGCTTGTCAGATAATCATTGAACGCCCGAACGCTACGGTGTGCTTTTCGTTTAACGAATGGGCGGCTATGGATCGGCGCGTAACAAAGGGCAGAAAGGGAATTGCATATTACGATAACGACGGTTACAAGCAATTCGTTTTCGATGCAAACGATACGCACGGAGATAATCGGTACTCGCGCCCCATACTACCTATGAAGCGTTTGCTTGGCGGCTTGGACGAATTGAACGGTACGGACTTGGTAGCCGACGAGAGGAGCGATTACCGCAAGATACGCAAAGGCGTACAGCTCTATTTGCAGGAGCAGGGAGAACTGTCGGGCGACGAAACGAAAGATAAGTTACTCATCGACGGTATCACTTACTCATTGTATGCAAAGACGGGCTTCCCGAAAAGCGCGGGTATCAATTTAGACGGGCTTCCGTTTTCTTATACCGAGAACGCCGCATTTGTAAAGGACATTTACATACGGACGGATATGCTTGTGCAGGACATTGAGGAAGCATATTCGGAAAAGAGAGAAGAAGTACCCGTTATTGACGATACGGAAGAAGAAACGGTATCCGACGAGCCTATCATTCCCGTCGAACAGACGGAAACGGCAGCCGAAGAACATTTGGCGGCGGAAGAACCGAAGCACCCTATGTATCCGTACTACAAACGGTATATGGACGCGCAAAAGCAATATCCGCAAGCAATCGTGTTTATGCGTTTGGGCGATTTTTACGAAATGCTTGGGGATAGCGCGGTTATAGCGTCGAAAACATTGGATTTAACGCTTACGGGGCGCGACGTAGGTTTGCCCGAAAGAGTGGCTATGTGCGGTGTGCCGTATCACGCTATGGATAAGTATTTGGACAAAATGCTTGAATCCCGCGGCGTAGTCTTGATAGAGCCGGACAAAGAGCCTATCTATATTCTATCTCACGCGGAAGCTCTCGGACAGAGTGCGGAAGCGGAAAAAGAAAATGTAAAGCCGAAGATAACGGAAATACCCGATGACGAACCAACGCCGTTTGACGACGGACAGTCCCAAGCGGAAGATTGGCGAAGCGAGCTTATAGCCGAGCTTGACGAAACGGACGATGAGCAGTCGGAAGATTACGCCGAGCTTGAAGATGAGGAAGAATCGGACGATGGCTTTGCCGATAGCGAACCTGCCGAACAGGACGAGGTTGACGATTCGGACGAGCCGACCGAACAGCCGAAAGATAAAGTCAAATCCACGCCGAAAAAGGGCGAAAAGGGCATAAAAGAGCGTAAGCGCAAAGAAAAGCCGCAACTGTCTATGTTCGATTTGCTCAATCCGCAGGAGAAGTCGCGGTTAGAGCAAATAATAGAAATAGAGCTAAAATACGGCAGCGGCGTACAACACGGTAAATTCCGCATTTTCGATAAGTACAACGAAAACCCGTCGGAAAAGGCGTTTGAGGCATTTTTGAAAGGCGAGTACGGTTGGGGCGGACACAGTGGTCATGGCGGTACTTGTCAAGACCATAGTCAAAAGGGTATAAAGATTTATTTGCTTGGCGAGAATGGCGAGGAACTTGAACAGGCTTTTTTGAAATGGCCCGAAGTAGCAACCCGCATAGCCGACCTTATAGACGATGACAATTATCTTTCCGAACAGGAAAAGATGCAGTACGTTAAATATAAGGAAGAACAAAATCGCTTACGCGAACAGCGTTTGGAGCAAGAGCGGCGTAGAAATAAGTTTATCGAAAAGGTATTAACGTCCGAGCCGAGAGAGCGGAAAGAACGGATAGCGGAAGCCTATCACAACGCCGAAAGTGCGGAAGCATTTATCGGTTTTGTCAAGAACGAATACGGTGCGTATTCGACCAAGGAGCTTGACGGACAAATCGTTGTTATTAACGATTACGGCTTGTTTGTATCCGAAAACGGCGACAGCAGCGATATGTCAAGCAGATACTCGGCAAGTTGGGCAGACTTGGAAAAAAAGTTTGCGTCACTTATTGAAGCAAACAATTATGTCGAGCTGTTGCCGCAGGAAGAAGTGATAAGCGATTTGGATGCTGAAGAAGATGACGATTGGGACACGCTGATCGACGCGCGAATATTAAAGCCCGCAGAGTCCGAACAAGCCCACGAAGAAAACGGAGGCGAAAACACCGACTTAAACGGCGTATTAGACCAAACCGAGCTTGGCGGTGCAAAGACAAGATTTCGTAACAATGTGGCGGCAATCAGGCTTGTAAACAAGCTGTACGCCGAAAACCGCAATCCTACGGAAGCAGAGAAAAAAGTGCTGTCGCAGTTTGTCGGTTGGGGCGGCTTATCACAAGCGTTCGACGAAAACAACGAAGGTTGGAAAAAGGAATACGCCGAGCTGAAAGGCTTGCTTTCTACGGAAGATTACGAACAGGCGCGGAGCAGTACGCTCAACGCCTACTATACGGCAAAGGACGTTATCGGTGGTATATATTCCGCTCTTGAACGCTTCGGCGTAAAGGGCAACAACCGAATACTTGAACCGTCAATGGGAACGGGCAATTTCTTTGGCTTTATGCCGCAGAGCATAGCGGACGGTAGCAGACTGTACGGCGTAGAGCTTGACAATCTTACGGGCAGAATTGCCGCGAAGCTGTATCCGCAAGCGAACGTGCAGATAAAAGGCTTCGAGGACACGAGCTTCCCCGACAATAAATTCGATATTGTTGTGGGCAACGTACCGTTCGGCGGTTACGGCGTAGCGGACAGCGCGTATAACCGTTATAACTTCAAAGTCCACGATTACTTTCTTGCCAAGAGCATTGACAAGGTAAAGCCGAACGGCATCGTCGCAATCGTAACGAGTAAAGGCACAATGGACAAGCTCAATCCGAGCGCAAGAAAATATGTTGCTGAGCGCGCCGAGCTTATAGGCGCGATAAGGCTTCCGAACACGGCGTTCAAACAAACGGCGGGAACGGAAGCGGTAGCGGACATTTTGTTTTTTCGTAAGCGCACGGAGAAAATCAATGCCGATACGGAAAACATAGAGTGGCTCGGCACGGGCAAGACAGACGAAGGGTACGAAATAAATAATTACTTTATCAAGCACCCTGAAATGATACTCGGCACGCTTGCGGAAGAAACGGGGCTATACGGCGGTAAAGATATAACGGTAAAACCCGATGGGCGCGAACTGTCGGAAGCGATTACGGAAGCCGTAAAGAACTTGCCGCAGGGCTTTTATCTGCCCGCCGAGAACGAACCTATCGAGGACGAGAAAGAGGTTGACTACAACGTAAAGCCTATGTGCTATAAAGCGGACAGCGGCAGACTGTATATGCGCGTAGGCGACGAAATGGTAGAGCAGCGCATACCCGCTTTCCCCAAAGACGCATATCAGCGTTTGCAGGGAATGATAGCATTGCGCGAAGAATTGCACAGAATCTTGGACATTCAGATAAAAGGTTGTTCGGACGAAGCGTTACAGGAAGAACAAAAGCGGCTTAACGGTATGTATGATTCGTTCGTCAAAAAGTACGGCGAAGTCAACGGTCAGACGAACACGCGATTATTCAAGGACGACGGCGACGCGGCGTTATTGTTTGCTTGCGAGGACATAGACAAGGAAACAAAAAAGGTAAGCAAAGCGGAAATATTCTACAAGCGCACCATACGCCCGTATATCGTACCCACTAACACGGACGATTGCTTTGAGGCCTTGCAGATAAGTAAAAACGAGCGCGGCAGAGCGGATATAGCGTACATCGAGGAGCTAACGGGTAAGGACTACGATACCGTATTGTTCGAGCTTGGCGACAGCGTGTTCCGCAACCCGAAAACCGTAAAGCCGGACGATAAATATTCGGGCTTTGAAACAGCCGAAGAATATCTTTCGGGCAGAGTCGCGGATAAGCTCGGCGAAGCGGAATACTATGCCGAAAAGAACCCCGAATACAAGCGCAACGTAACGGCGTTAGAGCAGGTACAGCCCACGCCCGTAACCGCAAGCGAGATTTCGGTGCGGCTCGGTGCAACTTGGATTGATAAGGAATACTACCAAGATTTTTATTGCGAGCTTGTAGGCGTTCGTTGGTGGGACAGGGGCGACGTAAATCTTTATTATAACCCGTTCGATAGCAGTTGGCGTTTAGACCAAAAGGACAGCGTTCGACACAATACGCAGATGAAGCAAAAAGAGGTGTTCGGCACGAAACGTGCGCCCGCGTATAGGCTTTTCATAGACGCTATGAATATGCGGGCAACCACGATCTACGACACGGTGGTGGACGAGAGAGGTAACGAGCGCAGGGTGGTCAATCAACCCGAAACGATAGCGGCAAGGGAAAAGCAAAACCGAATCAAAGAGCTTTTCGCGACGTGGATATACGCAAAACCAAAACGCCGCGAAGAATTGGAAGCGACGTACAACAGCCTATTCAACAAAATCAAATTGCCGAGCTATGACGGGAGTTATCTCAAATTCCCCGAAATGAACCCCGCAATAGAGTTGAATCCACATCAAAAAAACGCCGTACACCGTATCATATCGAGTCCCGACAGTACGCTTTTGCACCACGTTGTCGGGAGCGGCAAGACCTACACAATGGTCGCTTCCATTATGAAAATGCGGCAGCTCGGCATTTGTAATAAAGCAATGGTCGCCGTGCCTAACCACTTGGTAGAACAATGGGCGGGCGAGTGGCGCAAGCTGTATCCGAACGCCAAAATTCTTGTTGCAACCAAAGAGGACTTGGAAAAGGACAACCGTCAAAAGTTTGTGAGTAAAGTTGCGTTCGGCGATTGGGACGGAATCATCATCGCGCAGTCGAGCTTTGCGAAAATACCCGTATCGCAGGAACGGCAGATAAGAAAGCTGCGCGAGGAAATAAAGCTCATCGAAGAAACGGTAGCGCGGCAATGGATGGAAAACGGTATGCCGCGCGGCGCGGTCAAGAACTTGGAGCGTATCAAAAAGAGCCGTGAAGCAATGCTCAAAAAGCTGATGGACGGGAACAAGAAAGACGACGTGCTTACCTTCGAGAACTTGGGTGTAGACTATCTCTACATAGACGAAGCGCACTACTACAAGAACTTGTACCTGTTCACGAAGATGAACAACGTGGCGGGCGTATCGAACGCGGCAAGCGCAAGGGCGAGCGATATAAAGCTCAAATGCGAATACTTGCAAGAGCTTCACGGCAGCGACAGGGGTATAGTATT
>CAMXOH010000061.1 GCA_947245485.1 uncultured Clostridia bacterium | reverse complement strand
CATAACGAAGAAAGACGAACATCGAAAGGTGTAATCGTATCGGAGTTATGCCGAGTGCGCTTACATCTTTCAAAGGAGCGAAAGTGGAAGCGACGGCAGAACAAGATAAATATAAAAAAGAGTTTACCTACCTTGCGGCGTATTCGCTTATTAAGCAAGCACAAAAGGAAGGGAACGTAGACAAAATCGTTTTAGAAAGACTAAACAAAAGGTGCGCAGAACGCATGGACTGTAAACCTATTCCATTGTAATAAAGATTGGAGGTATGCCGCTATGAATGCAGCGAGAGAAATTAGAGTAATACAGCCGAAAAAGCAATGCGATTTGTCGGATAAGATAAGGGTAGCGGCATACTGCCGAGTAAGTACCGATTCAAACGATCAGTTAAATTCGTTTTATGCGCAGGTTAAATACTATACAGATTATATATACAATAGCGACAATATGCGGCTTGTAGATATTTATGCTGACGAGGGAATCACGGGAACGGCAATATCAAAGCGCGATGATTTCAAACGGCTTGTAGCCGATGTTAAAAAGAAAAAGATAGACAGAGTGCTTGTTAAAAGCGTACAGCGATTTGCGCGTAATTCGTTGGAGTGCATAGAAGCGGTAAGGCTTTTCAAATCATACGGCGCAAGCGTGTATTTTGAGAACGACAACATTGACACCGAGCGCATGAACTCGGAAATGATACTGTATATCAAGAGCGCATTTGCACAGGGCGAAGCAATATCCGCATCACGGCGTATGGCATTATCTAACCGTATGAAAATGGCAGACGGAATATATAACCTTGCAAGTGCGCCGTTCGGATATAGGTTGGGCAAAAACGGACTTGTTGTCGAGCCGCAAAAAGCGGAGATCGTAAAAAAGATATATGAACTATATTTAGACGGAATGGGCGATTGTCTGATATTGCAGTATCTTAATGAAAATTATTACGATAACGGATGGTCGTTGAAAAGAGTAGGGTATATCTTATCTAACGAGCGATATATCGGGGACTGTCTTTTGCAAAAAGGATATTCGACGAGCGTTTTACCATTGACGTTAAAGCCGAATCGGGGCGAATTACCAAAATATTATTATGTGGGAACGCACGAGCCGATTATATCCAAAGAGTTATTTGATAAAGTACAAGCTCTGCGAAAGGAAAAACGCAATAAGTACAATGTAAGTGCGGGGAAGGAAATTCGCAAAGAGTTTTTCTCTAAAAAAGTATATTGTCGGCGTTGCGGTTGGGCATATAGTAAAAAGTGGCGAAACGGCGAGCTGTTTTGGCGTTGTTATAAACAAGGGACTACCGCCGATGAGTGTAGAACACCGCCGCAAGCGGATAGTGTACTTCGGCAAGCGTTTATCAAAATGTTTAATACCTTAAAGCAAAACAGCCGCACGATTATACACGAAACGCTTTTGCAGCTTCAAACTTTGAAAATGAAAGCAAGCGGCGGTAAAGATGAGATTATTGAAATCGACAAAGAGCTTGTTGCATTGTCGGAGCAAAATAGGATATATTCCGAGTTGTTTGTGCAGCACATCTTGGACGAGGTGTCATACTACGAGCAAACCGATAAGCTCAAAAATAGGATGACGGAGCTGCGTAGCAGACGCTTGAAGATTTTGAACGATGACGAGGACGAGAACTATTTGGAGCGGTTGCGTAAATTAGAGCGTGTTGTTGCGGATACGGAATTTATAACCGTATTTAATGAGAGCTTGTTTGACGATATAGTAGAGCGCATTTATGTTGAGGAGAACGGCGACTTGGCGTTTAGACTGAAATGCGGTTTTGAACTAAAAGTCAATATGGAGGACGGTATATGAGAAATAGAATGTTGCCGCTCGGTTACGGGGAGAAAACGGCGAGATAATCATAAATGAGCAAGAAGCCGATATAGTAAAAAGCATATTTGCCGATTATTGCAACGGAAGCTCATTAAAGACTTTGGTAAAAGTCCTGAACGGACAAAAAGCTGTATTCAAAGCAAACGGAGCGGAATGGAACAAGGGCAGAATATACCATATTCTTATGGATCGTCGCTATATAGGCGAAAAGTCATATCCGCAGATAATCGCCACCGATACTTTCCAAAAAGCAAACGGCTTGAAAGACAGTAAGCGTGTAGACAAGCGTCCTATAATTGCGGAAGCCGAGTTTTTGAAAGGGAAGGTTTTTTGCGGGAAATGCGGCAGTAGATATATCCGCATTATAGATACCGATAAAAAGGAACGATGGGTGTGTTCGGACGGTTGTCGCTTGGGGCGCAGACCTACCGATGAAAAACTACTGACTATGATACAAACGATGATAGCGAAAGTAAATGAAAAACCCGAATTGTTATTACAGCATACGCTCGAAGCAGGTTACACGCGAACGCTTGAAATTATGCGGCTTACTAACGAAATAGCAAGAATGAATGAGCAGGTAGCACCAAGTTTTAATACAGGTAAGACCTTGTTATATCAAATAGCCGCAAACAAGTTTTCAGCTTGCAAAGAGGATAAAAGCGTATATACCGATTATGTTGCAAATGAAATACATAATACAGTTGAACGGGGCGGTGTGGACGTACAGTTTTTAAGGAACGCCATATACAAAATATTTGTAACGGGAAAGAATGAGTACGAGGTTGTATTCATAAACGGTGCAAGAATATCGAATAAGGAGGTTGCGGACGGTGCAAGCAAAACTTGTAACAAAGATAGAAGCGAATCCGTTGCTGACTAAACATACAAACGAAAATGCGCTTCTGCGAGTTGCGGCGTACTGTCGCGTAAGTACCGATAGCGAAGATCAGATAGAAAGCTATAAAGCGCAGGTTGCTCATTATTCCGAAGCAATAGCTAAAAATCCGCGTTGGCGATTTGTAGATATTTATGCCGACGAGGGTATAACAGGAACGCAGGACAAAAAGCGTAAAAACTTTATGCGCATGATTAGAGATTGTAACAAAGGTAAAATAGACTTAATACTTACAAAATCGGTTGCGCGTTTTGCTCGTAATACTGTTGACAGCCTGAAATACGTCCGGCAACTGAAAGCGTTAGGGATAGGAGTATTCTTTGAGGAACAAAATCTCGATTCGTTGAAAACCGATAGCGAAATGCTTATAGGTTTTCACAGCGTTATGGCGCAAGCCGAGAGCGAGAATATAAGCGCAAACGTGCGTTGGGGAATACAGCAACGTATGAAATCGGGGACATTTGCTTTTCGCTATAATATATTAGGTTATAGAAAAGGGACGGACGGTCAACCCGAAATAGTACCCGAAGAAGCCGAAATCGTCAGAAAGATTTATGAGCTGTTTTTGTTTGGGAATAGCATAGACCAAATTAAAGCGTACTTGGAAGAAAACAAAATCAAAACTGTCAAGGGTAAGTCCGTATGGGAAAAACACGCCATACGAAATATGCTTACCAATGAACGCTATACAGCCGATATGCTCTTGCAAAAAACCTTTACCGAAAATCCCATATCAAAAAAGGTAAAAAAGAATCGCGGCGAAATGGCGAAATATCTTATCCTGAATAACCACCCCGCAATAATTGATAAAGACACGTTTAAGTTTGTGCAAATGGAAATAGCCAAAAGAAGCAACAAGCGCGTTACGTCCGATTTGAGTGTAACGGGTAAGGGCAAGTATAGCGGTAAATGTGCTTTAACCGACTTGCTTGTGTGTGGAGAGTGCGGTAGTCCATATAGGCGTAGGACATGGGCGAAAAACGGTAAGAGCAAAAAGGTGTGGCGGTGTTTAAGCAGACTTGAACACGGAACGGAGTTTTGCAAGCATTCGATAAGCGTGGACGAAACACGGCTTAATGATGCCGTACACCGAGCGATGAGAAAAGTTACAGGACAACGGGATGCGCTTAATTTGATTTTGTCGGAATTATCCTATGCGGCAACGGGCGACGATAAGGTTCTTGATGTCGGTGCAATAGAGCAGGAGATAGCAAACCTTACTGAAACAAGTAAGAGAAATATCGAGCTTATGGCTTCGACAGAGGGTGATAAAGAACGATACATGACGGAGATCGTAAATATAAATCAAAAGATAATCGCGCTTCGTGGAGAGCTTGAAAGAGTAAAGGCGGTAATTGCTTCAAGTGAAAAAGTCAATGTTGAAATAGAGCGATTAAATAGGCTGTTTGAGAATATGGGCGATACGTTCAACCTAACCGACGAAATGATTTTGCGGCGTATGGTTGAATACATAAGAGTAATGAGCGAGGGGAAGATAATCGTAGTATTCAAAGGCGGTATGATAGTTGAAGAAAACCTATAAACAATTCCGAGTCGGGTAACGGCTCGGAATTGTTTTATATGCTACAACGAAAAATGTTGCAAAGAAAGATGTGATTTGGTATAATAGAAGCAATCATGGAGTATGAGGTTTGAAATAAGTATGGTTGAGAAATGCTTTTTATGTGGCAATAAGCATGGAAAATATACGAGTGATCTGACCACTAATTTTGTATATATGGAATGTCCAACATGTGGTAAATATATTTTACACGATAAATCTCGGTATTTATATAATAGTATGGCGACGACTACCGTCAAAGATAACATAAAAGCGCGAGAATTTTTGTTTTATCATAAAAAAGATCAACTAACATATTTTCTGGGTTCGCAAGAAGAGTATAAAGATTTCAAATTGACATTCCCACAAGATGATGCACGTTTGGTAACGCAACAGCAAATTGAAAATTGGTATCCATATAAACTTTCTCAAATTTTTGATTTTGCAATTCAGTATTTTAATGCGCAACAAGAATATTTTGGGCAGAGGATGCAATATAGTCTTTATCAACTACGTTCAATATACTTTATTGATGCTAATAATGTACAACTTGAAGATGAAATTAAGGCACCTTTTAGCGAACAAATTTTTTATATAACAAATTGTTTGAATGAAATTGGACTACTTACTTCAAGTAGCATAGTAAGTGCGGTAGGGCATTGTCCGTGGTCTAAAAGTTTGAGCATAATACTTACCCCAAAAGGGATAGAGAAAGCGACTCAATTACAAAGTAGTCAAAATCGAGACGTGTTCGTAGCGATGTCTTTTCATAAGTCAGCAGATGATATAAGAAAAGCAATCAAACAAGGAATAGAGGATGCTCAATACTCGTCGCTTTTAATGGATGAGATAGTACATAATCATCAAATTGTTCCGGAAATGTTACGGTTAATAAAAGAAACGCGATTTATGATTATGGATATAACACAGCCTAATTTTGGAGCATATTATGAAGCCGGTTACGCACAGGGTTTGGAAAAAGAAGTAATAATAACTTGTAGCAAGGAAGTCTGGGATAAAAAAGATTTTTCATGTGATTTAGATAAAGATTGCCGATATAAAGAAATAGCGAGTAAACCGCATTTTGATATTGCGCAAAAACAAGTTTTAGTATGGAAAGATTATAAAGACTTAACAAAACAACTTACGGAATGGATAAAGCATATTATTGGCTAATTTTATAGCAAAAAAGCAGTCATCCTTTTCGGGTACTAAACACAAACAAACAGCATCCTGAGTAGGGGTGCTTTTTGTTTGCGGTGACGAATGAGGAGGAACCGCAGTCCGAGCAAGCGAATCGCCGCCATGCCGAGGGTTCCCGAAGGGAAACGGCAGACTCCCGTCACCTGCTCCAAACATAATAGCGCCCTTTTTGGGCGCTATTTGTTTGTTGTGTAAAGTAAGGGTAAGCGAAGCACAGTCCTATCGAGAGTTCTCGAAAGGGAAGTTATGCTTTTAACAGCGAGATATAAAACTCTGTGCCGCCGTTGTTAGTTTCGTAAGACAGAGTGCCGTTCATACTTTCGATAATATTCTTGCAGATATACAGTCCTATGCCGCCCGTTTCGTTATCATTTTCGGAAACGTAGGGTTTGAAAACGTCTAAATCTCCGTCGATGCCTTTTCCGTCGTCGGAAACGCAGAGTACGGTTTTGTTTTTATCGCTTTTTAACGAAAGAGTTATCGTAGAGCAGTCTGCATGCTCGATTGCGTTTATAATAATATTCGAAACTACGTTTTCTATTCCTTTGGGTTTAACGAACGCTTTAACAGGTTCGACTACCGTGTTTTTCAAAATTATACCGTTTGCGTTGCAGTCGAACTCGTGGTACTTATATAGAAGTGCGCACAGGTCAGATATATTCACGACCTGCGAAGGTTCCGCCAAATAATTGAGTTTTGCGTATGCCGCGATTTCGGAAAGATTGTTAATTACGCGTTCGGCGTCCTGCTTTATTATACTAATAGTTTTAATTTGCTCGGCATCCTGTTCGCGCCCGAGCGCGGTATCGCATAGTGTAACGGCGGAAGTAAGAGGTTTTTTCATATCGTGGGAAACGAATTGTAAAAGGTTGTCGCGCTCGGCTATGACCGCTTTAATATCTTTTACCTGCCTTTCAACTTCCTTATGCAAATTATGCGTGAGATAATCGTTAGACTTTTTCATATCGACAAACACGATAAACACGCTTATAAAAGTTGTAAAAGCAGTTGCCACGCAAAGCCAAAACAGCGGATTAAACTGAGCGGGAAAAATTTGCGGCATAAAAATCGATGCAATAATTGCAACTACTATAACGGACGCGCATGCTGTTTGCAATATTCCGTGTTCATCCTTTTTAAGAAGCAGAGCAAGTCCTATAAAAGCCGACAGGGTAACTGATTCGAGCGCTTTAACAACGGTACAGACAATACGCATTACATTTGCTGCTTCGAACGGAATATACGGGCATATAAAGGCAAACAGCGCGCCTACGGCAGAAAGAGCGGGAAAAATATATGCTGTCGGAACTTTACCGAAATTTCTGCCTAGCGCAAGTTGCGCCCCGCCGAGGATAATATACGGCATAGCAAGCGACAGAGCCGTCCATAATAGAGGCGCGACTGTTACTCCGCTTATAAAGAAACGACAGAGTAGTAGTACTGTAATTCCAAATACCCAAATGATTGCCGATGAAAACTTTTTTGAGCGTTCGAGGATGGACAGCACGATGAGTACGGCTAACACTACGGCAGCGAGAATACCAAACGCAATTAAAAGATTGTTTGAAGTTTGGTTAATGCTTTTCACTGCGCTTTCGGTGCCGATAAGAGGATAGTCGTGTATAGCGGAATATGCGCCGCTCGTCGATTGATAGTGGACGGTTATAATCTGCGCCGAGTTAAAAGCATTTTCCAATGTTTCGCGTTTTGTGTAAAATTGCAGATTGATATATTCGGGTGCCGTCTCAAAAGAAAATTGTTCCGTCTTCTTGTCGTATGAAGTGTTAAATTCTATAAAATCGTAGTTTTCAATTTCACCGTGCCGTGCAATCAAACTCGTTCTTTGATACACGTTTGACGCGCAGAAGATTTTCGGCAAGGACAGCGTGAACTGCCAATAATCGCCTATTTTATGCGCAGAAAGATTATTTTGCAGTTCCTTAAAATTATCGTCGTTAGGATTGAGGTTCAAAATTACGAAAATCAGCGTGCCTTTTTTAGCGAATTGAAACGGTTTTGTCAAGTCCACGATTTGCATATCTTCGTCGAGCGCTCTCGGTTTAACGAATTTATCTGCAACGTAGTTTAGCTTTGTAATTTTATTGAGTTTGTCCAAATCGGATATTCTGACCGCGGCAATATCCTTGCCGATTTCAAAAGCGTTTTCATTATAATATAATTCGCCCGTCGTTTCGGGAACCGCTGTGATTTTTGGCGCGGAAAAAAACAGCGTGATTATAAACGTCGCCGCAAGAATGGCGCAGGACAAAACGGATATTATTTTTTTGAGATACCGACTAATCATCTTTACCGCCTATGAAAGCATAACCTTTGCCGAATTTTGTAGCAAGGAGCGAAGCGCAGGCGTCGGACACGGCAAGCATTTTCTTGCGTAAATTGGAAAGGTGCTTTTTTATTGTTTCGGTATTTAAATGCGGTAGTTTCCATACCTGTTCGTAAATCTCGTTTGCAGTATAAAAATTGCCTGCGTTCTGCATTAAAAACATTAAAACGTTAAACTCGCTCGAAGTTAATTCCAGCACGGTATTTCCGTAAACGGCTGTACGGCTCTTAACGTTCAGCGTAAGTCCGCCAAGCGTTAAATCTGATTTACTGTTCGGCAAAAGCCGTAATGACATTCTTGCCTCTAATACCTTAGGAGAGCAAGGTTTTACGATATAGTCAGCCGCGCCCGCGGTTAAACCGTCTATAATGTTTTCGTCCGCACCCAAATCAGAAAGAATAATAACGGGCGTCTGCCTCAGATATTCCAAAAGCTCTATTCCGTTGCCGTCGGGCAAAATCAAATCCAACAGTACTATATCGTACTCGTTTGCGGTTGCGGCGGCGCTTGCGCTCTTTAAAGTAGGGCAGGCCGTAACATTGTTCGTTTGAGAAAAATATTCGGTTAAAGAATTGCGCAGGTTGTCGCCATCTTCGACTATTAAAATATTTTTAAATGCGAGTTTTTTCATCAATATAAGTATAACACAAACTTTATTAAAAAACAAACTGTATGGATTGGTGAAGAAAAGGTGAAGATTTGTCGCGCGTGCCCTTTTACTGTTAAATTAAAGCCAACCGTGGAAATTAATCTTACGGTTGGCTTTGTATATAGAGTTAATAAGGCTTCCGCTATATTACGGAAGCCCAAATTTTAGTATTTTATTGTACAAGCGCAAGCAAGTGCGCCGGGACCGATATGACAGGATACGCTGAGGGAGAGGGGGTCAATTCTGTGAACTTTAATATTGGGGAATGCTTCGATAAGTTCGGCTTTGAATTTTTCCGCTTCATCATAATTTTCTGTATGCGCAATGTCAATTACAAGATTACCTTTTGCTAATTCATTCTGAAAACGTGATGATATGTCGTTTTTAAGCGCGTTAATCATTGTGGTTTTAGCGTCTGCAAGTTTTCTAACTTTCGCATACTGGTCAAGTTTAAATCCTTGAATTTGAAGTACGGGTTTTATTTTAAGAAGAGTGCCTATTGCGGCAACGGCGGGAGTTAATCTGCCGCCTTTTTTAAGATATTTGAGAGTTCCAACCATTATATAAATGCTCGACTGCATTTTAGTATTGGTTAACCATTCGGCAATTTCTTTACCGTTTTTGCCTTCTTTCGCCATTTTCAATCCGTCCATAACGCTCTGTCTTTGGGTTATGGAAATTCTCTGATTGTCAATAACGTAAACTTTATTTTTATATTTATCCTCGGTTTCGGCAAAGTGTTGAAGAGTATGGCAAGTTTCCGAAAGTCCGCTAGACATGGGTATATAAACCAATTCATCGTATTCTTCAAGCACCTTATCCCAAATTTCGCCAACGTCGAGGGGATTAGGCTGTGAAGTGGAGACTTGCGCATCGCCTTTAAGTTTTTCGTAAAACTGTTCCTGTGATAACGTTAAGTCTTCAAAATACAATTCACCGTCAATAAGAACAGGCATGGGAACAACCGAAATTCCAAGTTCTTTCGCTTCGTTTTGGGTAATACCGCTGTTACTGTCGGTCACAATAGCTGTTTTCATAAGTTTCTCCTTTAAAGTTATTATACATACTTTAAATTGATTAGTCAACAAAAATTTGCGCATTAATGTCTATTATAACAAGGAAACTATTGTCAAATTAAATATGAAGGTACTCGAACAGTTATAAAATGCGTTCAACGTTCGGGCATTTTAAAATTTTTAAGCGCGTTATTCAAATAATCGTTAAAAGGCTTCATAGCCTTAAATACTTCAACCGCCTTTTGTAAGAATTTGTTTTCGTCTCTAACCTCGTCGTCAGTCATAAAATACTCTAAGTACCACGATTTGTATTTTAAATATTCTGCTTGCGGATGTTCTTTATTATAACCTGCGGGAACGTTTTTCAAAGCCGTTCCTTTGACGGTAAAATAATTTTTAAATTCCGAAGAGGTTATTATTTCATTCCATTCGTCCGAGTGTGTATTTAAATATTCACGAACCAAAGAGGTAGCGTTTGAGAACATATCTGCAAATAAACCGCCGCCAAGAAAAGTGCCGCCGTCAGGTTTTAACATTATGTAGTAACCGACAGGAATAGGGAGTTTGCCCATAGGCGCAATGTGTGCCCTAAACGAAGGATTATACGGTGATTTGTCGTGGCTGAATCTTGTGTCGCGGACAAGTTTAAAAGTTAATTCTTTTGGAGAATTGTGTAATACGCTTTTGTCGAACGTTCCAATGCCGAAAATGAGTTCTTGCACAAGCCCTTCAAATTGCATTGACACTTCTTTGTTTTCTTTTTTGTGTGCGTGATACCATTCGCGGTTATTGTTTGCAGAGAGTTCCGAAAGATAGTCAAGGATAATTTGCGTGTTCATTTATATACTCCTTTTAATTAAATTAAATTAAATTTTAAACTTATTTTTGTGCTTTAATAAACGTATTATAGGCTTTTTCAAGCATTAAAGAACTTTCTTCGTCTGAAATATTCGCTCCGCCGGTCGCTATCATCGTCGCTATGCCGTGAGTGAAGACTATAAGCATTATATAAATTTCTTTAATTTTATCTTCGGGCAGAAGAAGTTTACGGGAAAGTTGCGCTGTTGCCTGTTTATCGCCCATCCACTCATAAATATCGTTAAAACTGTTCAAACCGTTAAGTTTTTGCAAAAAGAGTAACTTAAAAAGATTGGTTTCATACTTGGCAAATGCAACGTTTGCCTTTGCCATACTTTCGAGTATATTATCTTTATCCACTTTTGAATAGATAAATTCATTATAAAATTGCATAGAAGCGGAGAAAACTGCGTCTTTCAATGCTTCCATATTGCTGAAAT
>CAMXOH010000060.1 GCA_947245485.1 uncultured Clostridia bacterium | reverse complement strand
ATGACGAGTATTCAGCTAAATTACAGTTTAACGTTTGTATTAACTTGGCGTAAAACTATGCCCGAACCGTCATTGCGAACGCAGTGAAGCAATCCAGAAAAGACGATAAAAACGTTCGGATTGCCGCGCAAACAAGTTGGCTCGCAATGACGGTACCCGTTGGTTTACTCTTGCTCGTTCTTATACTCGGATATGCATAAAATATCGTTCGCGTCAATATCGAGTACGGCGCAGAGTTTTGCAAACGTATCGAGCGCGGGCATTTTTGTCCCGTGGCGATAAGCTGAAATTTGCGGACGTTTTACGCCTATTTTTTGCGCTAATTCTGATTGTGTCATATTGCTTTGCTTTATAGCTTCCTGTAATTTAATTCTAATCATATCAAGTGTGAGCATATTTAATACCTTCTATAAAATTTTAGTACCTATTGGGTACAAAATACTTGACTTGTACCTATTAGATACATATAATGTACCTAACAGGTAACTTAACAAATATAATTTAAACCAAAGGAAAGATAATGAATACTGACGAAACAAAAAAAGAAAACAAACCTAACCACATAGTGACGGTAAAACAGGATTTGTGTTTAACATTTATCGGCTTGTTGCTTAATTGTATACGCGCCTACGGCATTCATAACGACAAGCGATTTATGGAATTGTTTTTACCGTTGGAAAATTACGTAAATGATTGTCTCGATATACCCGACGGCTTGGATATAGTCGAGGAAAGCGTAGCCTTCGATTGCAAAGTCATAGATGAAGAAGCATATCGAAACTGTTTAAAACAAAAATAACCGAAGAGTACCGCTTATCATAAGCGGTACTCTTCGGTTTAATAAGGGGAAATATCAGAATGCTTTTTGTTCGAGCACGGGTAAATCGATTTCGGCGGAATGCCTGTCGTTTATTTGTTCGGTAAACATTTCTTCCGCAAGTTCGAGGGAGCGGGTAAGCGAATAATGCTTCGCGCTCTGCGCGTACGCCCAACCCATTTTTTTGCGTTCCTCTGCGTTCTCGTACCAATAATCTATTTTCTCCGCGAGCGAGTCCGCGTCGTTGTCGTCGAACAGCGAGCGTGCGTCGAGCGCGAACTGCGGCGTTGCGGAAAGTTTGCTGTCGGCGATTACGGGAACAAGTCCGCAGGCGATTGCTTCGAGACAGGCGATTGCTTCTATTTCGACCGTTGCCGAGTGAACGTATAAATCGCTCTGCTGTAATTTTTCTATGAGCCGTTCTTTGGGCAGAAAATCGAACTTCACGTCCGCGCCGAGTTTTGCCGCCTGCTTTTCGAGTTTTTTCCTGCAACTTCCGTTGCCGAGGAGTGTAAGACTGATTTTGTCCTTATATTTCGATTTGGCAACGGCGGAAATAAGTACCTTTTGGTTTTTTTCGGGCGCGAGCCGTCCGACCATAACAATTTCGAATTTTTCGTTCTCTTTCTTTTCGGCGGGCGGAACGAACGCCTTGTCGTAGCCGTTTGAAATTACGTACGTTTTGCCTTTGTAGCCGTGCGCGGCAAGCTGTCCCGCAATAAAGGCGGAGGGGCAGTGTATTCTGTCGAAGCCGTCGTAGAAAGTGTGTTTAAAGTAAGAGTAAATGAGGCTGTTGAAGAGTTTGCTTTTGCCCATATGCGCGTTATAAGATACGTTTTCGGGTTGAACGTGGAACGCCGCCGTCGTGGGAATGCCCATTTCGTCAGCAAGTTCTTTGCATTTCTTTTCGAGCTTGAAAGGGAATATAAAGTGTACCAATTCCGCGCCCGTAAAAGCCTTGATAATTTTTTCGCGTTCGAACGCGCCGAATTTGATTTGGTTTTTTGACGCAACTTCCGTCAATAGGGGAACGTATCTCTCGTTTACGGGGCAGTCGTCTTTGCCGTCCGCGCCGACTGCGACTATTTTTACGCGGTGTCCGCGTTCTCTCAGTCCGTCGGCAAATCTCCTTGCCGTCATAACCGAGCCGTTTGTGAGCGTATCTATTAAATCGATTACTATAACTATATTCACCGTTTCAGCCTCCTTTTCTATAATGATAAGTATGCTTTATAAATTATCCGTAAACTTATACGCGTTAATTTGGGTTTTTATGGAAGAATTTTACCTCTCATATTGATTTTTTCGCTTAGTTGCGGTAAAATATACGCAATATGGCAAAAATTCTGATTGTTGAAGACGATAATAATTTAAGACTGCTTATGCAGACAAGACTGCGCTCCCGCTATTCCGTGACGGAAGCGGCGGACGGCGCAAAGGCGCTTGAAATTCTCGAAAAAGGCGAAACGGATTTAGTAGTCACCGATATAATGATGCCCGCGGTGGACGGCTATTCGCTTGTAAAAGCCATTCGTTCGCGGGGTTGGGACTTGCCCGTCATTATGCTTACGGCAAAGGACACCTTCCACGACAAGGGGCAGGGGTTCGGCGTCGGTTGCGACGATTATCTAATTAAACCCGTCAACTTCGAAGAGTTGGTCTGGCGTATAGACGCGCTTTTAAGGCGCAGTAAAATCGCCAACGAGGGCAGAATAGTTATAGGCAACGTTGTCGTAAACGAAAGCGACTTCACCGTTTCGCACGGGGAAGAGGTAATCGAACTGCCCGCAAAAGAGTTTAAACTTTTATATCTGTTACTGTCTTATCCCAATAAAATTTTCACCAAGGAAAAAATTCTCGATAAGGTATGGGGGTATACTTCGGACAGCGACGAAACGACGGTGCGCACGCATATGAACAGACTGCGCACCAAGTTCGAACATTTCGAGGAGTTCGAAATCGTTACCATACGCGGGGTAGGCTACAAGGCGGTGATTAAGAAATGAACGAAAACGACAGCTTGAAAGAAGAAAAACGCGCAAAAACTTCAAGGCGGTTCTGGGGCATATTTTCGCTCAGCTTCATCGTGCTTATAATGCTCTCCGAAATGGCGCTTGCGATGATGCTGAAAGTGTTTGAAAACAACCCCGCGGCGAGCGAGGACTTGCTAACCGTGCCACTGTATATTATGCCGTTCGTCGCGCTCGCATTCACGGGCGTGTTTCTGTATATTATGAGAAAGCACGAAAAGCAGTCGCAGGAAATTATAGACAGTATGAACAAAGTTGCGGAGGGCGACTACTCCGTGCGCGTAAACGGAAACATAAGGAACAGGGAATTTAAAAGAATAACGGAAAACTTCAATAAAATGGCGAAGGAGCTTTCGTCCGTCAATACCTTGCGCGAAGATTTCGTGCGCGAGTTCTCGCACGAATTCAAAACGCCCATATCGTCCATTTACGGGTTTGCGAGTCTGCTTCTCGAAGGCGGTCTCAGCGAGGAGGAGCAAAGGCGGTTTTTACAAATTATCGCGGACGAATCTATAAGACTGCGCAACCTTGCGGAAAACACGCTCACCCTTTCCAAACTCGAAAATCAGCAGCTTATCGGCGGGGCGGAGAGCATAAAGCTCGACGAACAGCTCAACGAATGTATCATTCAGCTCGCGGCGGACTGGGAGAAAAAGGGTTTAAACGTTTCCTCGGATTTGCAGTCCGTCACCGTGCGCGGCAACGGCTCGCTTGCAAAACAGGTTTGGATGAACCTCATTTCCAACGCGATTAAGTTCACGCCCGAGGGCGGAGAGGTGAAAGTCGGTCTGACAAAGATAGGGGACGAGGTGGAAGTGACGGTTTCGGATACGGGCGTAGGCGTTCCCGAAAAGGACACGGAGCGCATATTCGAAAAATATTACAGGGCGGACGGCGCAAAGTCGGTTGACGGAAGCGGTCTCGGTCTTGCTATTTGCAAGCGCATTTGCACGCTTGCCGGTTGGGAAATTTCGGCTTCCCGAAAGAGCGGCGGCGGCAGTGTGTTCACGGTTAAAATGAAAGCCGCCTGAGTTTTTTCGGTCTGAAAATTTACATTTATTTTGTTATGTTTTCACAATGAAAAAAATGTAAAAATCTGTCTTTTAAAATTGTTTTACAATTAATACGCATATGATATAATTAATCGGTAAATATTTATCGATTAATTTTTTATTTATAGGAGACGCGAATGGCAAAAAAACTTTTTGAAGGTACTGCGGAGCAGATGAGCAGGCTTATGGACTGCATAAACGCTAACAGAAACGAACAGGGCGCGCTTATGCCCGTTCTTCACGAGGCGCAGAATATTTACGGTTATCTGCCCGCGGAAGTGCAGACGGTTATAGCCGAAGAGCTCGATGTTCCGCTTTCCGACGTTTACGGCGTGGCTACGTTTTATTCGCAGTTTTCGCTTATGCCCAAGGGCAAACACCGCATAAGCGTTTGCTTAGGTACGGCGTGCTACGTAAAAGGTTCGGATAAAATTCTCGAAGCTATCGAAAAAGAACTGCGCATTTCCTGCGGAGAATGCACGCCCGATAAGAAATTTTCCATAGAAAGTTGCCGTTGCGTCGGCGCATGCGGACTTGCGCCCGTTATGATTGTTGACGGCGAAGTCTACGGCAAACTCAAAGCGGAAGACGTGGCGGGTATTCTCGACAGGTATATTAAAGACTGAGGGGGAGAGATAGATGACTTGCGAACAGCTTAAAAAAATCGCCGCGGAAAAAGCGGATTTAATAAACGTAAGAAAGATAGTGCGCGAACAGGCGGAAAAACTTGCCGAAAACACGGGTTACAGAAAACAGGTTCTCGTCTGCGGAGGCACCGGTTGCACTTCGTCCAAATCGGCGGAAGTAATAAAACAGCTTGAAAACAGTTTTAAAGAACTCGGCATAGACGACGTGCTTATAGTAAAGACGGGTTGTTTCGGCTTATGCGCGCTCGGACCAATTATGATAGTCTACCCCGAGGGCGCGTTCTATTCGCAGATAACTCCCGAACACGCCAAAACGGTTGCCGAAAAGCATCTCGTCAAGGGCGGGGAAACGGTAAAGGAACTGCTTTACGCCGATACAGTCAACAAGGACGGAAGCGTTATTCCTTTCGCGGAAATACCTTTCTATAAACATCAGATGCGTATCGCGCTTCGCAACTGCGGCGTAATCGCGGCGGAAAGCATAGAGGAAGCGATTGCCGCGGGCGACTATCTTGCGCTTATGAAAGTTCTCACCGAAATGAGTCCCGACGAAGTCATAAACGAAATCAAGGCGGCGGGACTGCGCGGCAGGGGCGGCGCGGGATTCCCCACGGGACTCAAATGGCAGTTGACGAAACAGGCGGCGGGCGACGTTAAATATATTTGCTGTAACGCGGACGAGGGAGACCCCGGCGCGTTTATGGACAGGTCTGTTCTTGAAGGAGACCCGCACACCGTTCTCGAAGCTATGGCGATTGCAGGTTATACCGTCGGCGCGCAGGAGGGCTATATTTACGTGAGAGCCGAATATCCCATTGCGGTGGAAAGGCTTAACATTGCAATCGGGCAGGCAAGGCAGTTGGGACTTCTGGGTAAAAATATACTGGACAGCGGATTCGATTTCGATATTCACGTCCGTCTCGGCGCGGGCGCGTTCGTCTGCGGCGAGGAAACCGCGCTTATGGCGAGCATAGAGGGAAAGAGGGGCGAACCCCGTCCCCGTCCGCCGTTTTCCGCGCAGTGCGGCGTGTTCGGTAAACCTACGGTGTTGAACAATGTTGAAACGTGGGCGAACGTTGCGCCCATAATTTTAAACGGTTCGGAATGGTTCTCGTCCATAGGAACCCCTACGAGCAAGGGAACGAAAGTTTTTGCCGTCGGCGGAAACATTCATAACGTAGGACTTGTGGAAGTGCCTATGGGTACTCCGCTTCGCACAATTATTTACGATATAGGCGGCGGCTTGCCGAACGGCAAACGTTTCAAAGCCGCGCAGACGGGCGGGCCTTCGGGCGGCTGTATACCTTTTACGCATATCGACGTCGGTATGGACTTCGACAATCTTACCGCAATAGGCTCTATGATGGGTTCGGGCGGACTTATCGTAATGGACGAAGATACCTGTATGGTAGATATAGCCAAGTTCTATCTCGAATTTACCGCGGACGAAAGTTGCGGCAAATGCGCGCCCTGCCGTATAGGAACAAAGCGGTTGCTCGATATATTGAAGAAAATTACGGACGGTAAGGGAGAACCGGAGGACCTCGATAAAATAACCGAACTTGCCGAACATATGAAAAGTTCGTCGCTGTGCGCGCTCGGACAGTCCGCGCCCAATCCCATTCTCTCCACAATGAAACATTTCGGCGACGAGTATTTAAAACATATCTATTCCAAGCAATGTCCTGCGGGCGTATGCAAATCTATGCTCAATTACTACATAAATCCCGTTCAGTGCAAGGGATGTACGCTATGTAAGCGTAACTGTCCCGCCAACGCAATTTCGGGCGCGGTAAAGAGCGCGCATACAATCGATACTACCAAGTGTATTAAGTGCGGGCAGTGTATAGCGCACTGCAAGTTCGGCGCAATAGTGAAAAAGTGAGGCGGAGAAAATGGTAAATTTAAAAATCAACGGTATTTCCGTTAGCGTTCCGGAAGGTTCAACCATATTGCAGGCGGCTAAAATCGCCAACGTGCGCATACCCACGCTATGCTATTTAAAGGACGTGCAGTGCGTAGGTTCCTGCCGTATGTGCCTTGTCGAAGCGACGGGCGCAAGGGGACTCGTAACGGCGTGCACTTATCCCGTTTCCGAGGGAATGGAAGTCAGAACGAATACTCCCAAGGTAAGAAAATCGAGAAAGACGACTATCGAATTAATTCTTTCCACGCATAAGAAAAAGTGTTTAAGCTGCGTGCGTTCAATGAACTGCGAATTGCAGAAACTTGCACTCGAATATAACGCGGAAGAGGACAGGTTCGGCACGGACCACGACTTGAAGCCCATAGACGACTTTTCGGCTTCGGTTGTAAGGGATAATTCCAAGTGCGTAATGTGTACGCGTTGCGTCGCGGCTTGTGCACAGCAGACAATCGGCGCAATCGGACCCAAGAACAGGGGTTACGCAAAAGTTATCGGTTCGCCGTACGACGTTTCGCTCGCGTTTACGCCCTGCGTTAACTGCGGACAGTGCATTGTCGCCTGCCCCGTCGGCGCACTGTATGAAAAGAGCGCCGTAGCCGACGTATGGGGCGCGATAGTAGACCCCGACAAGCAGGTTGTTTTCTATACCGCGCCGTCCGTAAGGGCGACGCTCGGCGAAGCGTTCGGCTTGCCCGTAGGAACGAACGTGGAAGGCAAAATGGTTTCCGCCATAAAACAGCTCGGCGACGTGAAATGTTTCAATATGGACGTGACCGCGGACCTTACTATAATGGAAGAGGCGAACGAGCTTTTGTCGCGCCTTGAAAACGGCGGAAAACTTCCTATGTTCACAAGCTGTTGCCCCGGTTGGATTAAGTTTGCTGAACACTATGAACCCGAACTTCTGCCCAACCTTTCAACCTGTAAATCCCCGCAGGAAATGTTCTCCGCGGTGCTTAAAACTTACTACTGCGAAAAGAACGGAATTAATCCTAAAAATCTTTACGTAGTTTCCGTAATTCCCTGCACGGCGAAGAAGTACGAAGTTACGCGCGAAGAACTCGGAAAATATACCGATGCCGCGCTGACGACGCGCGAACTTGCGAAAATGTTCAAGGAAGCGGGCATAGATTTCGTCAACCTTGCGGAGAGCGAGTACGATATGCCTTTCGGCGAGGCAAGCGGCGCGGGCGCGATTTTCGGCGCGACGGGCGGCGTAATGGAAGCGGCTCTGCGCACTGCGGCTTATAAGCTCGGCGGAAGCGGCGCGCCCTTGGAATTTAAGGAAGTGCGCGGCACCGAGGGAGTAAAGGAAGCGGAGTATTCCTTAGGAGGCAAGACGGTTAAAGTTGCCGTCGCAAGCGGACTCGGAAGTGCGAGAAATGTTATTCAGGCAATTAAGAGCGGAGAAAAGGACTATACTTTCGTCGAAATTATGGCTTGTCCGGGCGGTTGCATAAACGGCGGCGGGCAACCGTACGTTCACGACGAAGTGAGAAACAATATAGATTTGAAGGCTGTGCGCGCGCAGGCGCTATATGATTACGACAAGGACAGCAGACTTCGCGCCTCGCACGATAACCCCGCAGTCGAAATTCTGTACAAGGAATATTTCGGTTCGCCTAACAGCCATAAGGCGCACGAACTTCTCCATACCTCTTATGGTAAGAGAGAAAAATACTGATATATAAAAAGGAGCGCCCGCGGCAGAAGCCGCGGGCGCCTTGTAACTTGAGCTATTTTCAATCTTTGGGTAAATTCTTTAAATAGTTGTCCATTGCAAAGGCAACGCGTTTGGAAGTTTCAGCTGCTTCTACTACCGTCTTTGCTCCGCGCACAACGTCGCCCGAAGCGAAGAGTCCGGGGCGGGAAGTCGAGCCGTCCTCGTTGATTATCGCAAGTCCGCGTTCGTTGGTTTCAAGTCCCTGCGTCTGCGTAAGAATGAGGTTGGACGGGCGTTGCGAAACGCATATCATTACCGTATCGGCTTTCATAAGTTCGGGTTTGTCGGAGACGGAGATAACGCGGTGGTTCTCGTCGCAAACCGTGTCGGCGAAAAGCACGCCCTCGTCCGTAATTTCCACGGGCGCTTTATTGAAGATAAATTCCGCGCCCTCTATTTCGGCATATTCTTTCTCTTCTTTGCTTGCCGTGTATCTGTCGCTTCTGACTACTATCTTAACGTCTTTCACGCCCCGCCTTAAAGCCGTTCGCGCCGCGTCCATTGCAACGTTGCCCGCGCCTATGACTATTACGCTCTTGCCGAGGCTGTAAACTTCGGGTCTTTCCAAAAAGTGTACGCCGTAATGCACGTGTCCCAACGTTTCGCCCTTTATGTTCAGCGCAATGGGCCAGGTGACGCCCGTGCCTATCGATATCGCTTTGAATCCGTCGCGGAAAAGTTCTTCCACGCCGAACGCCTTACCGATTGTTACGTTGAATTTGATTTTGACGCCGAGTTTCCTTAAAAGAACCTCATAGCGTTCGATTACGGATTTCGGCAGTCTGAACTCGGGTATTCCGAAGCGCAGAACTCCGCCTATTTCGCTTTTGGACTCGAATATGGTGACGTCGTAGCCGAGCTGAGCCATTTTAATGGCGATTGTGATTCCTGCGGGTCCCGCGCCGACGACGGCTACTTTTATACCGTTCGAAGGTCCTTTTTCAAGTTCGAGGCTGTCGAGGTAGTGGGAGGAGATAAAGTTTTCTATCGTTGAAACTTCCACGGGTTCGCCCTTTAATCCGCGTATGCAGTGCCCCTGACACTGATTGCCGTGGTTGCATACTACCGAGCATACGGCGGAAAGCGGATTGTTGTCAAACAGCATTTTGCCCGCCTTTTGAATTTCTCCGTTTAAAAACGACGAAATCATAAGCGGAATGGGCGTGTTTATGGGACAGCCTTTTCTGCATAAAGGATTTTTACAGTTCAAGCATCTTTTTGCTTCGGCTATTACGTTGTGCGCCATTTATTTCTCCTTACCTTTTATATTATATTTAACGCGTTAACGCGCTTCGGCGCGGCTTACGTCGGCGTGCGGGCGTTGCGGCGTTTGTAATTATTCCCATGAACAAAGAAAATAAATCAGTTCCGCCGTAATTATAACACAGCGTTTTTGCATATTCAATAGTAAAGCTACCGATAATTTGAAAATTTTTACAATTATAAACGGCATACAACTCCGCATACTTATAGCAAGGGATTTATATCCCTTTACCAAAGGAGAAAAAAGTGGAGAAATTTGTATTGGGTGTCGCCCTCGGTATGGCGGGCGGCGCGCTTATGGTCGCTAACAACTGCAAGCTCCGCAATCTCGTCAAGAAGAATCAAGACGATTTAATGCAGAAAGCAGAGCAGTATATCGACAATAAGCTCGAAAAGTTGGAAAGTCAAAACTAACCGACTTAAAATATTGCCGCGTTTATACGCGGCAATATTGCTTTTCGGGTTGAAATTATAAAATATATGTGTTATACTCTAAGCGTTATGGAAAGATACGTCGCGTTTGATATAGGCGACAAACGTATAGGAGTCGCCGTATCGGACCCTTTTAACAGTTACGCTCTGCCTTCGCAGACGTATTTCAGAAAGGGTTTCAAAGAGGATGTTGCCGCGCTTGCCCGAATAGCAAGGGAGAAGGGCGCAACCGTCATCGTCTGCGGACTGCCCGTCAATTTCGACGGAAGCGAAGGCGTTCAGACGGAGAAGACACAGCGTTTTATCGAAGCGCTCAAAGAGCGGTGCGATATCCCGATTGTGTGCGAGGACGAGCGGTTTACCACGAAAATGGCGCATGAAACTTTGATAAGCGAGGGGATGCGCCGCGAAAAGCGTAAAAATTACGTGGACGCGCTTGCGGCGGCGAACATACTCGACGGGTTTCTTAACCGAATAAATAAAAAAGGAGTTTAATTATGAGCGAAAAAGAACTTAACGAAGCCGAAGAAGAACTCGACGACGAATTAATCGAGCTTATTGACGACGACGGTAAAGTCATAAAATTCCGTCTTTTGGACGTTACCGAGTACAAGGGGGTAAAATACGCGCTTTTGCTTGCGGCGGAACCCGACGAAAATATCGGTGAGGACGAAGTTGCCATTTTCCGTTATTTGGAAGAGGAAGGCGTTCTCGAACCTATCGAGGACGACGAGCTTTTGCAGGAAGTATTCGATTTTTATCAGCAGGAAACATATGATGAGGAAGAATACGGGGACGGCGAAGAGAACTGATTTATTTGAAATAAGTTTCAACGCCCTGCTGCGCACTGTGCGCCGCAGGGCGTTCGTCTTGCTAAAAGACAACCTCCCGTTATGCGGGGAGGCAAAATAGAAGCGGAAGCGTTGCTGTATTGTCGTCATTGCGAGGAACCGTAGGTGACGAAGCAATCTAGAAAAGACGAACA
>CAMXOH010000059.1 GCA_947245485.1 uncultured Clostridia bacterium | reverse complement strand
GCGTTTTGGGGTTGTGAGTCTTTGACGAGCGTAACCATACCGAACAGTGTAACAAATATCGGATGGGCAGCGTTCAGATATTGTGGTTCCTTGAAGAGTATAACCATACCAAACAGTGTAACAAGTATCGGAGCTTATGCGTTTATTGGGTGTTCGCTTGAACTTATAATTTATTGCAGAGCAAATAAGAAACCCGAAAATTGGAACGAAAATTGGAATATTTGCGATAATGAAAAATCAAAAAAGCGTTATAAAACTATCTGGAATTATAAAGGTTTTTAACACAAAAGCGGAAGTTAGCGGGAGATTACAATATGGGATTATTAATAAAATGTCCGAAATGCAATGCCGATAATGAATACATAACCTATAAAGGATTTGTTTGCAAACATTGCGGATATGAACTTGAAAAAATATCGTTTAAATGCGGCTGCGGAAATAAATACGATTATATTCCTTATCATGGATACGTATGTTCCAATTGCGGTAAAAAGCATGCAGTTATAGAATCCGAATACATAGACAAACTCAACACCGCAATAACAAAAAGACTCGACGAGTACGACTTTGAAAGTTCTTTGAAAATTTGCAATGAACTGCTTGAAAAGTTTCCCGATAATCAGGAAGCGCTTTGGGGCGCGCTTATGGCTGAATACGCCGTCGTGGACAGGGAACGCGGCGACGCCCGTTCCGAGCGCGTGCCTACTTTTCTTGCGCCCGATAAAAACAAAACTCCCATTAATTTAAGCAAATATTATCAAAAGCTCGACGATAACAGAAAACGCCTTGCGGATGAAATTGAGAAAGTGCGCAAAAACGTATTGGAACAGTACGAAAGGTGTCCGAGTTATGACGTTTTTATCTGCTATAAAAAACATAAACTGAATAAACCGAATGCGCTCACGCCGGAAGCCGAAAAAGCAAAGGAATTTTACGAGCTTTTAAAAAGATACAGGTACGTTGAAAACGACAAACAAAGTAAACTGCGCGTGTTTTATGCAGACGCCTGTCTCGGTAAGAATAACGCGAGTTGGGAACCGCACATATATAAGGCGCTGACAACCGCAAAAGCTATGGTGGTGCTTTGTTCTTCTGAGGAAAACGTTAATTCGGGTTGGGTAAAGAACGAGTGGATGCGTTTTTATGCGCTCGGGCAAATGGATTCGTCAAAAAAAGATATTATTCCCGTTCTTGTCAACGGCGCGCCCGCAGATATTTTGCCCTATCCGCTTAATAAAACGCAGAGCTTAGATATAACGGGTAAAGATTGGAAACAAGATTTTTTGGAAAAACGCATAAGACCCGCGCTTATTGCTAACATTCCCGCTATATTCGAAGAAGCAAGGGCAAATATTATCAAAAACAGATTTGGCAGAGCAAAGAAAAATTATAAAGATATTCTTTCAAGATTTCCCGATAATGCAATGGCTCATTGGGGTTTGCTTAAATGCAGACTCAAAGCCTTTGACGATTACGATTTGGTAGCTCACAGACGCGCGCTTACGGCATACGAAGAGTTTCAGCTTGCGTACGATAAAGGAAACGCCGACGAAAAGAAATATTTTGAAAAAATTCAAAAAGCGCAGACTGAACACAATTTAAACGGTTATTCCCGTGAAAACAGAGAATTGTATTTAAGGACGAGCAAGCCTGTAAGGACGGCTAAAAAAGTCTTTGCTTCGCTGTGTGCGTGCGCCGTACTCGCGTTTTCTATTTATTCTGTTATCGGCGCCGTATATCCCGTAAACTACAAGACAGAGGACGGTAAAGCGGTTGTAACGGGTAAATCGATTTATTTCAACGTTGCAGTCAAAGAACTCGAAATAGATATTTATAAAAACAAACCCGTAACTTCTATTGAAGCAGGCGCTTTTAAAAACAGCGCGGTGCTCAGCGTAACCCTCGGAGAATACGTAGAGTCGATAGGCGAGAGAGCGTTCGAGAACAATAAAAAACTTAAAGAAGTCAATATAGCAAGCGAATGCCCTTTCATAGGCGAACGTGCCTTTAAAAACTGTTACGCCCTTACTTCATTCAACTTGGGCGTAGACGAAGATTCGGAAATAGAGGAATTTTCTCTCTCGGGACTTTCTGTCGGTAAAAGCGCGTTTGAAAACTGTTACGCGCTGAAAAGCCTGCAACTTAACAACATAATTCACCTCGGCTCAAATGCGTTCGGCGGTTGCTTCGGACTGAAAGAGCTGACTCTCGATATATTAAGCGGTGCAACTTTTGAGGAAGGAGCGCTCGATAACGTTCCGAAAGGAATTACCGTCCGCGTGCCAACCGTTGCGGAAAGGGCGTTAGCAACCCTTAAAAACAGTTATCCGTCTGTCAATTTCGCAACGTATACCCGCGATAAAACCGAAGAATGTATCTATTTCATAGACAAAATTAAAACCGTAAAGGCGGACAGCGCGGAGGATATTGCCAAGGCGGAAGCATTATATAATGCGTTGAGCGACGAAGAGAAGAAGTCGGTTACTAATTACAATATTCTGAAAAACGCAAAAGAGGCGTTAAACGCCGCTAATGCGATTAGCGCAATAGGTAAAGTGACGCTTGAAAGCGGACAGGCTATTTTAAAAGCGGAAACCGCATATAAATCTTTGAGCGCGGAACAGAGAGAGTTAGTCGAAAATTACAACGTTCTTGTAGACGCGAGGGCGATATTCGACACTATGACTTTAATCGACGTCATTGGCGAAGTGGAGCCGGACAGCGAAACGAAAATAAAGAGAGCGGAACAGGCGTATTCTGCTCTTACCGAAAAACAGCGAGCAGGCGTATCGAACTACGGTACTCTTTCGGCGGCGCGGAACAAAGTGGATATTTTGCTGTCCGCGGCGGTTATGGAAAAAATAAACGCGATAGGTTCGGTTATTTCAATCGACAGCGAAGAATCTATTATCGAGGCGGAAACCGCGTACGGCATTCTTACGCAGGCGCAAAAGAATAAAGTAACCAATTACGATAAGTTGGTTGACGCGCGCTGTATTTACGACGCCGTAAAAGCAATCGACAATATAGGTACGATTACCGCAGAAAGCAGTATTTTAATCAATATAGCAAAAACGCTGTACGACGAACTCAATCCCTCACAGAAAAGTAAGATTTGCAACTATTCCGAATTGACGGACGCCATTGCGGTTTATCCCGTAATTACAAGTATAAATTCGATAGGCGCGGTAATGCCCGAAAGCGGTTCGGTGATTGAAAGTATCGAAGCGGAGTACGCAAATCTCAGCAGCATAAGAAAAACGAAAGTTAGCAATTACAAATTGTTGAGCGACGCCCGCGCCGCATATGCGGTAGTTTGCCTTATAGACGAAATCAAAGAAGTCGTCGCAGAAAACGGATTGAGTATACAGGGCGCGGAAAATGCGTACGACGGACTTACAGAGGAGCAAAAACTTGTCGTCGGCAATTATTCGAGACTGAAAGATTTAGTCGGCGCGTACGCCGTGTTTACGGAAATAAATAAAATCGACGATTTGGTTTCCGCCGAAAGCGCTGAAAAAATCGAGTCCGCGGAGCGCGCGTACGGAAAGCTGACTTCCGCGCAAAAAAACCTCGTTTCCAATTATGTTTTTCTTGTATCTTCGCGCGCCGTATACGATGTTGTGTTCGCAATAGACAATATCGGCACTATAACCGTAGACAGCGTCAACGCGCTGAATACGGCGGATAATCTCTACTCTGATTTGAACGCAGAGTTAAAAAACAGGGTTTCCAACTCGGAGGAACTTTCCGACGCGCAAGCAGTCTATCCGGTGGTTAAAAAAATCGGCGAAATTACAGTCGTCTTACCCGAAAGCAGTTCGTTAATCGAAGAAATACAGGCAGAGTATACCAAGCTCAATATTATCCAGCAGAATAAAGTGAGCAACTACGCCGTAATTGCAGACGCGCGCAAGGCTTATACAGCCGTTATAATTATCGACGGAATAAAAGAAGTGACGGTAAACAGCGGCGCGGATATTGAACGCGCTGGTAATGCTTACGAAAGTTTAAGTCCCGAACAAAAAGTTTTAGTCGGTAATTACGCCGATTACGACAATATCGTAAAGGCGTTTAACGTTGTAATCGAAATAAGCAAAATTGAAACTTTCGTCTCCCCTGAAACAGTAGAGCAAATTACCGTTGCGGAAAGAGAGTATTCGAAACTTACTGCGGCGCAGAAGAGACTTGTATCGAATTTCGCTTTACTTAAAGAGGTTTTGCCCGTATACAAAGCATATAAGGCGATAGACGACATAGGCGTAATTACGGCAGACAGCGGCGAGGCGATTGAGGCGGCGGAATCTTCCTATGACTCATTGACTCACTCTCAACAGCTTCTTGTAGGCAATTATTATTTACTGCAAGATGCGAAAACGATATTCGGGGTAATTTCCGCCGTTAAAAATATAGGGCGGGTTACGCTTGACAGCCTTTCGGAAATTTCTGCGGTGGAGTCGATGTATAACGCACTTACCGAGGAACAAAAACTCAGAGTCGTCAACCGTGAAGAACTCTCCTTGGCGCATGCGATTTATAACGTTATGACGGTAGTTGCATCGGAAGGAAGTTTTACGTTAAGTAAGGGAACTAACTATAATTATCTTTTATTGAATTCTGCTAATATGGTAGAAGAACTTAACAATGCAAAGAGACGCGCCGAAATAGACGGATTAACGGTTTCGGGGTATAAGCAAATCGATTACGCAACCGAAGTAAAATTCAGAACGCTGTTTAAAAATTTCAATATAGTAAGATACAACGTTTCGTCTGTAAGTTCGGGTTTTTCGGAGTTCAAAGTGGCTTCTACGTCTAAAAGAATCGGACTTATAGGCGATAGAAACAAGACTTATTCAAATTTTAAAATCGTTTTCGAAAGCAGGACTTCTAACGTTTATTTAGAACTTTGCAATTTTAATATGACAGCGGCTTCGAATACGGTTGCGATTAACTGTAACGATGTGAATGCGGCTTATACGACGGAGCTTGCTTTCAGCGGAACTTGTTCCGTACGCGGCGGCAACGGAAGAGCGGCGACCGGCAACAGTGCGGCAACCAACGGTTGTTCGGCTATCGTCGGTAAAAATATTTTAATCAGAGTATTGTCTGCGGCTTCCGTGGAAATAAGCGGCGGCAAAGGCGGCACAGGCATCGGCAGTCCGACCCAAGGCGTACCGGGAGACACTGGCGGCGCAGGCGGTTGCGCTATTCAAGCCGACGATTCGTTAGAAGTCGTAAACAACGCTACTTTAATTGTACGCGGCGGACAGGGCGGCACGGGCGGCACCGGTAAAGGTTATGATTATAACAGTAATTGGGCGACAGGGAAAAACTGGGCGAAATCGGGTTCTCTCGGTGGCACTGGCGGAGCGGGAGGAACGGCGGTGAAGTCGCCGCGTTCCGAGTTCATAAGTTACGGTGAACTTTACCTGTACGGCGGTGCAGGCGGCACGGGTGGCGTCGGCGGAAACGGACAAGGTTCCTATTGCGATGGAGCTGCAACGGCAGGGCATGGCGGCAAAGGCGGTACGGGCGGTATCGGCGGCACGGCAATTCACAGCGACAAAATAATTTTGAACCCGAGTTCAAACGCAAAAATCAACGTAATTGCCGGAAACGGCGGCTTCGGCGGTAAAGGCGGAAGGGGCGGCTGGGCAAAGAACGACGGAAAGGCTGACGACGGCGGAAACGGCGGCGACGGCGGCATAGGCGGCGCGGGCGGCACTGCCATAGAAATAAAAAACGTTTCCGATTTAAACGGTTACAGCGCAGGCGTTTCTATAAAAGGGGGCAAAGGCAGTAAAGGCGGCGATGGGGGCGTCGGCGGTGACTCCTATTACAGCGGCGCAAGATACGGCAATTCCGGCGACGGCGGCGACGGCGGCAAAAGCGGCGACGGCGGTAAAGTGGTTTACGACTCTGTTAAAAAAATAAATTACTTTTTGTCGGGAGTAAATTGCACGAACGGAACTACCGAAGAGAATACTGCTTCGGGCGGCAAACGCGGTGACGCGCACCATAATAATCATTATGGCGACAACGGGGTAAGCGGTGTAAAAGGTTCGGTTCCCGATTATAAATACTATCCCGCTTAATTCAAATTTAATTATCGTCCGCGCAGGTTTGAATTGTTACTAAGATATTTAACTTTGAACGTTTATAGGAGAGATGAAAGTGTTGGAAAGGAAGTGTTCGAAATGCGGAGGAATAGTCGACGTAACGGACGATGGATTTGTCTGTCGTTATTGCGGAGACGTATTTGTTCAGACGGAAGTTTCGGAAGATGAAATCATATTGCTTAACTCCGCAAATTCAAAGCGCGAAGATTACGATTTTGACGGCGCGCTTGAAGACTGTAATAAAATTTTGGCTAAAAATCCGTCTAATTCCGAAGCTAACTGGTGCGCCCTTCTTGCAAAATACAAAATAATTTACATAAAAAATTCGGAAGGGGAGTACGTATCAACTTTTCTCTGTCCGCAGGCCGATAAACCGATAAAGGAAAGCGAGTATTATTCGAGACTGTCCAAATCGAGACGGGAAGATGCCGAACGCGTAGAAAACAGAAGGCAAATCGTTCTCGACGAATACAAAAAAATTCCCAATTACGACGTATTTATAAGTTACAAGCAGCATAAAGGCGGTAGTTATACTGCAGAAACGGAAGAGTCGGAATGGGCGGATAAAGTTTACGATATTTTATTGCGCAACAAGTTGAGAGCGTTTATAGACAAAAAATCTCTGCGCGGCAACGCGGGTTGGGAGCCGCATATATATTCCGCGCTCCAAAGCGCTAAAATTATGGTTGTTATTTCGTCTTCTCTCGAAAATATCAACTCGCCTTGGGTGAAAAACGAATGGAAACGTTTTATCGCGTTTAGCAAAACCGACGCGTCAAAAGTTATCGCCGTTGCTTGCCCTAAGAGTAAAGTCGCTCCCGAAAAATTGCCGGAAGAAGCTATGCGTAAAGTCCAGATGGTGGACGTAGACGAAAAAGGTTGGCATGATGAAATTTTGCAACGCGCGAAATCGGCGTGCGGAGAAAAGTTAATCAGTATTCCAGATTTATTCGAAGAAGCGTATACGGCGATTAAGAAAAAAAAGTTCGGAGTTGCAAAAGCTAAATTCAAACTAATAACCGAACGCAATCCGAGGAACGCAAAGGCGTATTGGGGATTGCTTATGTGCCGTTACAGGGCGTTTGACAACTACGATATCGTTGCCTCCCGTAAAAGCGTGGATAAATTCGAAGAATTTAAAAATGCGTTAGAGTATGCGGACGATACCGAATATGCCGAATTTAAAAGAGTGAAAAGCGCGCAGTTAGAACGCAATACGGAAATCTATCCAAGAACGAATTACAATACGTACAGGTTAAAAAGCAAGAAGAAGCGCATTGCCGCTATAATTGCAGGCGGTTTGGCGGCGTGTATTTGCTGTGTTTCCGCGGCGCTCGGCGGCATGTGGTTCGTCGACAAGAAAAATACCGAAATAGCGGGCGAAGTAACCGAACAAATTAATTCAATCGGCGAAGTTTCGCTCAAAAGCGAAGATTTGATAATTCGGGCGGAAAATTCATATGAAGAGCTGAATAACCGACAAAAGAAAAAAGTAACCAATTATCAAAGTCTTGTGGACGCAAGGGCGGTATACGGAACTATGTCGCTTATTTCCGTTATAGATAAAGATATTACAACAGAAAGCCTTGCGGCTATCGAAGCGGCGGAAACCTCGTATTTGACTTTAACTGAACAACAGCGTTTAAAAGTAGCAAATTATTCTACTATGTCAGCCGCGCGCATAGGTGTGGATAAGATTTTTGCGGGTGAAGTCGTTTCGCTTATAGAACTTATCGGCAAAGTGCATCAAGATAGCGGCAAAGCAATTTCAGTCGCGGAAGAAGCATACGCTCGGCTTACGGAAAGCCAGAAAACTTACGTTGATAATTTGCAATTATTAGCTACTGCAAAAATGTTATTCAACGTAGTTACGCTAATCGATTCGATAGGTACTGTTACGCTTGACAGTGCGTATGCGATTATCACTTCGGAAATAGCGTATGCGGCTTTAAGCGACGAAAACAAAAAAGAAGTAATAAATTACGAAAATTTAGTAGATGCGCGTGCCGTTTATAACGTTATGTTCCGTATAGATTCTATTAGGAGCGTAACTTTAAACAGCGGCGCCGAAATTGAAGCCGCCGAAAGAGAATATGCGCGACTTTCAGAAATACAAAAAGAAAGCGTAACTAACTACGGTTTTCTTTCAGACTCGCGAGCGGCTTACGATGCGGCGAAATTAATAGAGGCAATCGGCGAAGTCGGAAAGGATAGCGAAAATTTAATTGCGGCGGCAGAGCAAAAATTCAATACGCTGACTGCTTCGCAAAAAGAAAAAGTGCCCAACAGTTCGGAGCTGGAAACTGCGCGCGCGGTATACAATGTAATTGTGCTAATCGACAAAATCGGTTCGGTTAATCTGAATAGCGCTCTCTCTATTTTTGTCGCGGAATCTGCGTATGATACGCTGACGGCGGCGCAGAGAACAAAGGTATCCAACTATTCGGAATTAACGGAAGCGCGTACGGTATACGGCGTATTAAAAGCAATCGACGATATAGGTACAGTAACGGGAGGAAGCGGGCAAGCGGTACTCGAAGCCGAAAAAGTTTATTCGGGACTGACTGATGCCCAAAAACAAAAAATATACAATTACGCTCTACTTACGGAAGCGAGAACGGTTTACAACGTAATCCACGCGATAGACTTGATAGGCGCCGTAACCGTTCAGAGCGAAAAGGTAATTATCGAAGCCGAAAAGGCGTATTCGGAATTAGCGGAAGAACTTAAAATTAAAATAAACAATCACTCCGTACTGAGCGATGCAAGAGCAGTTTATAACGTAATTAAAGCGATAGAGAATATCGGTACGGTCAATCTTCAAAGTCAGGATTTAATAACTGCTGCCGAACAGAGTTATGAAAGACTTACGGAAACTCAAAAGAATAGAGTTATAAATTATACTCTGTTGAGCGACGCTAAAAGTGTCTATGCCGTTATGTCGGCTATCGATTGCATAGGGGAGGTAACTCTCGACAGCGGCGCATTGATTGCGCAGGCGGAAGAAGAATTTTTGCAGTTAACGTCATTGCAGAAGAGCAAAGTTTTAAACCGTTCCGAACTCACCGACGCGAGAGCTGTATTCAACGTTTTACAACTCATCGACGATATAGGAAACGTAGATTTGGCGGACGGCGACAAGATTTCGAAAGCCGAACGGGAATACGAGGCTCTCGATGAAGAATTGAAAAATAAAATTTCAAATTATACTGCGCTTACCGACGCGAGAGCGGTATTTAACGTGATGAAATTAATCGACGCAATAGGCGTCGTTAAAATCGAATACGAAAACTTAATAAAGGCGGCGGAGAACGCGTATGAGGCGCTCGATACAGGACAGAAGAACAAAGTGGAAAATTATTCTGTTTTAGTCGACGCGAGAAATGCTTGGGAAAAGATGAGCCTTATAAACATAACGTACAGTCTGAATCCTTACGTAAGTTCGGGGGAAGCGCTGAAAGAAACGCCTTCCGTTCCGAGTGTGGGCAAGACGGTAAAATACGGTTCGTCCGTCGCGCTCGATTTTGCGTCGGCGGGAGTGTACTATACGTTTTTGGGGTGGTATAATTCCGCAGGAATTCAGATTACCGACGGCACGGGTAAGATTTTCATAGACGTTAAAGGATATGTTTCCGACGGCAGTTGGTGTATTACGCAAGAAACAACTCTTTATGCGCGTTGGGCAAAAGTTTCGCAGTACACGGATTATAATTACATAAGTACGCGCAGTGAACTCGAAGCGATTAATAACAGGCTAACGGGAAAACATCTTTTAATACGCGATATAGATATTTCGAGCAGAGTTTGGAACGCAATGGGCGAGTTCAGCGGCGTTTTCGACGGCGGATTCCATCAGATAAAAGGCTTGACGATGAACGGTACTTACAAAAGTACGGTGTTAATCGGTTTCTTTTCGAAAGTCAATAACGCGACTGTCAAAAACGTTTCATTCGGTAACGTAAATATTTCGATAACCAGCGATAATAACCGTGATGCTTATACCAACGTGGGTACGGTAGCGGGTTCCGCAGTCGGCGGTTCGCTCAGAGTAAGCAACGTAAGGGTGGACGGTAGCGTCACTATCGTGCGCGGAACTACAAGTTGGGGCAGTAACAACGGTTCGGGTTACTGCGGCGGGATTTTCGGCGAAATGTCTGGCGGAGGAAATATCGAAGATTGCGTCAACAATGCGAATATCACGGTCAGCAAAGGCAATGCAAAAGCGGGAGGAATAGTCGGTTACTGCGGCAAAGTAAATATATTGAATTGTATAAATACAGGCGCGGTTACGGCTAACGGCGTAACTCTCGGCGGGTTCGCTTGCAGCGGCGGCATTACAGGCGAATGTACGAGTTATTCGGCAAGCCGTTTTACGGGTTGTTTTAACAGCGGCGCCATTGCTTGCGGAGGAGGTTCGGATATTACCAAATCAAGCGGACAAATCTGCGGTAAATTTTCCGGATGAATTTAAACAGAAAATATCCCCCGAGCGGTTTTTAACCGCTCGGGGGTTTTAAATTTTATTAAAGCCGTTAAGGAGTAACTCTGTTAATATCTCTCGGGAACATTGCCGCGTATCTTACGTTTTTAAAGCCGAGAAGGTGCATTGTAAGTCTTTCGAGTCCGAGTCCGAGTCCGCCGTGAGGGGGCGCGCCGTACTTATGAAGCATAAGGTAGGTTTCGAATTCTTCGGGATTCATACCGAGTCTTTTCATTTTCGCAACCTGTTCGTTGTAGTCGTGTATTCTCTGTCCGCCCGAAGTAATTTCTATTCCTCTGAACAAGAGGTCGAAAGAGAGCGTAACTTCGGGGTCTTCGGGGTCGTCCATTGTGTAGAAAGGACGCTTTTTGGAGAG
>CAMXOH010000058.1 GCA_947245485.1 uncultured Clostridia bacterium | reverse complement strand
GCCGCTATGCGGGGTTTTCGTTTACACAAAAACAGCGCATAAGTACTGCAAATACTTACGCGCCTTATTTATATTTGATTAATATGTAAAAAGATTTATAGTTCTATAATTTTTTTACCGAGCTTCTTTGCATAATTTACGGTATAAAAAGTACCGCCGTACCGTCTTCTCAAAAAACAAACCAACGTATCGCAGTTGTTTACCATATATCTGTCGCGCTCATGCATGCACCCGCTGAAATACTCGGGCGCAAGAGTAATTACTTTGTCACAGGCGCTCAAAATTTCGGAATAAAAAAGTTTTGCGCTCTCGGAAAAAGTATCGCTTTGGTTGGCACACGGAATGCAGGCGGTAAGACTTATTTTGTATTTTTTTCTGAACTGCAAAACGCTTTGCGCCGCCGCCAAGTCGAAACCCATAGCCATTCCGCAAAGAAAATTTTCCGCACCCGTCTTTATAAGGTTATAAATCACCCTGTCGAGAAGATTATAATCCAAGTCCAAACCTTTAAGGTTTCTGTGACCGCTGAAAGCGCATACCTTAATCACAGCGGGTTCTTCCTTTCCCTGCCCTGCCCGCGGGGATATTTTAAAGGAGTTGACTTCACTTTCCTCACCGCAATAAGCGTGCGTTTTCCGCATTCGGGAAGTTCGTATTCTATAACTTTTTCAATCTCTCCGCCGAGAACAAACAAAGAACGTTCAGCCGCCTTGATTTCTTCCGCGGCGTCGCCTTTATAAGCGATGAACAACCCTCCGACTTTGACGTAAGGCATACAGTATTCGGCAAGAGTATTGAGCTGCGCCACGGCTCTTGCACAGGAAACGTCGAATTTTTCCCTCAAATTATGCATATGCGCCCCGTCTTCCGCACGCACGTTGAGCACGTTCACTCCGTTTAAAGACAGTTTATCCACAATTTTTTTTAAATAATTGCACTTTTTACCCGTACTTTCTATTAAAGTAAAGTTCAAATCGTCCCTTATAATTTTAATGGGAATGGACGGAAAGCCTCCGCCCGAACCGATTTCGGCAACTTTTGCGCCCTGCGGAAAAAGGCTTTCTCCGACAGCGCTGTCAAGAAAATGTTTATAAATAACTCCTTTTTCGTCGCAAATAGAAGTTAAATTACAAATTTTATTATGCTCGTTCAGTAAATTGAAAAATTCGTTGAATTTAACCGAATGCGAACCTTTTATAATTTCGAGATACTTTTCATAATGCATAAAAAAATTATATCATAAAAACATATCCACCGCAAGTTTTTTCCACAATTTAAAAAAATGCTGTGTATATGTTTAATTCTCTTCTTCCTCTTATATTTTAAATAAATTTCATGTTTTTATTTTCAGAAAATCTTCCACTCATCCACAATTTTTCAACTAAATTATCAACCTTAAATTTCATCTTTTTCCACCTCTAAACAAGAGTTATTTTTGTTGCTTTTTACTCATTATTTTGTTATTATAATAATGTAATGGCAAAATAGACGGAAATAATCAAAGATTTCCACAATTACACCGCCTATAATAATATAAATACTATATAACTTTTTAATAAATATTAAAATAAATCAATCAACGAGGGAAGTTAAATGAAAGCTGTTTGTGAAGGAATAGATTTATCCGACGCTGTGTTAAAAGTAGTAAAAGCATGCGCTACCAAAACGGTTGCGCCAATACTCGAATGTATTAAAATTTCTGCGAGAAACGATAAAATAATTCTCACAGCCACCGACGGCGAAATTACCATACAAAAAACCATTAAAGGCGAAATTTACGAAGAGGGAGACGTCTGCGTTACGGGCAGAGTCTTTTCCGATTTCATTAAAAAGCTCGAAGGAGTGCAGATTACACTCTATTCAGACGCCAAGAAAATGAATATCATTTATGCCGACAGTCAGACGGATATGCAGATTCTTTCCGCGGAATCTTTCCCCGATATAGATTTGCAAATAAATGAAAACAGTTTCAAATTAAAGACCGCCGATTTAAAGAAATTTATTTCTTCCACTTCGTTCTGCTGCGCTTCGGACGATTCACGTCCGATATTAAAGGGATGCCAGTTCGTAATAAAGGGAAAAGAAATATGCGTAACCTCTCTCGACGGTTTCAGACTTGCTACGATTAAGGGCGAAGTTATTTCTTCCACAGGCGATTTGGAAATAGTTTGCCCTGCGAGAACTTTAAACGAAATCGATAAAATGATTCCGGACGGCGACGGCGAAATAGAAATTTTCGTCCAGCGCGGAATGATTCTCGTATCCGCCGAAAATACGGTGCTTACTTCAAGACTTTACAACGGCGATTTTATAAAGAAAGACAATATTATCCCCAAAGATTTTACAACCGCGGTTAAAGTGGACAAGGCTTCTTTAAAGGCGAGCATAGAAAGAGCCGCAATTCTTGTAAGAAACGACAAAAACAGTCTTATTATTTTCGAGGTGGGCGGCGATAAAATAGAAATAAGCTCCAATTCCGAACTCGGCAACGTGCAGGAACCCGTAAAAGCGGAAATCGAAGGCAAGGATATAAGAATAGCTATGAACTCCAAGTTCATAATAGAAGCAGTCAACGCTTTAAGCGAAGAGAAAATAGTTATTCATTTCAACAGCCAAATAATGCCGTTCGTGTGCGAAAACGAGCAAAATAAGGACAGGCTGTATTTAATTTTACCCGTAAGGACTGCGAATAACGCTTGACAAGCCGAGCGCAGTTAAGATAAAATATTTAGGATTTTACGTATTTTCAAGAGACGGAAATCAATTCAAACAAACTATAAAAACGAGGAAATAAATTATGAAAAGAACTTATCAACCTAAAAAAAGACAGAGAAGCAAAGTACACGGTTTCAGAAAGAGAATGGCTTCGACCGCGGGCAGAAAGGTATTGAAGCGCAGAAGAAATAAGGGCAGAAAAAAACTTTCCGCGTAATTCCGTCTAAGTGAAATATACGAGAATAAAAAAAAATACTGACTTTCAAAAGCTATTCAACAGGGGAAAAAGGGTATTTTCCCCCTGTCTTACTTTATTGTTTTTTCCGTCGTCCAAGCTGTCGATGGGAATAGCTGTTTCCAAAAAACACGGAACGGCGGTAAAGCGCAACAGAATAAAAAGGCTTTTGCGCGAAGCGTTTTCCAAAACCTGCGGCGCGCTCGAAAAAAATTACAGTATTATAATTCTTCCGCGCGTGTCGGAGGAATATTCTTTTAAAGCGTTCGAACAAAGTTTTTTATGCTGTTTTAAAAAGGTAAACGAATGCGGAAAAAGCTGAAAAAGTTTTTTAAATTATTGCGACGGTACGTTTTCAGACCGTTTATCAAGAGCTTTTTAATGCGGCTTATAATTTTTTATCAAAAGCATTTTTCAAGGCATACCTGTCTTTACAGTCCTACTTGTTCGGAATATATGCTTCGCGCTATAAACAATCACGGAGTTATAGCTGGGATGATTATGGGCGGCTGGCGGCTTTTAAGGTGCAATCCCCTTTCCAAAGGCGGGTACGACCCCGTGCCCGAAAATTATTTTAAATTAAAATGGGTGATTTGATTAGTGGAAATTTTTAATTTACTCGACGTATCCACAAACTTCATAGATTTTGCAGTTGACCCGATAAACGTGAAAAATCTTAACTGGATAGGTAAAATTATTCAGTGGCTTATCGAAGGCGTGGGCATAGTCGGTTTAGGCGTTATACTGTTTACGCTTATACTTAAAACGGTAGTTCTTCCTCTCGATGTGTATTCGAGGGTAAAAATGAAAAAGCAGTCGTTGCTTATGGAAAGTATGCGTCCGCAAATGGAAAAACTGCAAAAACAGTACGCAAACGACAAAGCAATGTACAGCCAAAAAGTTATGGAACTGCAAAAGGCGAACGGTATCTCAATGTTCGGCGCCTGCATTCCGATGATTGTTACGCTTGTCATATTCATGACGGTGTTCAGCGCATTTTCAACTTATTCTCAATACGCAAATCTTTCCACTTATAACGATATGGTTAAAGAATACAACGTAAGCGTGAATGAGTTTGTTCTTAAAAACATAAACGGCGAAACAGTCAACGAAAAAGGGTTTTTAATCGAAGAAAAGGACAATTCCATCGGTGAAATCGCTTATTTTGTCGATTTCGAAGCGTTCAAGACGCTCGCCCAACCCAACGACTTCGATATAAAGAACGAAGCCGAAAAAATGTCGGTTGTCAGAAATTACGTGCGCGAACACGCAAGAAAGGCGGCGGCGGACTACTACCGCTCGAACAGAAACAGCTTTATCTGGGTAGGGAATATCTGGTATCCCGACTCGATGCTTAATAAGGAAGTACCCAATTTCAGCAAGTTCAGCTCAACTATTTCGAGAGCGGGTACGGGACTCGACAATTCATACGAAGAATCTTACGACGAAGTTACCCATTATCTGAGATGGGACGGCTACAAGAACGAAGCTGGTAAACTCGAAGGAAAAGTTTTCAACGGATATTTTGTATTAATCGTGCTTGCAATAGGACTTATGTTCTTACAGCAGTTCATTTCCATGCGCTCACAAAAGGCTTCGAGCGAGCTCGGCACGGTTGACGGTTCGGGCGCGAGAACGAACAAATGGATGCTGATAATGATGCCTATTATCTACGGCGCGTTCTCGTTCTTTTACAGCGCGGCATTCTCGCTGTATATGATAACGAATACTTTGTACGGACTCATAACTACGTTGATAATAAACAAAGCAATGGACGTAAGTTTTGCAAAGCGCGGGGCGGAAAGTTTCGCCAAAAAACAACGCGTACAGAATAACAGAAAGAGGTTAAAGTAAAATGGAAGAAAACAACGTTTTCACCGGCAAGACGGTGGACGCGGCTATCGAGGAAGGACTTAAAGAACTCGGCATTACGATTGAAGAAGCCGAAGTGACTGTTCTCGAAGAAGGCAAGAAAAAGATTTTCGGCTCGGTAAAAGCAAAAGTGCAGATTAAAAAGAAAGGTTCGGACGCTCAGCGTGCGGCTGAATTTGTAGACGGACTTTTGGAAATACTCAAAATTTCGGCGGTTAGCGAAATAGTAAGCGAAGATACACACGTAGAAATTGAAATAAAGACAACAAACTCTTCGAGAGTAATCGGTAAACGCGGCGACGTTCTGGATGCTATTCAGACGCTTGCGGGCGCGGTTGCGAATATCGGCAGAGACGATTATAAAAAAGTCGTAGTAGACTGCGAAAATTACCGCAAACAGCGCGAAGAAACGCTTAAAACCCTTGCCGAAAAACTTGCGAAAAAAGCTGTTGAAAAGGGCAGAAAAATGACCCTCGAACCTATGAACCCCTATGAAAGACGCATTATCCATTCCGCGCTTGCGGACAATGCGGAAGTAAAGACCGTTTCGGAGGGAAAAGAACCCAACAGATATATAGCCGTTATCCCCAATAACGCTAAGCCTTACGACAAGGGATTGCGTTACGGCGACAGAAAGCCTTTCGGCGGCAAAAGCGAAGACAGAGGCGGAAGACGCGACAGGGGCGACAGAAATTTCAAACGCGGCGACAGAAGCGGCGGAAGAGGAGAACGCGGCGGCTCGTCCTCGGGCGGTTCGGGCGCGAAACGCGGCAAAAAGGAAATTTATTTCGGAACGTATCTCGGCAACAGCGGCGCCAAGGAAGAAGAATAATTTCAAAAAAAATCAAATTAAGTCTTTACAGACGGAATTTAACTTGCGTTAAATTCCGTCTGTTTTTTTATGCTCTGAAAAGCGCAAAAAAAACGGGAAATCAAAACGGTTACATAAAAATTAACAAAAAACTTAAATTTATTTAATTAAAGTGGACGGTTTCTGTCAGGTTTAAGGGGGTATAATAAACGTATGTTTAATAAGGAAAGGGGGTAAAAATGGAAAATGCGGAATTGTTATTATCTTTTATAGGCACGGCGTTAAGTCTTGCGGCAATGTGCGTAGTGTTTACCGTCAGGCTTGTAAGGGCGTTGGCGGTAAAGAAAAAAACGCTTGCAGACGCGCTCTTTGACGAAGCCATAACAGCGCTAATGGAAATAGCGGAAGCAGGCAAAGGAAGCGGCGAAGAAAAGAAGCGGTTTGTGCTGGAAAGACTGAAAGAGCTTTCGCAAGAAAGCGGAGTAAGCGTCGATATCGAAGCGGCGGCTGAAAGAATAGAAGAAGTAATCGAACTGAGCAAAAGAATTAATTTCAAAAACAAAAAAGGAGAGTAAAAAAATGAACAACAAGAAATTAAAAGATTTAATCGAACAGTTAAAAGAAGTCACGGAAGAGCTGAGGAGCGCGGAGACGCTCGGCGCGGAAGAGAAAGAGGAAGAAAAGAAAGCCGTTATAGAAGCGGCGGAAGTTTCCTCAGAAGTATGCGTAATGCAGGAAACCGAAAAAGTAAACGTAGCGGAAAAAGCGGCGCAAACGGCAGAAATGACAGTCGCAACCGCTTCGGCAACCAACCCGACGGAAGAAATGCACTGCTATAAAGACTTTGAATTGCCGGACAATATCACGGTTAGAACGGACTTACTTAAAAAGAAGACGGAAGTCACAATAGGTTATTTCGGCAATGAAAAGTCTTTTATTGGATATAAACCTATGCATGTATATCAAAAAAATAAAGGTTCGGGCAGTTACGGCAATAGTTTTAGATTAAATATTTCGGAAAACGTCACCGATTGCGTAAACGTAACTCATATTTTAGATAACAGCGATTATATGGATAGTTCCTTTAATTTATGTAAAAAATTTGACGATTATTATGTGGCAGGTATGGTGCTTTTGGACCACGCGCCCGTTATTGCGCAAAATCTTAGTGCTTATAACGAATTAAAATCTTTAACGGATACGGATAGGATTATGAATTATACGTTCAGTTGGCTTTATAACGGTGTGACTGCGAAAGGTTATAATTATATGGGAAATCTTGTATTTGTTTGCGACAACAACAAAAACTATGCAAAAATTACTTATGATACAAATTCAAAAATAACTAAGTTAGTTGAAGGTAGTGATTATTTTAGTAAGAAAAAGAAAACATATAATTTCACTTATGATTCGTCAAATCATCTGTCGATGATTAAAAGCGTAAGTAGCGGAAAAAGCGTATTATTCGGATATAACGGCAATAATTTAACGGAAATAACAAAATTTGACGGAAAAATATTAACGATAAGCATTGATTCAAATTTATTAAGCGTATCGTCTGCGGATGGATATCTTCATAAAATATCAAATAGCGATACGGAAGTAAATGTAACTACGCAGTCAACGCTATCGAGAATACCGTCGGAAATAGCTGCAATTAACCCTGCAATGTTAAGCCAGAAAATTACATTCGGCGATACCGTTAAAATCGAGTATAAAGACGGGGATAATGAATATTACAAATTCAAAGAAAACGGCGATACAGTAATGCTGTCCGAGTATTACAGGGAAAACTGTTCGGTAGTAACGTATGCGGAAAAACGTACTTATACCTTTAATACGAACAATAATAAGTATACTTTAAAAACTTATATAGCGCCAAAATCGCTGTTATATAGAACGCCGTATTCGAGTTTCGTTTACAGGGACGTATATGGCAGTGAATATAAGGATTGTACATTTGACGAATATAACCGCCCGACGTACGAAACCACAGGAAATCACATTGTCGATTCGGACGGAACTTATGATAATTATTTAAATTATTCTAAGACAAATACTTATGACGGAAACGGCTTATTGACGAAAGAAAGTATTAGATATAGCTTATATTCGATACACATAGTCGAAGGGAATACGGAAGGTGAAAGTTCGTGCGAACAAATCGTAGAATACGAATATTATACCGATAACCGCCTAAAAAAACGCACAAGTTATTATACTGACAGAGTAACGACTAAGGGAAAAGATATTGAAGAGTACATATATGAAAACGGCGATAGTACTTATAAAATAACTGTATTGAAGTATAACAGTTTGGCGCCTTCGAAAGTTTTTGTAAACGAAACGGTATACGGCGGTTATGGGAACGTGATAAGTCAAACGGACGCAACGGGACTAAAAAAAATGAAGTACGCTTGGGACAAAAACGATAACTTGCAGTCCGTAACTATGCCTGACGGATGTTTTACGGATTATATGCTCGACGCTGAATTTGAGACGGCAATAGTCACAGCGACGACATTATCAGGTGACGAGAATAATAATATAATGGTTTATTCTAATGGCGAATTAATGTCTGCATCCAGTCCTCAAAATTCGTTTTCGTTCGGTTACGACGGACAAAGGCGGTTATCATACGTTAAAGCGGATAATGTGGAATTATACAAGTTAACTTACGATGATATTTCGGATAAAACGACGGTAACGGCACATAACGCTAACGGCGGATATTCTATGTGCGTATCTGATAAATCAAATACTTGGACAAACGTAAATTATGACGGTTTTACACAGATATATACAAAATATAAAGACCGCCATCTGATAGAAACAGAAAAGGACGAAGTGTCGAGTGAAACAGCGAAATATACTTATGGAAAAACCGAAAATGTTAGTAAGTACGAAGTAACGGAAAACGATACAACTACGTATTCTGCACTGTTCGAGTATAATTCAGAGGGAAGAATACTGAGGATACACCAAAGCGGAAGAACGGGAATCCCTTACGAGTATGCGTATGACGAAATGTACGACGGCAGACTTTTAAGCGTGAAAGCGGGAGAAGAAAGGTTTTATGTAAACTACGACGTGTTGGGCAGATATACGGGCAGACAAATAAAATACGGTTCGTACGCAAGAGAGGTGCTGACGGAAACCATAAGTTATAAACAAGAGTATGCGAGTGTGCCCACTTCAAGCGGTTCGAGAAATGCTTATAAACAGAGTATACTGCCGTCCAAAATGAGTTATTCGGACGGAGAATACTTAGATTACAGTTACGACTTAAACGGTAACATAACAGGCATAAGCAAAAACGGAAGTAACAGATGCGTGTACGAATACGATAATCTTGGCAGACTGACATACGAATATAATCCTTTGTTAAATGAAACGTATTATTATAGTTACGACAGTAACGGAAATATACTGAGTAAGAAAGTAATTTCGGGTTCAAACGGGGAAACTAAAATAACGAATTATCAGTACAATAAAGGTAAACTGATAAAAGATGAAAAAGGACATTTTATTACTTATGATTCGTTGGGTAATCCTACGATTTATCGCGGCAAGGATTTAACGTGGGAGAAAGGCAAGCGGCTTAAAAAGTTCGGAGAAACTACGTTCGAATACGACGGAAGAGGCAGAAGGACAAAGAAGAATACCGTAAGATACTATTACAACTATGCGGATAAACTAATTGCGAGCAGCGACGGAATGGAATACTTCTACGACCATATAGGGGTAGCGGGGTTCAAGAAAGACGGGGCGTGGTATGTGTATAAGCGCGATATACAGAACAATATCACGGGCATACTTGACAGTAACGGTACGGAAGTGGTAAAATATGTATACGATGCGTGGGGCAACCATACCGTAAGCGGAAGCAAAGCAAGCACGCTCGGCGCGTTGAACCCGTTCAGATACCGCAGTTACTTCTACGATACGGAAACAGGTTTATACTTCCTTAAATCCCGTTACTATGACCCGTATATCGGCAGATTCCTTAATATGGACAGCGTAGACTACGCCGAACCGGGAGTAATAAACGGCTTAAACCTCTACGCTTATTGCGGCAATAACCCCGTAATGAACGTTGACCCTGAGGGAACAGGGTTTTTCACAATATTATTAACTGCAATGGTTATGGGATTAGTTTTCGGGGGAGCACATGCAGCGTTAACAGCGGCGCAAGGCGGTAGCGCAAAAGAATGTTTGGCGGCTTTCGCAAACACGTTTGTACAAAGCACTATATTAAGCGCAGTTTCAATGGTTGGCGGTGCTTTGGTTGTAGGCGGAATGACGGCAACGTTAGCTAATATAATAGGTACAGTTGGGTTGACAACAGTAGGTACTTTTGGCGGCGGAATTGCAGCTTATTATATAGAACATTTTATAACTGGTGAAAAAACAAGTTTTCAAGATGCCTTAAAGAACGGTGCATTGATGTTTACGCAGGGAATATTTAGTTTTGGTATAGGGGCGGCATTAGGAGCATCAGGATTATACAACTGGTTGAAACCCGGTAACGGAATATTCAGTGTAATAAATTCGGGAAAAGATTTCTTTATATCAGAAACAGGGAAATTCGGCGCGAAAGGAATTTTTTACGGCATAGCTAATTATTTAGGCGCAAATATAGGGGCAATGGCAATAAATACATTTATAAGAAATATATTTATATTTCCATGGAATTTAATAAAACCTTAAAGGAGGTTTTTGTTGGAAACAGGTTATAAAGTTAAACAGTCTAAAATAATTTTTATTTTAGGTTGCGTTAGTGGAATAATATTATTTTCATTTTTTTTCGGTTTTTCAATCGGTATGATTGTTTCAGTGTTTGTAAAAGATTATACAGATGAAGATAAATTAGGATATGTAATCAGTTCAAGTATCTGCTTTTGTTTTTCAATAGTAATAATAATTATACTTATCTATGTTATATACATATATATAAATCAAGTGGACGTATATATGGAAAATAAGTTAGTAAGAAAGATAAAAGATAAAATAGTATTTGAACTGGAATATAGTCAAATAAAAACAATAAAAGAAGGATATTTTACGATATTAATATTCTGTGAACAGCCGATAAGAAAAGCAAACGGTAAGAAAGGACCGCGCACGATAATTGAACAGTATTCGGTTAAAGATAAAAACCGAATAAAACAAATAATTGGAAACAGTATAACTTATAACTTAAACAATTAAAATGAAGACGGAGTAAACTTTTGCAGTTTACTCCGTTACTTGCTTTATTATGGGCATACTTGACAGTAACGGTATAGAAGTGGTAGAATACGAATGAAAATCTAACTTTTACGTTCATAGCGGTATTTTCAACTGCATTATTAAGGGGGTTTAGTTTTATATAATGGCGGGAAACGGGAAAAAGTTATGGGCGCATTATGAGCAGTTAAGTTCAATAATAGGGATATTT